>NZ_JBSFKO010000008.1:0-126934 GCF_053598575.1 Streptomyces sp. NPDC001100
GCCCGTCTCTCCTGACCGAGCCAGCCAGAAGGAGCAAGCCATCTTCACCCGCCCCACCCCGGCCCCACTCCCCGAACTAGCGAACCTGGCCGCGCAAGGCACCCTCCCGGGTATCCTCCGCCAACTCTCCGGCCTCGGCGGCTGCACCAACCCCATCCGCCTCGACGGCCACCGCACCGAATACGACCTCGACACCACAACCGGCGAGATCGGCGGCATCCTCCACCGCCTCGACTCCTCGACCCTCCCGGCCGGCCAACTCCTCGTCCGCTGCAACAACCGCCGTACCACCCGCTGCGCGGCCTGCTCCGAGGTCTACCGCCGCGACACCTTCCACCTGATCACCTCCGGCCTGCGCGGCGGCAAGGGCACCCCCGAACACGTCGCCACCCACCCCCGCGTCTTCGCCACTTTCACCGCCCCCGGCTTCGGCCCGGTCCACAACCGCCGCACCGACGGCCGCCCTTGCCGCTGCGGCCTCCACCACGACCAGGACGACGACACCCTCGGCACCCCACTCAACCCGGACACCTACGACTACGAAGCCGCCGTCCTCTGGAACGCCCACGCCGGTCCCCTCTGGCGCCGTTTCTCCACCTACCTGCGCCGCGAGGTCGCCAAGCGCGCAGGCCTCTCCCAACGCCGTTTCCGCGACCACGCGCGTGTGTCCTTCGCCAAGGTCGCCGAGTACCAGAAGCGCGGAGCCGTCCACTTCCACGCCGTCATCCGCATCGACGGTCCCACCGGCGGCGACACCCCGCCCCCTCCCTGGGCCACCGCCGAGCTGCTCTCCGACGCCATCCGCATCGCGACCGCCAAGGTCCACGTCGACGGCCCAACTATCGACGGCCGTACCCACACCTTCACCTTCGGCCGCCAACTCGACGTCCGCACCATCCGATCCGCCGACTTCAACGACGGCCAGGAACTCACCGAACGAGCCGTCGCCGCCTACATCGCCAAGTACGCCACCAAGGGCGCCGAAACCGCGACGGGAGCTCTCGACCGCCCGCTCAAGTTCGCCGCCGAACTCGCCCACCTCGACATCAGCGACCACGCCCGCCGCCTCATCCGCACCGCATGGACCCTCGGCGCACGCAAGAGCCTCGAACACCTCCGCCTGCGCGCCTGGGCCCACATGCTCGGCTTCCGCGGCCACTTCTCCACCAAATCCCGCCGCTACTCCACCACCCTCGGCGCCCTCCGCGACGCCCGCGCCGAATGGCGCCGCGCCCAAGCCACACCCGCCAACGCCCCCACCACCAACACCACGTACGTACTCGCGCACTGGGTCTTCGCCGGAACCGGCCTCTCTTCCACCGAAGCCTGGTTGTCCGAGTCCCTCGAACCCGCCCCCGGAACGGAAGGAGAACCGACCAAGTGACCGACCGCTACCTGTCCGTCGACCAGGTCGCCGAGCTGCTCGGCACCACGGCCCGCTTTCCTCGGCGGCTGATCGAGGAGCGACGCATCCGGTACGTCAAGGTCGGCCGGCACGTCCGCATCCCCGAGAGCGCGGTCGTGGAGTTCGTCGCATCCCGCACTGTCGAGCCGATCAGGCTCCGTCGCACCGGCCTCCGGAGGGCTGCCTGATGGCCAACAAGAAAGGAAGGAGACGCCGTTTCGGCGCCGTGCGGCAATACCGCTCCGGCCGCTGGACCGCGTCGTACCTCGGGCCCGACAACGAGCGCATCCGCGCGGACGAGACCTTCGAGACCAAGAAGGACGCGGAAGTCTGGCTGTCCCAGGTAGAGGCAGATCTCACCCGAGGAGACTGGCGCGCCCCGGACGCTGGAGCGGTCAACTTCCGCGTCTACGCCGAGAAATGGGTCGAAGAGCGAGAGCTGGCGGTGCGCACCTACGACCTGTACAAGCACCTCCTCCGGCTCTACATCCTCCCGACCTTCGGCACGCTCGACCTGGACGAGATCACCGCGCCCCGTGTCCGTGAATGGCGTGCCGAGCGTCTCCGCACCACCCAAGCCAAGACGACCGTCGCCAAGGCGTACCGCCTCCTCAAGGGCATTCTTGAGACGGCCGTGGATGACGACCTGATCAGCCGCAACCCGTGCCGGATCAAGGGCGCGGGCAAGGAGTCCGCCGCCGAACGCCGCATCGCCACCGTCGCCCAGGTCGACGCCCTCGCCGACGCGATCGGTATCCGCTGGCGCCTCATGGTCTACCTCGGCGCCTACGGCCCGATGCGCCCCGAGGAACTGGCCGGCCTCCGCCGCCGGGACGTCGACCCGGACAACCTGGTGATCCGCGTCCGCGTCGCCGAGCCAGAACGCACCAACGGCAAGCGCGCTCCCGGCGAGACCAAGTCCGACGCCGGTGTCCGTGCTGTCGTTCTCCCGGCCTTCCTCCACAAGGACGTGAGGCAACACCTCGCGTGGTTCGCGGAGAAGGGGCCGGACGGGTTGCTCTTCGTCGGTGAGAAGGGAGCTCCCTTCCGCCGCACTTCCTTCGGCCGGAAGTGGCGTCGGGCCCGCACGGTCGTCGGCCTCCCTGATGGCTTCCGCTTCTACGACCTTCGCCACACCGGACACACGCTCGCGACGCGCTCGGGCGCCACCCTCAAGGACACGATGGTGCGCGCCGGCCAGTCCTCCGAGAAGGCCGCGCTGATCTATCAGCACTCCGACGAGGAACGGCAACGCGACCTGGCCGCCGGACTCGACGACATGGTCCGCGCCGAACGTGCGAAGAACCACAACGACAGCAACGCGCACCACAAGGAGGAGCCCACCGGCAGCTAGAAACGCCCTTGTGGTGCGGTTATGGTGCGCAGCCCGCCCACTGGTCTAGACAACAAAGAACCCCCGGGTCGTCGACCTGGGGGTTTCTGGTGGAGCGGGTGACGAGAATCGAACTCGCACTCTCAGCTTGGGAAGCTGATGTTCTACCACTAAACTACACCCGCGTAAGACGCCGGTTGAGCCGGTGTCGAATGCCCGCTCACTCTACCTCATGCCCGGCTCGCGGCGTTGAAGCCCTGGGGTGACGGTCGTGTTTCGGAGGGCGGACGCGGCTGCGGGGGACCGGAGTTGGGGCGTACGGTGGAGGCGTGGAAGAGGGTCCGGGTGGGACGGAGTGCCGCCTGGAGAGTCGTTCCTTTCATCCCGTAATGTGGCATTTGGCGTCCGGCGAGCAGCAGTCGGACGCGGCTCTTGGGGAAGGGACTCATGGACTTGATGGAGCGCACCGTCGTCCGTTGTGCCGATGGGCACGTGTTCAGCACCGCTTCGTTCCCGATGCAGCAGGCCGAGCGGCTCGGCCCCGGACGGCTCGTCCGGTGTCCACGGTGTGCCCGGCTCCGCAGCGCGGTGCCGGTGACCTTGGAGAAGCAGTAGCGGTAACACGGTAGGCAGTCGCTGGCGCGCGGGTCCGTCCGATGGTGGCCGGTCCGCGCGTCTTGCGTATCCTCGGTGCGTGCTTCTCTCAGACAAGGACATCCGGGCCGAGATCGACGCCGGGCGGGTCCGGATCGATCCCTACGACGAATCCATGGTGCAGCCGTCGAGTGTCGACGTGCGCCTCGACCGCTACTTCCGGGTGTTCGAGAACCACCGCTACCCCCACATCGACCCCTCCATCGAGCAGGCGGACCTGACGCGGCTGGTGGAACCGGAGGGCGACGAGCCGTTCATCCTCCACCCCGGCGAGTTCGTGCTCGCCTCGACCTACGAGGTCGTATCGCTCCCCGACGACCTGGCGTCCCGTCTCGAAGGCAAGTCCTCCCTCGGCCGTCTCGGGCTCGTCACGCACTCCACCGCCGGCTTCATCGACCCCGGCTTCTCCGGCCACGTGACGCTGGAGCTGTCTAACCTCGCGACGCTCCCCATCAAGCTCTGGCCCGGCATGAAGATCGGCCAGCTGTGCCTGTTCCGGCTCACCTCGCCCGCCGAGTTCCCCTACGGCAGCGAGCGCTACGGCTCCCGCTACCAGGGCCAGCGCGGCCCCACCGCCTCCCGCTCCTTCCTCAACTTCCACCGGACGCAGGTGTGAGCATGGGAGACACGGCCACGGACGTACGGGAGAACCTGACCTACGAACGTTTCGGCGTCGCCGTCCGCGAACTCGCGCAGACCATCGCCGACGACGGCTACGAGCCCGACATCATCCTCAGCATCGCCCGCGGCGGGGTCTTCGTCGCCGGTGGCCTCGCCTACGCCCTCGACTGCAAGAACATCCACCTGATCAACGTGGAGTTCTACACCGGCGTCGGCACCACTCTCGACATGCCGGTGATGCTCGCGCCCGTCCCCAACGCCATCGACTTCTCCTCCAAGAAGGTCCTGATCACCGACGACGTCGCCGACACCGGCAAGACGCTCAAGCTGGTCCGCGACTTCTGCCGGGACACCGTCGCCGAGGTCCGCAGCGCGGTCGTCTACGAGAAGTCGCAGTCGCTGGTGAAGTGCGAGTACGTGTGGAAGCGCACCGACGACTGGATCAACTTCCCGTGGAGTGTTCTGCCTCCAGTGCACAGGTCGGGGGAAGCGGCGAAGCCGAACAAGGAAGCGGTCTGAACTGCGGGTACCCCGTCGACCGAAGGAAGAGCCCTCTCCACAGATCATCGAGGGGGCTCTCGTGCTGTACCGCAGGATGTCTACCGCAGGATGTCTACCGCGGAAGTCCCCGTCGGGATCGGGCGTTGACCTCGGCTGCGAGAATGCGCCCATGAATGACGCCTCTGGGCCGCAGGCCTTCGCCTCGCCGCTGAAGTCCGTCGACCTGCCCACCATCGCGCCTGAACGTGAGGCATTGGCGGGGTGGCTCGACTACCATCGCGCCGAACTGCTGAGGAAGCTCGACGGGTTGACCGGGGAACAGGCTGCCCGGCGTGTCGTTCCGTCCCTCACCACCCTGCACGGATTGGTGCGGCATCTCACCAAGGTCGAGTTCGTCTGGTTTGTCGACGTCATCGGGCGGAGTGAGGAACCCGCGCCTTTCGGTTGGCCGGAGCGCAGGGACGGTGACTTCCTGCTGGACGGCGGCGCGACGCTGTCCGAGGACGTCGGGCGCTATCTGGCCGCCTGCGAGCGCAGCCGCGAGATCTTCGCCGGGGTTTCCCTGGACGATGTGTGCACGCACCACCGATTCGGGGACCTGGACGTGCGGTGCATCATGCTGCACGTGATCAGGGAGTACGCCCAGCACAACGGCCACGCGGACGTCATCCGCGAGCTCATCGACGGCAGTACGCAGAGCTGAGTCCCCTCACACCTCCGGGCCCGGCGGTCGCCGTACTTTCGCTGCTGTACGGCAACCGGCTCCGCCTCATCGTTCCTGCCGGCGTCGTTTACGACGCAGTCTCCCGCCGGTGACGGCGGCGATGAAGAAGGTGCCGCCCACTGTCATGGGGAGGTTGGAGGCGAAGGGCCTCAGAGGGGGGTGTTCAAGGAAGGTTCGTTCACACGCGATTCCGATCAGGGCGGCTGTCAGGGTGGTCACCCACAAGATCAGTACGACCAACCAAGTGCTGCGGGTGCTCAGCCAAGACATCACGGGATCATCATGCACCCGACATGCCGCCGGCCGCGGGCCTTTTCGCTACGACGACGAAGGGCTCCCGGCGTGCACCGGGAGCCCTTCGTCGTCGTAACGGAGAAACCTCTAGAACGTGCCCAGCTTCACGATCGACAGCAGGGCGATCAGCTGGATCGCGGAGGCGCCCAGGGCCTTGGGCCAGGGGAGGTCGTGGGAGCGGCTGACCATCATGGTGAGGAGGGCGCCGGCCGCTACCCAGGTGGCCCAGCCGAGGGCCTGGACGAAGGTGGCGTCGCCCCCGAAGAACATGGCGAAGACCAGGCGGGGGGCGTCCGTGAGCGACATGATCAGCATGGACAGGCCGACCGTGGGCTGCCAGGCTCCGTCGCCGCCCAGCTGGCGGGCCAGGGTGTGGGTGACCACGCCCAGGACGAAGGACGACAGCACCATCGCCACGGCCGTGATCAGGACGATCGGGACCGCGTTCGCCAGCGTGGCGTTTATGGCGTCCGCGCGGGCGCCGTCGAAGCCGAAGACCGCGAGCAAGCCGTAGAGGAACGTCACGATCAGGGCGGGGGCCCACATCGTGTAGTCCCGCATCTGGAGGAACGTCTGCTGGGGTGCGAGGACGATGCCCCGCAGCAGGTCCTTCCAGTGCAGACGGGGGCCGACCGGGCCGGTGGGGGCCTGGGCCGAGCCCGCGCGGTACGTACCGCCCTGGGTGTACGGGTCCTCACCTACGGAGAACGCCTGGGTGCTGCCCGGGTTGTTCGCCGCGTACGGGTCGGGGGTGGTCGGGTGACCGCCGTGGCCGTAGCCGCCGCCGTCGCCGAAGTACTCCGGCTCGTCGCCGTAGGCGCCGTTGCCGCCGTTCGCCTGGGACCACTGCCGGCCGCCGCCCGCGGGGCTTCCGTACTGCGGTTGCTGCTGCGGGTACGGCTGCGGCGCAGAGGGGTAGCCGTACGGCTGTCTCTGCGGCGCTCCCTGCGGTGCCGGGGGAGCCTGCTGCCCGTACGGAGGTTGTTGAGGGCGCGCTTGCGGGGCCCGGCCGTCCCGGCCGCCGCGTCCGATCCTGAATCCAGCCACGTCATCGAACGTACCTGGTTCCGCAGAGTCAGGGGCCGGGCCGGGGGTTTCGGGCGGGGCTTTGCTGCCGAGCTGTGACATCCCCTAAGGGACGTAGGGGGAGGGGGCGTACGGCCGCCGGGCCCGTGGCGTACGGCCACGGGCCCGGCGGAGAAGGCGAGCCGGGGCTAGTCGGCGAACAGGGCGCCGAACTGCGGTGTGCCCGTCGTCGAGACGCCCGCCGCGCCCGCCGAGATGGCACGGGAGCCGGTCGTGACGATCTTCGTGCCGTTGGAGGGCAGGTAGGTCACCGCGCCGTCGCCGCCGTTCTCGTACGAGCCCACGATCAGGTCCGCCCTGCCGTCGCCGTTGACGTCGTCGAGCTTGACGTCGGCGCCGAAGAGGTCGCTCTTCTCGTCGGCGCCGGGGACGCCGGCCGTGCTCTGGGCGAAGGACTGGACGCCCGTCGTGGTGTTCGCGCCGCTCGCGGAGCCGTAGATGACCGTGACCATGCCGGCGTTGGTGGCGGCGCCGAGGTCCTCGTCCGGGGCGGAGACCACGACGTCCTGGTAGCCGTCGCCGTTGACGTCACCCAGGTCCAGGTCCCAGCCGAAGGAGTCGCCCTTCTCCGAACTGCCGGGTATGTTCCCGGAGTCCTGGGTGATGCCGGTGGTCGCGGCGGGGCCGGACGCGGAACCGTAGGTGATGTTCACCTTGCCGCCGTTCGCCGAGTCCGGCACGGTCGTACCGTCGCTCGTCGTGGCGTCCCAGCCGGCGCCGGTGACGATGTCGCCGTACCCGTCGCCGTTGATGTCGCCGATGCCGGTGACGATGCCGGGCTTGAGGGTCTTCACGCCCGCGACGCTCAGACCGCTCGCGGTGCCGGGCACGAGGTAGTTGGTGTTCCAGCCGTTGCTGGTCTGGGTCTCGTAGCCGTCGACCACCAGGTCGGTGCGGCCGTCGCCGTTGATGTCACCGGCGGTGAGGTGGTGCGGGCCGTACGGGAAACCGGTCGAGCCGGAGTGGATCGGGGGCTTGATCGTGTAGCGGCCGCCGGGCATGCCGGTGGAGCTGCTGAAGCCGCCCTTGTAGACGTAGACGGTGGCGGCCGAACTGCCCACCGCCAGGTCCGCCTTGCCGTCGCCGTCGAAGTCGCCGGCGGCCAGGGTCTGGCCCCAGTTGTCGTGCCCGGACACGGCCGGGTCCGGTACGTCGCTGCTCTTGCCGGTGAGGCCGTTCTTCGAGCCCCACAGGATCGCGAGCGCGCCGCCGTCGGTGTCGGTGCCGACCTTCTCGTACGGCGAGCCCACGGCGAGGTCGTCGTAGCCGTCGCCGTTGAAGTCGGCGTATGCCGTGGCGAGGCCGAAGTAGTCGCCCTTCTCGGCGGTACCGGGCACGTTGCCGGAGTTCTGGCTGAGCGTCGAGCGCTTCGTGGACGACACTCCGGTTGCCGTGCCGTACAGGGCCACGACCTGGCCGGCGTCGGCCTGGCCGGTGACGTAGGCGCCCGGCGCGGAGACGAGGACGTCACCGATGCCGTCGCCGTTGAAGTCGGCCTTCGCGACCTTGAAGGAGTCGGCGGCGGTCGCCGTCGTCACCGAGAGGGTGAGCAGACCGCCCGTCAGCGCGGCCGCGGCGGCCGTCGCGAGGGCGACGCAGGTACTGCTGCATGCGGGGTCTCCTGCGGCATGCGGGGATGCGTGGCGGGCATCCGCGTCGATGAAGTGTTGATGAGGTGTCAATGGGGGTGGCGCTGGGGTGCGTACCGTCCGTGTTTGCCGGGGGTTGTCCTTGGCTTCACGGGTGGTTGGCGATCAGGAGACCCTTGGTGGGGCGTAAGGGTTGTGCGTGAACTCGGTAAATCTCTGAGGTCGTTGTCAGGGGTGGGGCGGTGTCTGCGTGTGTGGCGAAGTGGCCCGACGGCCACTGTCGTCATGACGTACAGACGTCCTTGAGCTCGTTCGCCGCCGCGTCGATCCTGCTGGAATCCGGGTTCGTATCGCCGTTCAGGATCGCCTTGTTGTAGTCGGAGACCGCCTTGTCCAGGTCGCCGACCGCCTTGTTGACCTTGTCGTCCTCCGAGTTCGCGTCGATCCTGTCGAGGTTCTTGTCGATCGTCGTGATGGATTCGTCGGTGCGGCTCGGGTCCTTCGCCGCGTCCACGCCGGCTTCGTGGATCGCCCTGAGGCTGTCGGAGATCGTGTTCCAGTTCCCCAGGCAGTCAAGCGAGTTGGAGGTGTCCGTGGGGTCGCAGGCCGTGAGGAGTCCGGTGGTGAGCGCGGTGGCGGCCAAGAGCGTGGCCATGGTGGCCGTACGGCGTGCACGCGGGCTGTGCGCGGTCATGGGAGGCCTTTCGAGGGCGAGGGCGAGGGCGAGGGCGAGGGCGAGGGCGAGGGCGAGGGCGAGGCAGGGGCAGGGGCAGGGGCGGGGCGGGGTCGGTGGGGGCTTTGGATCGGGGCCTCAGGCCCAGGGCTCGTCCGCCTGGGTTCCGGGTGACGTCTTGGCCGGGCCCTTGCGGAGGCTGGAGATCAGGCCGCCTGCCGCGCCCAGGGAGACCAGGCCCATGCCGGCCGCCGTCGCGATGCCCTTGGCGCCGTCCATGACGAAGTAACCGGCCACGGCCACACCGCCGTTGAACAGGAACAGGAACCACAGGGTCGACGTCCTCGACAGAAACGCCTTGATCTTCGGCTTCTTCGCGATGCGCGAGCCCGTCAGCACCGAGACGGCGATACCGGCGAAGGTGGCCGCGGTCTTCGCCGCGCCGTCGAGCACGGCGCCGGAGGCCGTGCTCGCGGCGAGGCCGCCGACGAAGAACGACCACAGCAGCAGGTCGGCGAGGAACGACTTCACGGTGGCGAGCAGCGATTTCACGGGATTTCCTTCGCGGGAGGAGAGGGAGGAGGCGGGATCTTCGGGGCTTGATCTCTGGCCTCTACGATTCCGTCGCGCGCTCGCCGTCACGAGGGACCGTTCTCCCGAATGCGTGGTGTAGTGCGCTACACCATGGGAGGAGTTGGGGGCGGCCTTACGGGACGACAAACGCCCCGCGCCCTCCGGTGAGGGTGCGGGGCGTTTGTCGTGGCGGACCGGCCGGTTGTCACTCGACCGGCTGGGGCTCCGGGGCGTTCTCCGGTTCCGCGGTGCCCGCGGGGGGCTCGTCGTCGGCCGGCTTCTTGACCGAGTCGAGGAGCAGTTGGGCCACGTCGACCACCTGGATCGACTCCTTCGCCTTGCCGTCGTTCTTCTTGCCGTTGACCGAGTCGGTCAGCATGACGAGGCAGAAGGGGCAGGCCGTCGACACGATGTCCGGGTTCAGGGAGAGGGCCTCGTCGACGCGCTCGTTGTTGATGCGCTTGCCGATGCGCTCTTCCATCCACATCCGGGCGCCGCCCGCGCCGCAGCAGAAGCCGCGTTCCTTGTGGCGGTGCATCTCCTCGTTGCGCAGGCCCGGGACGCTCGCGATGATCTCGCGCGGGGGCGTGTAGATCTTGTTGTGGCGGCCCAGGTAGCACGGGTCGTGGTAGGTGATGATGCCCTCGACCGGGGTCACGGGGATCAACTTGCCCTCGTCCACGAGGTGTTGGAGCAGCTGCGTGTGGTGGATGACCTCGTAGTCGCCGCCGAGCTGCGGGTACTCGTTGCCGATCGTGTTGAGGCAGTGCGGGCAGGTCGCGACGATCTTCTTCGCGGACTTGGGCTTCGCCGACTCGGCGACCACCTTGCCGTCGTCGTCCAGCTCCTCGCCGAACGCCATGTTCAGCGCCATGACGTTCTCCATGCCGAGCTCCTGGAACAGGGGCTCGTTGCCGAGCCTCCGCGCCGAGTCGCCCGTGCACTTCTCGTCGCCGCCCATGATCGCGAACTTGACGCCCGCGATGTGCAGGAGCTCCGCGAAGGCCTTCGTCGTCTTCTTGGCGCGGTCCTCCAGGGCGCCGGCGCAGCCGACCCAGTACAGGTACTCGACCTCGGTGAGGTCCTCGATGTCCTGACCGACGACCGGGACCTCGAACTCGACCTCCTTGAGCCACTCCAGGCGCTGCTTCTTGGCCAGGCCCCAGGGGTTGCCCTTCTTCTCCAGGTTCTTGAGCATCGTCCCGGCCTCGGACGGGAACGCGGACTCGATCATCACCTGGTAGCGGCGCATGTCGACGATGTGGTCGACGTGCTCGATGTCCACCGGGCACTGCTCGACGCAGGCGCCGCAGGTGGTGCAGGACCACAGGACGTCCGGGTCGATGACGCCGTTGTCCTCGAAGGTGCCGATCAGGGGGCGCTCGGCCTCGGCGAGGGCCGCAGCGGGGACGCCGGCCAGCTGCTCCTCCGTCGCCTTCTCCTCGCCCTCCATGGACTTGCCGCCGCCCGCGAGCAGGTAGGGCGCCTTGGCGTGGGCGTGGTCCCGCAGCGACATGATGAGGAGCTTGGGGGAGAGCGGCTTGCCGGTGTTCCAGGCGGGGCACTGCGACTGGCAGCGGCCGCACTCGGTGCAGGTGGAGAAGTCGAGCAGGCCCTTCCAGGAGAACTGCTCGACCTGGGAGACGCCGAAGACGTCGTCGTCGCCCGGGTCGGTGAAGTCGATCGGCTTGCCGCCGGAGGTCATGGGCAGCAGCGCGCCCAGCGAGGTGCCACCGTCCGCGTTCCGCTTGAACCAGATGTTCGGGAAGGCCAGGAAGCGGTGCCAGGCGACGCCCATGTCGGTCTTCAGGGCGACCGTGATCATCCAGATGAAGGAGGTCGCGATCTTCAGGCCGGCGAAGAAGTACGTGAGGTTCTGGAGGGTGGAGACGTCCAGGTGCCGAAGGGCCGACACCACCGGGTACGAGATGAAGAAGGACGCCTCGTACGCGTCCACGTGGTGCTGGGCGCCTTCGAGCGCGTGCAGCATGAAGATGCAGACGCCGACGATGAGGATGACGGCCTCGACGAAGTACGCCTGGCCGAAGTTGGAGCCGGCGAAGCGGGACTTGCGGCCCGGCCTGTTCGGCTTGCTGAGCTGGCGGATCACGATCAGCGTGAGGATGCCGAGGACCGTCATGGTGCCGATGAACTCGACGAAGACGTTGTACGGCGCCCATTCGCCGATGACCGGCAGCAGCCAGTCGGCCTTGAACAGCTGGCCGATGGCGTTGACGATCGTCAGCAGCAGCGAGAAGAAGCCCACCGCCACGAACCAGTGCGCGACCCCGACGACGCCCCAGCGGTTCATCCGGGTGTGGCCCAGGAACTCCTTGGCCACAGTGACGGTCCGCCGGCCGGGCTCGTCGGTGCGGGTGCCCGCGGGCACGTTCTGGCCGAGTCGCATGAAGGTGTAGATCTGCAGGACGGCGCGGGCGAACAGCGCCACACCGACCACGATCAGAACCAGCGACACGATGATCGCGGCGAGTTGCATTTCAGGGCTCCTCGGGCCTGCGAGGGGTCATTACCGAACCCAGAACATTACTAAGCGGTAACTTAATCGGTCCGACCGAGATTACCCCCATTCTCTGTCGCACTGTAGCCAGCCGTGCGGTGATCTATGTCGCTGAGGGTCGCCTTAAAAACCTGTGACGATCCGATCGTGTTATTCGTACTGAATTGGTACATTTGCGTCTAATTTAGAACCGTGCTCTACGGGATTCTCGCCGCCACGACCGCCCTGCTCCTCTCCGCCCTCCTCGCCGCACTGCTCCGGGTGCCCGCCCTGCGTGCCCGGATCGTCGACCGGCGACGGCGCACGCGCCCGGTACCGCTGCTCGGGGGACTGGCCGTCGTGATCGCCGTCGCCGCGGTCACCTGGGGGTGCGACTGGACCGGCGTCGCGCCACTGGGCGACGACGTCGGCGGCCTGCTGGTCGCCGGGTCCGCCGTGGCCGTGCTCGGGCTCGTCGCCGACGTGTGGCGGCTGAAGACACGGGTCCTGGTGCTCGGTACGGCGGTGGCGGCGGCCTGTGTCGTGCCGTACGGGGAACTCGGGGTGCCCGGCGGCCTGTCGGCGGCGGCCTGGATCGTGTTCGTCGCCGCCGCCTTCAAGGGGCTCGACCACGCCGACGGGCTGGCCGGGACCGTGGGGGTGGTCACCGCGTTCGGGGTGGGGGCCTGTGCCGCGATGGAAGTGATGGACGGGCTCGCGGTGTTGCTGAGTGTGCTGGCCGCCGCGCTCACCGGGTTCCTGATGCACAACTGGCATCCCGCGCGGATCGCGCTCGGTGCGTGCGGGTCGCTGTTCACGGGCTTCGTGCTCGCCTCGGCGGCGGTGGTCGCCCGGAGCGGACACGATCTCGCGTCCAGTGCGGGCGTGCTGTTCGCGCTCACCGCCCTCGCGAGCGCGGACGCCGTCCTGGTGCTGCTGTCGCGGCGGCTGGCCGGGCGGGCGCTGCTGCGGGGCGGCCCGGACCATCTCGCCCACCGGCTGCGGCGGCTGGGGCTCACTCCGCAGGGGGCGGTGGTGCTCCTCGGGGTCGGGGGGTTCTCCGGAGTGCTCGTCGGAGTGCTCGTGCACAACGGGTGGGCGGGTGAATCCGCCGTGATGTGGGTGGCGGGCGGGGCCCTGGTCGTCGTATTCGGACTGCTTAAAGTCAATGTCTACGGGGTGCGGCGTGCCGCGTCTACGCAGGTCAGAGCCCAGTTGCGTGTAAGGAACGGATAAGAGTTGAGTCTGCTCGACTCAGCTCTGTTGACCCAGCGATGAGTGTGGTGCACACTTGAGTCCGTTCCACTCAAGTCATTGCTGGAGGAATCAACCATGGCACGTGCGGTCGGCATCGACCTGGGCACGACTAACTCCGTCGTCAGCGTTCTTGAAGGCGGCGAGCCCACCGTCATCACCAACGCAGAGGGCGCCAGGACCACGCCGTCCGTCGTCGCCTTCGCCAAGAACGGCGAAGTGCTCGTCGGCGAGGTCGCCAAGCGCCAGGCGGTCACGAACGTTGACCGGACCATCCGCTCCGTGAAGCGCCACATGGGCACGGACTGGAAGATCGAGCTCGACGGGAAGCACTTCAACCCGCAGCAGATGAGCGCCTTCATCCTGCAGAAGCTGAAGCGTGACGCCGAGGCCTACCTGGGCGAGAAGGTCACGGACGCGGTCATCACCGTCCCGGCCTACTTCAACGACTCCGAGCGCCAGGCGACGAAGGAGGCCGGCGAGATCGCGGGCCTGAACGTCCTGCGCATCGTGAACGAGCCGACGGCCGCCGCGCTGGCGTACGGGCTCGACAAGGACGACCAGACGATCCTCGTCTTCGACCTCGGCGGCGGCACCTTCGACGTGTCCCTCCTGGAGATCGGTGACGGCGTCGTCGAGGTGAAGGCCACCAACGGCGACAACCACCTCGGTGGTGACGACTGGGACCAGCGGGTCGTCGACTACCTGGTGAAGCAGTTCGCCGCGGGCCACGGCGTGGACCTGGGCAAGGACAAGATGGCCCTCCAGCGTCTGCGCGAGGCCGCCGAGAAGGCCAAGATCGAGCTGTCCAGCTCCACCGAGACCTCGATCAACCTGCCCTACATCACGGCGTCCGCCGAGGGCCCGCTGCACCTGGACGAGAAGCTCACCCGCGCCCAGTTCCAGCAGCTGACGGCCGACCTGCTGGAGCGCTGCAAGACGCCGTTCCACAACGTCATCAAGGACGCCGGCATCTCCATCAACGAGATCGACCACGTCGTCCTCGTCGGTGGCTCCACCCGTATGCCCGCCGTCGCCGAGCTGGTGCGCGAGCTGACCGGTGGCAAGGACGCCAACAAGGGCGTCAACCCGGACGAGGTCGTCGCCATCGGCGCGTCCCTCCAGGCCGGTGTCCTCAAGGGCGAGGTCAAGGACGTCCTGCTCCTCGACGTCACCCCGCTGTCCCTCGGTATCGAGACCAAGGGCGGCATCATGACCAAGCTGATCGAGCGGAACACGACGATCCCGACCAAGCGGTCCGAGATCTTCACCACCGCCGAGGACAACCAGCCCTCCGTGCAGATCCAGGTCTACCAGGGCGAGCGCGAGATCGCGGCGTACAACAAGAAGCTCGGGATGTTCGAGCTGACCGGTCTGCCGCCGGCCCCGCGCGGTGTCCCGCAGATCGAGGTCTCCTTCGACATCGACGCCAACGGCATCATGCACGTGACCGCGAAGGACCTCGGCACGGGCAAGGAGCAGAAGATGACCGTCACCGGCGGCTCCTCGCTGCCGAAGGACGAGGTCGACCGCATGCGCCAGGAGGCCGAGCAGTACGCGGACGAGGACCACCGCCGCCGCGAGGCCGCCGAGTCCCGCAACCAGGGCGAGCAGCTCGTCTACCAGACGGAGAAGTTCCTCAAGGACAACGAGGACAAGGTCCCCGGCGAGGTCAAGACCGAGGTCGAGGCCGCCGTCGAGGAGCTGAAGGCCGCGCTCAAGGGCGAGGACACCGCCGAGATCCGCACCGCCACCGAGAAGGTCGCCGCGGTCTCGCAGAAGGTCGGCCAGGCCATGTACGCCGACGCCCAGGCCTCCCAGGCCGCGGGCGGTGACGCCCCGGGTGCCGAGGCGCCCAAGGCGGACGACGACGTGGTGGACGCCGAGATCGTGGACGACGAGCGCAAGGACGGTGCCGCGTGACGGAGGAGACCCCGGGCTTCGAAGAGAAGCCCGACGTCCCCTCCGGCGCCACCCCCGACGACGCCGAGCCGCAGGCCGCCGCCTCCTCCTCCACGGGAGAGGGGGCGGCCCCGGCCGGGGACGCATCAAGTGCACAGATCGCCGGTCTGACGGCCCAGTTGGACCAGGTGCGCAAGGCGCTCGAAGAGCGCACGGCGGACCTCCAGCGGCTCCAGGCCGAGTTCCAGAACTACCGCCGCCGGGTCGAGCGGGACCGGGTCACGGTCAAGGAGATCGCCGTCGCGAACCTCCTGACCGAGCTGATGCCCACCCTCGACGACATCGGCCGCGCGCGGGAACACGGGGAACTCGTCGGCGGTTTCAAGTCCGTGGCGGAGTCGTTGGAGACCGTCGCCGCGAAGATGGGACTGCAGCAGTTCGGCAAGGAGGGCGAGCCCTTCGACCCGACCATCCACGAGGCCCTGATGCACTCGTACGCGCCGGACGTCACCGAGACGACCTGCGTGGCGATCCTGCAGCCCGGGTATCGCATCGGCGAGCGCACCATCCGCCCCGCGCGGGTGGCCGTGGCCGAACCGCAGCCCGGCGCGCAGGCGGTCAAGGCCGAGGACGAGTCCGAGGCCGGCGACGAGAAGGACAACGGCCCTGAGGAGGGCTGACGCACACACCGGGCGGGCAGACACCGGGCGGAAGGAGGGACGTCGAGGATGAGCACCAAGGACTTCATCGAGAAGGACTACTACAAGGTCCTCGGCGTGCCCAAGGACGCCACCGAGGCCGAGATCAAGAAGGCGTACCGCAAGCTCGCCCGCGAGTTCCACCCGGACGCCAACAAGGGCAACGCCAAGGCCGAGGAGCGCTTCAAGGAGATCTCCGAGGCCAACGACATCCTCGGTGACCCCAAGAAGCGCAAGGAGTACGACGACGCCCGCGCGCTGTTCGGCAACGGCGGCTTCCGCCCGGGGCCGGGCGGCGCGGGCGCCGGCAACTTCAACTTCGACCTGGGCGACCTCTTCGGAGGTGGCGCCCAGGGCGGCGGCGCCGGGGGTGCCGGCGGATTCGGCGGCGGGATCGGGGACGTGTTCGGCGGCTTGTTCAACCGGGGCGGCGCGGGCACGACCCGGACCCAGCCAAGGCGCGGCCAGGACATCGAGTCCGAGGTCACGCTCAGCTTCACGGAGGCCATCGAAGGGGCCACGGTGCCGCTGCGGATGTCCTCGCAGCAGCCCTGCAAGGCCTGTTCGGGCACCGGCGACAAGAACGGCACACCGCGCGTGTGCCCGACCTGCGTCGGCACCGGCCAGGTGGCGCGCGGCTCCGGCGGCGGCTTCTCGCTCACGGACCCGTGCCCGGACTGCAAGGGCCGGGGCCTGATCGCCGAGCACCCGTGCGCCGAGTGCAAGGGCAGCGGACGCGCCAAGTCCTCGCGGACCATGCAGGTCCGGATCCCCGCGGGGGTCACGGACGGCCAGCGCATCCGGCTGCGCGGCAAGGGCGCACCGGGTGAACGGGGCGGTCCCGCGGGCGACTTGTACGTCATGGTGCACGTCGACGCGCATCCGGTGTTCGGCCGCAAGGACGACAACCTGACGGTGACGGTCCCGGTGACGTTCGCCGAGGCGGCACTGGGCGGCGAGGTCAGGGTGCCCACCCTGGGCGGGCCGCCGGTGACGCTGAAGCTGCCGCCGGGCACACCCAACGGCCGTACGATGCGGGCCCGCGGGAAGGGCGCCTTCCGCAAGGACGGCACCCGGGGCGATCTCCTCGTGACCGTCGAGGTGAGTGTTCCCAAGGACGTCACGGGGAATGCTCGTGACGCACTTGAGGCGTACAGAGAGGCGACCGCGGGCGAGGACCCGCGGGCGGAGCTGTTCCAGGCCGCGAAGGGAGCATGAGAGAGATGGACGGCCGTCGACGCAACCCGTACGAGCTGACCGAGGAGACCCCGGTCTACGTCATCTCGGTGGCGGCCCAGCTCTCCGGTCTGCACCCGCAGACGCTGCGCCAGTACGACCGCCTCGGCCTGGTCTCCCCGGACCGCACGGCCGGGCGCGGCCGGCGCTACTCGGCCCGCGACATCGAACTGCTGCGCACCGTCCAGCAGTTGTCGCAGACCGAGGGCATCAACCTGGCCGGCATCAAGCGCATCATCGAGCTGGAGAACCAGGTCGTGGCGCTCCAGCAGCGCGTCGCCGAACTCCAGGCGGCGGTCGACGGAGCGGCGGCGGCGATCCAGCAGCGCGAGGCCGCCGTGCACGCCTCCTACCGCCGTGACCTGGTCCCGTACCAGGAGGTCCAGCAGACCAGCGCGCTGGTGGTGTGGCGGCCGAAGCGGCAGTCCTCGGACTGACGCGCCGACAACCGTGCAGGGGCCCGGAGGCTCACCCGCCTCCGGGCCCCTGCACGGTTGTGGCGATCTTTGCCCTTTCCTGAACTCCCGTTGGGTGGAGGGTCGGTAAAGAGCGTTTGGATGGGATTCCGCAAGGTCTCCACATCCAAACGGAACGTGGTGTTGCCATCTCGTTAAGTAGTTCCGCTTGACGCCGGTGGCCGCAGCCGCGTTGGCTTTTCAGTCTCCTGGGTTGCAACGCTGCACCCACGTCCGGACGGCACCAGAAGTGAGCTCACCAATGCGTCGTATCGCCATATCCGTGGCCGCGTCCTCGCTGGCCCTGCCCCTGGCCGCCTGTGGCGTGCTCAACTCGTCGGGGAGCAGCTCGGACGCCACCCCGGCCAAGGGCAACGACATCACGGTGGGCGTCCTGATGCCGGAGAAGACGAACACGCGGTACGCGGAGTTCGACTACCCGATCATCAAGTCCACGGTGAGTGAACTCACCGACAAGAAGGGCAAGGCCGAGTACCAGAACGCCGGCGGTGTCGCGAGCGTCCAGGACAAGCAGATGCAGAAGATGATCGACGAGAAGGTCGACGTCATCGTGCTCGACGCCGTCGACTCGCATCTCATCCTGAGCATGGTGAAGAAGGCCAAGGCCGCCGGTATCCCGGTCATCGCCTACGACCGCCTGGCCGAGGGGCCGATCGACGCGTACGTCTCCTTCGACGGCGAACTGGTCGGCGAGGTGCAGGGCCGCTCCCTGGTCGAGGCGCTGGGCAGCAACGTGGACAGCTCCGACAAGGTCGTCATGATCAACGGCTCGCCGACCGACCCCAACGCCGGGGTGTTCAAGGCGGGGGCGCTGTCCGAGCTGCAGGGCAAGGTGACGGTCGCCGCGAGCTACAACACCGACAAGTGGGACCCGGACGTGGCCCAGAAGGAGATGACCGAGGCGATCGACAAGCTCGGCAAGGACAACATCGCCGCGGTGTACTCCGCCAACGACGCCATGGCCGGCGGCATCATCAAGGCCCTGCAGAACGCGGGCGTGACGAAGATGCCGCCCATCACCGGCCAGGACGCCGAGCTCACCGCCGTGCAGCGGATCGTGACCGGCGAGCAGTACATGAGCGTCTACAAGCCGTACCCCGACCTGGCCGAGGCCGCCGCGAAGATCGCGGTCGCCAAGGTCCAGGGCAAGGACATCGAGTTCGACGCCCTCACCCGTGACTCGGTGGACAGCCCCACGAACAAGAAGATCCCCTCGCAGCTGGTGTCCGTGGTCGCGCTGACGAAGGACAACATCAAGACGACGGTGGTCGCGGACGGGATCTACAAGATCTCCGACATCTGCACCAGCAAGTACAAGTCGGCTTGCGCGGCGGACGGGCTGAAGTAGGGCCGAGGCAGGACGGGTTCAGTCGGCGGCCCTGACGGCGTAGAGCCGGGTGTCGTCGCTGCCCACGTAGAGCACTCCGTGGGCGACGACGGGCGAGGAGACGACGGGCCCGCCGGTCGGGAAGCGCCAGCGCTCCCGGCCGGTGTCGGTGTCCACGGCGTAGACGTTGCCGTCGTCGCTGCCGAAGTAGACGGTGGCGTGGGTGACGGCCGGGGTGGTGCGGACGGGGGCCATGGCCGTGAAGCGCCACTTGACCGTGCCGGTGGCCGCGTCGAGGGCGTACAGGCGCTCGTCGTCGTTGCCGACGTAGACCGTGCCGTTGTCGACCGTGGGGGCGGCCTGGATGGCGCTTCCGGTGTCGTGGCGCCACTTCCGCTGCCCGTTCGAGGTGTCGAGGGCGTGCAGTTCGCCGCGCTGGTTGCCGACGTAAAGGACTCCGTCGGACAGTGCGGATGCGCCGGAGACGGGGCCGTCGGCGACGCGGGTGCCCCACGTCCTCCGTTGGCCGACGACGTCGAGGGCGTACACGTGGCTGCCCGTGTTGCCGACGATCGCCAGCCGACCGTCCATCACCACCCATCGATGCGGCGTCATGCCCACGGTGAAGTTCCAGCGCTTTGTTCCTGTTTCGGCGTCGAGCACGAACAAGGAGCCGCTGTTGCTGACACACACCCGGTCGGTGAGGACTCCCACTGTCGCGGACACATCGCCCCTCCTCTCGCCGAAGTCCCAGCGCCCCTCTCCGGTTACCGCGTCGGTCGCGTACAGCATCCGGCCCGCAGTGGTGTACACGAGATCGCCGAGGACCGCTGGCGTCGACCGCACGGGCCCGGCGTTGAGCGCGCGGCTCCACCTCCGCTCCCCGGTGTCCGCCTCCAGAGAGTGCAGTGAGCCGCCGTCGCCGCCCACATACACCACCCCGCGTAGCGACAGCACCCCGCGCACCACGGTCGGCGTGGACCGCACGCAGTTGTCGGTCTGGAAGCTCCACAACTCGGTGCCGGACGCCGGGCGGGCCCGAACGGGCCGTGCGGGGGCGGGTGTTGGAGCCGCGACCGGGACCGGTGCCGGCACCGGGGCCCCGACGACAGGCCCAGCGGTCTGGAGATGCGACGCGGCCGCCCCCGACACACTCCGGCTGTCGTCCTCCGTCAGGCGCCGGAGTTCCTCCTCCGCGCGCCGGCGCACCGTCGCGTTGCCGAAGCGGCGCAGATGGGCCAGCGGCTCCACCGCGCCGAGCCGTACCAGGGCGATCGGACTGTCCAGCGCGACCCGGATCTGCGCGGGCAGCGCCCAGTTCACGTTCCGGGCGATGACGATACGGCCCTCGACGTCGTCCTGTTTCTTGGGCCGCTGCTGCGGCATCTCGTCGACGACCCGGTCGTGGACGTAGGAGTACAGCTCGTCGAGGGTGATGTCCCCGTCGCCGTCGAGGTCGGCGCTGCCGTCGCGCAGGCCCCGCACCAGATGGCGGGTGAAGACGGACTGCGGGGCGCTGCCGCTGACCCGGTCGCCCTCGAAGGAGTACTGGGTGGCGTCGGAGGCGGTGAGCACCGTACGGCCGCGGCCGTGGAACCGCTCCAGGGTGTGCACGTCGGCGTCGCCCTTGGTGAGCCGGGCGGTCGCGGGGAAGGCGCCGCTGTAGCAGCAGTCGAGGATCAGCACCTGGCGGCGGGACATGCAGCCGCTCATGGCCCGGTCGATCTGTTCGGCGGGCAGTGAGGTGAACAGGAGGTTGTCGCGGCGGGTGTTGGCCGCGGCGAGGTGGAGCCGGCCCTCGTCGTCCTTGAGGCCGTGGCCGGTGAAGTACAGCAGGGTGAGGTCGTCGTGGCGGCGGCCGTGGAAGAACGCGCCGAGCGCCTCGCCGATGCGGTGATGGGGTTCGTTGACGAGGATGGTGACGTCGAACCCGGCGATGTCCGGGTCGCGCAGCACCTCGGCGAGCGCTTCCGCGTCGTGCGCGGGCGCGGTCAGCCCGCGCAACCCCTCGTCCTCGTAGGTGTAGTTGGCGATCAGGAGGGCCAGTTTCCGCCCCACGGCTACTCGGCGTCCGATCCGTGCCGGCGGACGAACGCCTCGACCAGTTCCCGGCGTTCGTCGGCGGACGCCCGCTCCAGTTCGATGGTGTCGCCGTCGATGGTGACCGAGACGCGGTGCCGGGCGGACTGCCGGCCGAGCCAGTCCCGCAGGGTCTCGACGAGCATGGGCAGGACCCCGCCCGAGGCGCTCAGGGCCAGCACCACGGCCCCGACGGTCACCGGGTCGACCGCCTTGGCCCCTTCGGGCGGCACGTCGCCGGACGCCGACGCGTGCACGCGCGGCGCGTCGATGTCGAGCCCGCGGAGCTCGGCCCGCAGCCGGCCCACGAACCGTTCCGCCTCCTCCTGGTCCGCGGCGCCGTCCGGAGCCAGTCCCAGCAGTACCTCCATGGCACACCTCCCCCGTGCACCCAAGTGTGGTGACTCGGGGCGCCGGCCGGGGGAATTTCCACGAAGTCGGAACAGGCACCGCACACTTGACGTCCGTCACGCCACCCGCGTGAACTCCACCGTCACCTCCGGCGGCCCGCCCGCCACCCCCCGGTAGATCCCCTTGTGCGGGGTCACGTCGTCGTAGTCACGCCCCCGCCCCACCACCACATGGGACTCGTCGGGCCGGGTCCGGTTCGTCGGGTCGTAGCCGCACCAGTCGCCCGCCCAGTACTCGATCCAGGCGTGGCTCTGCCCGGCCACCGGGCGGTGCAACTCGGCCTCGCGCTCCGGGTGGAGGTAGCCGGAGACATAGCGGGTGGGCAGGCCGAGGCCCCGCAGCAGGGCGATGGTGACGTGCGCGATGTCCTGGCAGACGCCGGCGCCCTGCTCCCAGGCCTCGGCGGCGGAGGTGTTCACTCCGGTGACACCGGGGAGGTAGGCCACCCGGTCGGCGACGAGCGCGGAGACGGCGACAGCGGTCTCGTGCGGGTCGAGTCCTACGGCCGCCTTGCGCGCCTTCTTCAGCAGCTTGGGCGGGACGGTCGTACGGACGGTGGGGCCGATGAACTCCAACAGGCGTGAGTTCGTGGTCCGTTCGGTGACCTCCGCCCAGCTGGGCGCTGCGCCCAGTGCCTCCGGCGGGGACGTCTCGACCAGGCTCGACGCGGTGATCGTGAGGTCGGCGTGGGGGTCCATGAGGTCGAAGCCGGTGACCTGGGTGCCCCAGTAGTCCCAGTACGACCAGGTGGGTGTCGTGGGGTTGACGGTGACGCGCGCGTCCAGCGTGGTCTGGCCGGGGAGCGTCAGCGGGGTCATCCGCACCTCGTTGTGGGAGGAGACGGCCGCCTGGGCGTACGACACGCGGGTGGTGTGGCGGATGCGAAGCCTACGGGTCATCTCAGGCTCCTTCCTGGGCCCACTCGACGGGCCCCTGGTACGGGAAGAACAGTTCCGCGACGGCCTCCGCCGAGGCCATGCAGGCGTGCTGCAAGTCCTTGAGGAGGGCGGGGAGTTGTTCTTCCAGGGCGTGCGAGTCCAGGTATTCGAGGCGGGTGCGCAGCCGGCCGATGGGGCGGCGGGCGGGGTCCTGGCGCTGGCGGCCGAGTGCCGTCAGACACTCCTCCGCCGTCGTCAGCGCGTGCAGTGCCGAGCGCGGGAAGTCCCGGTCCAGGAGCAGGAATTCGGCCACGCGCGGGGTGTCGCCGAAGCCGCCGTAGACACGCGCGTACGCCTCGTCGGCGCCCGAGGCGCTCAGCAGCGTCGGCCAGTCGGGCGCGTGCGCCGCGTCCAACACCCGTACCGACAGCAGTCGTACGGTCATGTCCACCCGTTCCAGGCTGCGGCCGAGGACGACGAAACGCCAGCTGTCGTCGCGGCTCATCGTGGAGTCGGCGAGGCCGAAGAACAACGCGGCGCGTCTGCGCACGAGTTCGAGATAGGCGTAGGGGCCGGTACGGCGGGCCGCGAGGCGCTGGTCGGCGAGCGCGTGCCAGGTGGAGTTGAGGCACTCCCACATCTCCGAGGAGACGGCTTCGCGGGCGCTGCGGGCGTTCAACCGGGCCGCGCCCAGGGCGCCTTCGATGGAACACGTCGAGCGGGCGTCGAAGGCGAGCTGGTCCAGCACCTGCTGCATGTCGACGCGTTCACCGCCCGCGTCGACCCCGAGGATCGCGTACAGCGACCGGCAGGCCACGTCCTCGTCACGCCAGGGGTCCTCCAGCAGGCGGTGCAGATAGGCGTCGAGGATGCGCCCGGTGGCGTCGGCGCGCTCGACGTAACGGCCCGTCCAGGTCAGGGCCTCGGCTATCCGGGAGAGGATCACGTCGTTCACTGCTGCTGCGCCCCTTCCTGTACGACCGTCGGGTTGCCGTCGGGACCGAGCTGGCGGGGGGCCACCTCGGGGGGTGTGCCCTCCGGGGTGAGCGGCTCGGGCTGTTCGGCGGGGCCCTCGGCGAGCACCCAGGTGTCCTTGGAGCCGCCGCCCTGGCTGGAGTTGACGATCAGGTTGCCCTCCTGGAGGGCGACGCGGGTGAGGCCGCCGGGCAGGACCCAGACGTCGGTGCCGTCGTTGACGGCGAACGGGCGCAGGTCGATGTGGCGGGGTGCCATGCGTTCACCCGCGAGGGTGGGGGAGGTGGACAGGGCGACGGGGCGCTGGGCGATCCAGCCGCGCGGGTCGGCGGCGACGGCTTTGCGAGTGCGTTCGAGGGTCTTCGCGTCGGCCTTGGGTCCGATGACGATGCCCTGGCCGCCCGCGCCGTCCACCGGTTTCACGACCAGCTGGTCGATCTGGTCGAGGACCGCCTCCAACTGGCCCGGCTCGTCGGGGCGGAAGGACTCCACGTTCGGGAGAATCGGTTCCTCGGAGAGGTAGTAGCGGATGAGGTCGGGGACGTAGGTGTAGAGGAGCTTGTCGTCCGCGATGCCGTTGCCGACCGCGTTCGCGAGTGTGACGTTCCCGGCCTGGGCCGCGTTCATGATGCCCGGGCAGCCGATCACCGAGTCGGGGCGGAAGTGCAGCGGGTCGAGGAAGTCGTCGTCCAGGCGCCGGTATACGACATGGACGGGCACCTCGCCGCGGGTGGTCCGCATCCACACCCGGTTGTTGCGGCACACCAGGTCGTGGCCCTCCACCAGCTGCACGCCCATCAGCCGTGCGAGCAGGGCGTGTTCGAAGTAGGCGGCGTTGCTCGGGCCCGGGGTGAGGACCACGACCCTCGGGTCCGTGGTCCCGGCGGGCGCGGCGCACCGCAGTGCGGCGAGGAGTCGTCCCGCGTAGCCGTCGACCGGCACCACGTGCTGCTCGGCGAAGAGCGACGGGAAGATCCGGGTCATGGCTCTGCGGTTCTCGATGACGTACGAAACCCCGCTGGGGACCCGCACGTTGTCCTCCAGGACCCGGAAGTCCCCGGCCTCGTCCCGTACGAGGTCGATGCCGGCGACGTGGATGCGGACCCCGCCCGGTGGTTCGACCCCCTGCGCGGCCCGATGGAAATGCGCCGAGTTGAGGAGCAGCCGCCAGGGCACGACCCCGTCCTCGAAGGCGCGGCAGTGCGAGTACGCGTCGGAGAGATAGGCCTCCAGGGCCCGCACCCGTTGCGCCACCCCGCGCTGGATGAGGTCCCACTCCAGCGCGTCGATGATCCTCGGCACCAGGTCCAGCGGCCAGGGCCGTTCCTCGCCCGCGAAGGCGTAGGTCACCCCCCGGTCGGTGAACGCGCGGGCCATCTGGTCCGCGCGGAAGCGCAGTTCACTCGGCTCGATGGGCTGGAGTGCCGCCAGTACCGGCTCGTAGGCGGTTCTGACCTCACCCGGCCGCACAAACATCTCGTCCCACGCATCGGCCAATGCGTATGCGTCAAATATGTCCGCCATGAGGGGACGTTAAGTGCGGTACGTAACACGGCGATCTCTGAGTGATTTCCGGCAGCTCACGCGGAAAGTGATACGGCGAAGCGGCCGACGGCCGGGGTCGGGTACCCCCCAGCTTGTTGCAGGGTGACGCGCGGAGGTGGGGAGACAGTGGGTGATATCGGTGGTTTTCGGGGCGTGTTCGAGCGGGAGCCGTGTTGCGGAGCAGGTCGGGTCCGCGCATAGTTGCGCTGCAAAGAGCCGGGAACCGGGGGTGGGATGGGCAATGACCGGGCACGGGACGGACGCGCATCCACACGGTGCTGACCGGCTCTGCGACGCCGGGGACCTCGTGTACTCCCGGGCCGTACGGCGGGGCCGGGTGCCGCGCACGGACGCCGAACCGGTGCCGTGTCTGCTGGAGCTCGCCCTCCTCCACCCCGACCCCGACGACATGGACTGGCTGGTGCCGACCTCCCCGCAGGAGGTCATGACGCGGCTGCTGCGCGGGGTCTACGACGAGGTCAGCGAGAGCCACCGGCGGGTGGGTTCGGCGGTCGACGCCTTCGAGCGGTACGCCGGTCTGAGCCGCCGTATCGAGGCGTCCGCGCCGGCGTCGGGGGCCCTGGAGGGCGCCGCGATCCGCGTCCTGGACGGGCTCGCCCGCATCCAGGCGGCGATGGACGACGCGACCGAGGCCTGTACCGGCGAGGTCCTCACCGTCCAGCCCGGCGGCATCCGCCGCGAACCCGAACTCACCGAGGGCCTGCACCGCGCCCTGGCCCTGCGCTCGCGCGGGGTGCGGATGCGCGACCTGTACACCCATGTCGCCCGGCACGGCCAAGGCCTGCTGAACTACCTGGAGTTGATGGGCGACGCGGTCGAGGCACGGACCCTCGACGAGGTCGTCGACCGCCTCATCCTCTTCGACCGCACGGTCGCCTTCATCCCCGCCAACGCCGACCACACCATGGCCCTCGAACTGCGGCACCCGGCGCTGATCGACTACTTCGTCACGGTCTTCGACCGCCTGTGGCGCCTCGCGATCCCCGTCGCCGCCCCCCTGCCCGACACCGGCATCGAGGGCATCTCGCACCGCGAACAGTCCATCGCGGCCCTGCTCGCGGAGGGCCACCAGGACGCGGTGATCGCGGAACGGCTCGGCATAAGCGTCCGCACCTGCCGCGCCCACATCGCCCGGCTGTCGGAGACCCTCGGCGCGGCCAGCCGTACCCAACTGGGCGTCCGTATCGCCCAGGCGGGCCTGGACGGCGCCGCGTCACGCGTGCCGGACGTGCCCGCCCAGCTCACCCCGGCGGATCAAGAATCCCCGACTTCCCTATGAGGTAACCGAGTTGGGCCCGGCTCTCGCTGCCGAGGGTGGCGGCGAGCTTGGCTATGTGGACGCGGGCGGTACGGATGTTCATGCCGAGGCGGTCGGCGATCACGGCGTCGGTGTGGCCCTCCACGAGCAGGCTCGCGATGGCGCGCTGGCGTGCGCTGACGCCGTTGAGCGAGGGGCGCTGGACTGTCTCGGGGTACATCGGGGTGGCCAGGTGCCAGAGCCGGTCGAAGACCGTGGCGCAGAAGGCGACCAGGGAGGGGTGGCGGACCTCCAGCGCGAGGGTGCGGTCCTCGTTGGCGGGCAGGAAGGCCACGGTGCGGTCGACGACGATCAGGCGGTCCGGGATCTCGTCCAGGGTGCGGGCCGCGACATCGCCGCGCAGCCGCTCGTAGCGCGCGACGACGGACGGGGCGTGGCGCAGGGTGTGCTGGTAGAGCGTGCGGAGCCGGCCGCCGCGGTCCAGCAGGGCCTGGTCGCGGTCCAGCGCCTCGGCGTGGAACTCGGGGGCCGTGTACGTGGTGTGCGTGATGTGCGGCTGGATGGCGAGGACCTCGCCCGAGGTGGTCGCCATGGCCTGGGTGATGGCGGTGCCGATCCGGTCGAGGCCGCTCAGGACCTCGACCGTGGGGACGTGTTCCGTGCCCGGGCCGTGGCCGGCGATCCGCATCAGCGGTTCGAAGACGGACTCCAGACGGTCCTCGAACCGCCGCTCCTGCGCGACGCGCTCCGCCGACCTCCGCAGCAGCCGGTGCAGCACCGAACCGGGCGCGACCGGACGCAGCAGGCGGGCGTCCACCACGTCGGGGTGGACCAGACCGAGATCGGCCAGGCAGGGCGTGCTCTCCGCGTCCGCGGCCGGCACCTGCCCCTCGCGCAGTGCGCGGGCGTACAGGCTCAGCCCCTCCGCGCACAGCTCCTCCACTCCGTGCGTGTGCGCCTCGGTCACGGCCCGGTGTCTCCCTCCCGCGTCGGTTGGTCCTGCTGCAGGATTCCCGACTGGGCTATGAGGAAGCCGAGCTGGGCGCGGCTGCCGCTGCCCAGGGCCGTGGCGAGCTTGGCGATGTGGGCCCGGCAGGTTCTTACGTTCATGCCGAGCCGGCGGGCGATCGCCTCGTCGACGTGGCCCTCGACGAGGAGCTTGGCGATGGAGTGCTGGATGTCGGTGATGCCGTCGGGGGCGGTCTCGTAGGGGCTGCCGGCGCTGAGCGGGACCGCGCGGCTCCACATGAACTCGAAGACCTTGATCAGGTAGCTGACGAGGCCGGGGTGGCGCAGCTCCAGGGCGACCTGCCGGTCGTCCCGGATGGGGATGAAGGCGACGGTCTCGTCGCAGATGACGAGGCGCTCGACCAGTTCGTCGATGGTGCGGTACTCGACCTTGCCGTTGGCGAACTGGTCCACGTAGGCCAGCCGCTCCGGGATGTACCGGGCGGTGTGCTGGTACAGGGTCCGGATGCGCACGCCGCGGTCGGTGAGGGTCTTGTCGCGCTCCAGGCCCTCCATGATCCGCCGTTCGGGATGGCGGACGCTCGGCTGGACCGTCAGTACTTCGTTGCGGCACTGGTCGGTGGCCAGGTCGAGGGCGGAGTTGATGCGGTCCAGGCCCTCCAGCACGGTGATCGAGTGCTCGGGCGACGAGCCCTGGGCGGTGAGCATCATGAACGGCTCGAAGATCTCGGCGAGTTCCATGGAGGTGCGCCTGCGCTCGGAGATCTCGCGCTCGATCGGGTTGAGCCGCAGCGACAGCGCCACCGAGGGGGGCACCGGCCGGAGCCAGTTCTCGTCGTCGGGATCGGCGTGCAGGAGGGCGAACTCCATCAGGCAGGGAGCGGCCGCCACGTCCGCGCGGGCGACGCGTCCTGTGCGCAGAGCTGTGGCATATACCCGCCTTCCCTCCTCACACAGTTCAGTGATCGTGTGGGGATGTGTCGCTTCTGTCGGATTTGTCGTCAAATCTCCACCCCCCAGGGTCCTGAACATGCAGGAACATGATGCACTCATTGTGTGGTCATGACGTGCCTGAATGAGCCATCGTCTTATCAGACGGGGGAAGAGGGGACCTTCAAGTGAGGACGAAGCCGACTATGCGTAAGAGAATGCTTCGCTCGGTGCTTGTCGCCGCCTTCTCCGCCGTTGTGGCCTTCGGAACGCTGAGTGGCCTCTCTGGTGCGAAGAGCGACACGCGAGCCGGAGACACCCAGTGGTCGACGGTACGGGCCGACGGGGCCGTCAGTGACGAAATCGTCGTGGCCCTGCCTGGCGACACCCAGTGGTCCTGACATGACGACACCTCCTGACGACCGGTCCTTCCGACGCGAGATGGCCACGGCCTACCGCTCCGGCTGGCACTTCATCGATCTGGCCACCGCCATCCCCCACAGCGGTGACTCGCTCATGGTGACAGTGTTCGGCGAGCCGGTGGTGGTGACCCGCGACGAGGACGAGGACGTACGGGCGTACCGGTGTCTGCGACGGCCTCGGGGGGCGCCGCAGCCGGTCCGATGTGCCATTCGGTACGGAATGATCTTTGTGAATCTTGACCAGCGAGACCACCGGCTGGTGGAAACGGATGCCCCCGACGTCCAGACCATCTCAGCCACCCCCCGCAGTGCCTGACGCGATTCCCCCGTCGCAACAGATCGCTCAGGTGCTTCCCCCCGCAGCGGCGTCACCGTGACCTGAACACGGTGACGCCGCTGCAGTTTGGGCGAAATGTCAGGGTATGGGACCGGTCGCAGTGGCCTGAAGTGATCGCTTCACCCCCGCCCCAGCGCCCGCGTCAGCTCGATCTCGATCACCACCCGCGACGGGTTCGGCGACGGGGTCCGCCCGTAGCGCCCGGCGTACCGGCGCTCCGCCTCCGCGACCCGGTCCGGCTCCGCGCGGACGAAGGCCCGGCCCTCCAGCGTCGCCCAGCGCCTCCCGTCCACCTGGCACACGGCGACCCGTGCCCCGAGCGGGCCGGCGGCCAGCACATTCGCCACCTTCCGGCTCGACTTGTCCGCGATCACCCGAGCCAGCCGCGCCTGCGGGTCGTATGTCACTCCGACAGGGACGACGTGCGGGCTGCCGTCGGGACGCGGGGTCGTGAGGGTGCACAGATGCCGTTCCTGCCAGAAGGTGAGGTACGACGGGTCGGGATCGACCGGGTTCACCGGATATGAGGCCATGGTCCCGGAACTTAGTCCCCCGATCCGCCCCGTCACTGCCTTGAGTGGAATAGACTCAACTTTGTGCACGTTGGCCGAGTCAGTCCGTGCACGAAGGCTGTAGGAGGAGGAGTACGGGAACGTGGACGCCGAGCTGACCAACAGGAGCCGGGAAGCGATCAACGCGGCCAGCAGCCGCGCCGTCACCGGGGGGCACGCCGATCTGACCCCGGCGCACCTGCTTCTCTCGCTCCTCGCGGGCGAGGACAACGAGAACATCACCGACCTGCTGGCCGCCGTCGACGCCGACCAGGCCGCCGTACGGTCCGGGGCCGAGCGGGTCCTCGGCGCGCTGCCCAGCGTGACCGGGTCGACCGTCGCGCCCCCGCAGCCCAGCCGCGAACTGCTCGCGGTGCTCGCGGACGCCGACGAGCGCGCGAAGGAGCTCGGCGACGAGTACCTCTCGACCGAGCACCTGCTGATCGGCATCGCCGCGAAGGGCGGCGCGGCCGGGGACGTACTCTCCCAGCAGGGGGCCAGTGCGAAGAAGCTGCTGGACGCGTTCCAGAAGAGCAGGGGAGGGCGCCGGGTGACCACACCCGACCCCGAGGGGCAGTACAAGGCGTTGGAGAAGTTCGGCACGGACTTCACGGCCGCCGCGCGCGAGGGCAAGCTCGACCCGGTCATCGGACGGGACCAGGAGATCCGGCGGGTCGTCCAGGTGCTGTCCCGCCGCACCAAGAACAACCCCGTCCTCATCGGCGAGCCCGGCGTCGGCAAGACCGCCGTCGTCGAGGGGCTGGCCCAGCGGATCGTCAAGGGGGACGTGCCGGAGTCCCTCAAGAACAAGCGGCTGGTCTCGCTCGACCTCGGCGCGATGGTCGCGGGCGCGAAGTACCGCGGCGAGTTCGAGGAGCGGCTCAAGACCGTCCTGGCCGAGATCAAGGACTCCGACGGCCAGATCATCACCTTCATCGACGAGCTGCACACCGTCGTGGGCGCGGGTGCCGGCGGTGACTCCTCGATGGACGCCGGCAACATGCTGAAGCCGATGCTCGCCCGCGGCGAACTCCGCATGGTCGGCGCGACCACCCTCGACGAGTACCGCGAGCGCATCGAGAAGGACCCGGCGCTGGAACGCCGCTTCCAGCAGGTGCTGGTCGCGGAGCCGAGCGTCGAGGACACCATCGCGATCCTGCGCGGTCTGAAGGGCCGCTACGAGGCACACCACAAGGTCGTCATCGCGGACAGCGCGCTGGTCGCCGCCGCGACCCTCTCCGACCGGTACATCACCTCCCGCTTCCTCCCCGACAAGGCGATCGACCTCGTCGACGAGGCCGCCTCCCGGTTGCGGATGGAGATCGACTCCTCGCCGGTCGAGATCGACGAACTCCAGCGCTCCGTCGACCGGTTGAAGATGGAGGAGCTGGCCCTCGACAAGGAGAAGGACGCCGCCTCCATCGAGCGGCTGGAGAAGCTGCGCCGTGACCTCGCCGACCGCGAGGAGGAGCTGCGCGGCCTCAACGCCCGCTGGGAGAAGGAGAAGCAGTCCCTCAACCGGGTCGGCGAGCTGAAGGAGAAGCTCGACGAACTCCGCGGCCAGGCCGAACGCGCCCAGCGCGACGGCGACTTCGACACCGCCTCCAAGCTGCTCTACGGCGAGATCCCCTCCCTGGAGCGGGACTTGGAGGAGGCGTCCCAGGCGGAGGAGGAAGCCGCCAAGGACACCATGGTCAAGGAGGAGGTCGGCCCCGACGACATCGCGGACGTGGTGGGTTCCTGGACCGGCATCCCCGCAGGCCGCCTCCTGGAGGGCGAGACGCAGAAACTCCTGCGCATGGAGGAGGAGTTGGGCCGCCGGCTCATCGGCCAGCAGGAGGCCGTACAGGCGGTCTCCGACGCGGTACGGCGCACCCGCGCCGGCATCGCGGACCCCGACCGCCCCACCGGCTCCTTCCTGTTCCTCGGCCCGACGGGCGTCGGCAAGACCGAACTCGCCAAGGCCCTCGCGGACTTCCTCTTCGACGACGAACGCGCCATGGTCCGCATCGACATGTCGGAGTACGGCGAGAAGCACAGCGTGGCCCGGCTGGTCGGCGCGCCTCCCGGCTACGTCGGCTACGAGGAGGGCGGCCAGCTCACGGAGGCGGTGCGCAGGCGCCCGTACTCGGTGATCCTGCTGGACGAGGTCGAGAAGGCGCACCCGGAGGTCTTCGACGTCCTGCTCCAGGTGCTGGACGACGGCCGGTTGACGGACGGTCAGGGCCGCACGGTCGACTTCCGCAACACCATCCTGATCCTCACGTCCAACCTCGGCAGCAACTTCCTGATCGACCCGAGCACCGGCGAGGACGAGAAGAAGGAACAGGTCCTCCAGGTGGTCCGGGCCTCCTTCAAGCCGGAGTTCCTCAACCGGCTGGACGACCTGGTGGTCTTCTCCGCCCTGAACCGGGAGGAGCTGGGCCGGATCGCCGCGCTCCAGATCGGCCGCCTGGCCAAGCGCCTCGCGGAACGCCGCCTCACCCTGGAGATCACCGACGAGGCCCTGACCTGGCTCGCGGACAACGGCAACGACCCGGCGTACGGCGCGCGGCCGCTGCGCCGCCTGGTGCAGACCGCGATCGGCGACCGCCTCGCCAAGGAGATCCTGGCGGGCGAGGTCAAGGACGGCGACACGGTACGGGTGGACGCGTTCGGCGACGGGCTGATCGTGGGTCCGGCGACGGGGAAGACGCTGTGACGTCCGGCGCTCAGTAGGAACTCGCGTCGAAGGTGACGAGGGCGGTGTCCCCCGCGGACCCGCCCTCGTAGTGCACGCTCACCGTCACGGCGTAGGCACCGGGCGTGTGTGCGTACGCGTCGCGGATGACATGCACGCACCTGTCGTCGTCCCCGTCGCAGGGGAAGTCCGCGGCGTCCGGGAACGCTCCGGCCAGCCATCCCCGCACCGCCGCGCGCGGCATACGGAAACTGCCGTCGTACGCCTGGCCTCCCCAGGTGTACGAGGTGCAGTCCTCGTCGCGGGTGTTCTCGGGCAGCGCGGCGCCGGAGAAGTCCATGGCCTCGGCGCAGCCGGCCCTGGTGACGGTGCCGGGAGGGTCGTCACTGGAGGCGGCGTAGAGCATCGTGCGCCCGAACCACCAGGCCGCCCCCATCACGAAAACCACGCACGCCCACCACATCCCCCAGAGCAGCCACCGCGTCGCAGTCCGCATGTGCATGACCGTATCCGGTCAGCCCGTGGCGGACAGACCCGGCAGGGGTTGCCACGCCCCTCCCCGGATGGGGGAGGATGGCGGAATCCGTACGAAGGGAAATACACGGTGAGCATCGACCCGTCCTCGATTCCGAACTTCGGGGGCCAGCCCGAGCCGCAGCAAGGACCGGCGGGCCCCGTCGTCCCGGATCAGGACCTCGTGAAGCAGCTCCTCGACCAGATGGAGCTGAAGTATGTCGTCGACGACGAGGGAGACCTCGCGGCGCCGTGGGAGCAGTTCCGTACGTACTTCATGTTCCGCGGAGAGGACGACCAGCTCGTCTTCTCGGTCCGGACGTTCTACGACCGTCCCCACGAGATCGACTCCAAGCCGCAGCTGCTGGAGTCCATCGACGACTGGAACCGCCGCACCCTGTGGCCCAAGGTCTACAGCCACACTCACGACGACGGCACCGTCCGTCTGATCGGTGAGGCGCAGATGCTGATCGGCACCGGCGTCGACCTGAACCACTTCGTCTCCTCGACGGTCAGCTGGGTGCGCGCCGCCATCGAGTTCGACCGCTGGCTCGTCGAGCAGCTCGGTCTGACCGAGGAAGTCGACGAGGCCGCGGAGAAGCCCGAGGACGACGAGGAGTAGTCCTCGGTCCCGCAGTACCCGTAGTACCCGTAGTACTTGCGTGAACGAGAGCCCGGCCCGGTACGCGACGACCATCACCGTCGTGCGCGGGGACCGGGCTCTCGTCGTCCCCGTACATGGTCATGCAGTGTGCAGGGCGGCGAGGAGGGAGTCGTCGCGGGGGCGCGAGAGCCAGTCCAGGGCGTTCTGCAGGGCGGCCACGACGGGATTCGTGGTGCTGCCCGCGGCCTTTCTCGCGCCCGCCCCGGCGGGAGTCGCACCGGCCGTCGCGGCGACGCTGCCGCTCAACGCCCACACCGCGGCGCAGGCGCTGCGGTGCCTCGGGCTCGGGGCCGGTGACCGGATCGCCGTCACCGGGGCGGCCGGTACCATCGGCGGGTTCGCGGTCCAGCCGGCCAGGCACCAGGGGCTGCGGGTGGTCGCCGTCGCCGCTCCCGAGGACGAGCCGTATCTCACCGGCTTCGGCGCGACTTTCGCAGCCCGCGGCGACCGCATCGCCGACGCGGTGCGCGCGGCCGTGCCGGGCGGGGTCGACGTACTCCTCGAAGCCGCGTCGGTCGGATCCCCGGCCATCGGGGCCGTACGCGACGGCGGTTCCTTCGTCGCGGTGACACCGCCGAACGGGCCGAGCTGGTGGGTCTGGTGGAGAGCGGCCGGCTGGATCTGCGGGTCGCCAAGACGTTCCCGTTCGAACGGGTCACCCATGCGCACACCCTGCTCGCGAAGGGCGGCTTCCGAGGCGGCATCGTGCTCGTCGGCGACTTCGCCTCGGCCCGGACGGCGGACGCCCGGCGGAGTTGACGTTCCGGAGGTCCTCGGGTTCGCTGCCGGGATGCCCGGCCTTCGCATTCAACAGCCGTACGACGACGCCATGTTCAAGGACTGGCGGCACGTCCACAACACGATCATCCCCACCCACGTCCTCTCCCTGGACGACGTACGGGAACGCGCCCAGCGCCACCACCTGGAGATCGCCTACCTCGATGAGGGAGACGGCGAACTCGTGGGCTGCAGCACGGTCCGCCCGCCGGCGGACGAGACGCGCACGGCCACCGTCATCGCCCGTGTGCTCGCCGCGCACCGCGGGCGCGGGTTCGGCCAGGAGCTCTACGCCCGCGGGCTCGACCGCGCCCGCGAGCTGGGCGCCGAAGTGATCGAGACCGTCGTCCTGTCCTCCAACGAGGACGGACTCAGGTTCGCGCTGCGGCACGGCTTCGTCGAGACCGAGCGGTATCTGCTGCCTGGGGACCACATCCCCTGGATAGACCTCCGGCTCGCGTGACGGGCTCGCGGCGCGCACCCACCGTACCGTCACCGTGCGGCCCGGGGCCCGGAACACTGCCGGAAACCGGCAATGGCAGGAGGGTGTCCGCACCGGATAATCCTCGCGTGTCCGAGATCCCCGTCCCGATACCGTCGGGCTCCGTTCCCGCAGGTGCGTCCGTCTGGTCCAGGGAGGACGCCGCCCGCTGGTCGCGGGCCCGCGCCGCGCCCTGGGCGCGGCCGGTGTGGTCGGTGTGGTCGCTGCTGATCACCGTGGTGTGGGCGAACGCGGCGACGCCGGACCAGCCGTGCAGCGATGGCGTGCCGTGCGGTGCGGACTGGCTCGGGATGGCGGAGACGGGCCTGGCCGTGGGGCTTGTGTACTGGCTTGCCCGGCTGCCTGAACTGACACTGATCGCCGCTCCCGCCCTGGCGGCGGTCGTGGCGTGGCTGGAGTTGCCGGACGCGGGGCCGACGACCGTGTTCGCGAACCTCTCCGTGCTCGTGGCCCTGGGATTCGGATGGGCCGCCGCCCGCGAACGGATCGCCGCCCGTAGCCGGCAGCGGGGCTCGGCGGAGCGTGCCGCGTGACGCGCCGCGAGCTCAGGGTGCGAGCCGTCGCAGCCGGCCGGCTGCCTCGGTGAGCACCTCGTCCTTCTTGCAGAACGCGAAGCGCACCTGACTGCGGCCGGCGTCGGGATCGTCGTAGAACACGGAGTTGGGGATGGCGACGACTCCGCAGCGTTCGGGGAGGGCGCGGCAGAAGGCGTGGCCGTCCTTCTCGCCGAGGGGGGTGATGTCGGTGGTAATGAAGTACGTGCCCTGGGGCTGGTACACCTCGAAGCCGGCCGCGCAGGCCGTCGGCGAGCAGGTCGCGCTTGCGGCGGAGGTCGGCGCGGAAACCGTCGAAGTACGAGTCCGGCAGCTGCAACGCCTCCGCGACCGCGTACTGGAACGGACCCGACGCCACGTACGTGAGGAACTGCTTCGCGGAGCGTACGGCCGTGACCAGGTCCGGGGTTCCCGTCACCCAGGCGACGCCGTGCTCGTGCACCTATTTGTTTGCGGCGCGCCGGTCCCGCCACGGCGACTCCAGCGCCACCGCCACCGGGCGCGGCTCCATCGTCCTGCCCGGGTACGGTCGCGGCCCGCGCACTGGTGGCGAATCCGTCTTCGCCGCAACCTGTCAGCTCTCGTAGTGGTAGCGGCACTGCGCGATCAGGACACTGTCCTCGGTGGCTTTGTAGATCAGCCGGTGCTCGTCGTTGATGCGGCGTGACCAGTAGCCCTGGAAGCCGTGCTTGAGGGGTTCCGGCTTGCCGATGCCCTCGTTGCCGTTCCGGGCGACGTCCGCGATGAGTGTGTTGATGCGCTTCAGGATCTTGCGGTCCTGAAGCTGCCACCACAGGTAGTCCTCCCAGGCGCGAGAGGAGAAGGTGATCTTCAACTCGCGGCCCTTATTCGTCGGTGGCCAGCGCCCGTACGCTGCCGCCGCCGTTTTCCAGCTCGTCGATGGACGCGAGCAGGCGCCGGGCGTTCACCGGGCTTCGCAGCAGGTAGGCCGTCTCTTTGAGGGACTCGTAGTCCTCCAGGGAGACGATGACGACCGGCTCGTGTCCGGCCCGGGTGATGACGACCTCTTCGCGGTCATCGGTGACGGAGTTGAGCACCTCGGCATACCGGGCGCGCGACTCGGAGTACGTCATGGTCTTCACGATCACCCCTCCTTCGACGTACAGGAAATTGTACGTCGCTCTTCGTGGTGCGGCAAGCACCGGAATGACGGCCGAGGCCGGGCGGCTTCCGGATCAGCTGACCTTGACCGTCCAGGACGAGGAGTACGTGTCCGTCAGATCGGTGGTACCCGGGCGGTAGACCCGCAGCGTCCACGTCCCCGCGCGGGAGAAAGTGATCTTTGTGGTGGCGCTGCCGCCGGTGGAGAGGGTGGCGCTGGTGAGGGTCACCCAGGTGCCGTTCTTCTGACGGGCCTGGAAGCGCAGTGCGGTCCCCTTGACGTAGGGGGAGCTGAGCGCGGTGTAGGACACGGGCTTGCCGTGGACCGCCTTGGCGGCCGGCCTGCTGACCGTGAGTACCGCCTTGACGTGCGACGTCAGGGTCTTGCTGGTGGAGGACGCCCACGTCAGGTTCTTCGCCGCGGTGACGGCACGCCAGGCGCCGTTGTACTTGGCGGTCGTGGTGTAGGAGGCCTTGCCGGTGTTGTCCGCGGTGACGGTCGCCTGGGTCTTCCAGGCGGTGGTTCCCGCCCGCTTGTACTGGAAACCGACCTTGGCGCCGGCCGCGGGCTTGGCGCCGGTCTGGGCCACGGTGGCGGTGAAGGTCGCCTTGCTGCCGTAGGTGCTGGTGGCCGGGCCGGTCAGCTGGGTCGTCGTGGCGGCCAGGACGCGGATCGGCACGGTGCTGACGGTGGTGTCGCCGTACTGGGAGACGATGGTCAGCGTGACGTCGTGCACCCCGGTGGTCGTGGTCTTCCAGGTGCCGGAGGGCTGGGTGGGATAGCTGCCGGTGGCGAACGTCGTGCCGTCGACGTCGAGGGTCCAGTGCTCGGCCCGGCTGACGCCGTCGGCGGCGGATGTCGTGGCGGCGTACGTCCGGCTGCTGCCCGCTACGGGAAAGTCCTGGAAGCCGTCCGTCCAGGCCGGCGTGACCTCGGACACCACCCTGACCGGCAGGTCCGCCCGGCCGTGGGCGCCGCGGTTGTCGACCGTGTCGAACGTCAGCGTGTGGGCGCCGTAGGGGAGTTGGCCGAGGTCGGCGACGAAGCCGTTGGTGTTGCCCTCGTAGGTGTAGGCGCCGACCGGCGTCGTCGTCTGTGCCTTGCCGTCGAGCGACACGGTGGTGCTGACCGGGTAGGCGTAGTTGAGGTTGGACGGGAACGTCTTGTTGAGCGCCGACGGGTAGGCGTACTTCACGTTGACCGGTGTCTTGCCCGGGTGGATGACGGTGTCGAGCTTCGGCGTGATGGTGAAGCCGTGGTCGACCAGGGTGGTGGCCCGGACCGGGGAACCCGCGCGGCCGTCCTTGTCGTAGGCCACGACGTAGAGGTCTCCGGCGTACAGGCCGGCCGGGACCGCGCTCGTGTCCAGTGCGGTGGTCCACGTCGTGCCGCTTGCCGGAGCGGTCAGGTCGGCGGGGGCGGGCCAGGCTCTGCTGGAGCTGAAGTAACGGACGCGCGAGACACCGTTGTCGCCGGTCGCGGTGGCTCGCAGGGACAACTCGCCGTCCGCGGACAGGCCCACGGGCTGGTGACTGGTCCAGGCGTCGTCGCCGGGCAGGTCGGGCAGGGTGACGACCGGCCGCTCGTTGTCGACGGTGATGGCGGCATCGGCCGTGACGGTCCGCGGGCGGGGGCTGTCCACCTCGATGTGGAGGGAGTTCGCGCCGTCGTTCACCAGCGGCGCGGCCACTCCGTTCGTGGAGCCTCCGAACTGCTGGGTGGCGGCGGTGTCCAGGCTCGCGTGCAGGGTGCAGGAGGGCAGGCAGTCGCCCGGGCTCAGACTGAAGGTCTGCCTGACCGTGCCGGTGCCCTGGTTCATGGTGCTGCCGGTGATGCTGACGACGGCCACGGTCGGTTCGTCGTCCGGGTCCGCGTGCACCGTGAAGGTGACATCCGTCGTGCCGGTGACAGTCTGCCCGGCGTGGACCGTGCCGTCGCCTCCGGCGTCCGAGGAGATGCCGTCGACCGTGATCACGGCACCGGTGTCGTCCGCGACAGCTACCGACGTGGGCGCGACGGCGCACAGCACTGTGGCACTCGCGGCAACGGCGAGCGATCTGACAGATCGGGATATACCCACGTCTCTCCTCCTGGGCCTGCCTCCGGCTCGGCGGGGGCGCCGGGTGCGGTCAGCACGCGGCTTCCCCGCAGGGGCCGATGTGGCTGCAGCTTGGAGATCTTGGACGGACGCCGATTTGTGCGTCAATAACCCCGCCATTTGTCCCAAGGGGTGGAAGGGGTGGAAAACCCGTCGGCGGCGCTCCCGTCGGCACCAGGGCACCGACGGCGGAATCAGGACGCCAGGCGCAGCAAGCGGCTGCCGGCCTCGGTCAGGAACTGCTTCGCCGACCGTACGACGGTGACCAGGCCCGGTGACCCCGTCACACCGGAAGGACCCCGAACGGCGTCGGGCGCTTCGTGTTTTCTCGGCCTCGACAACCTCGTCCTGCCCGACGACGGTGGGCTGCTGAGTCAGCGGAGCCAGGGGGTGAGTACCTGCGCGAGTACGGCATATGCGGGGTCGGTGGGGAGCCAGAGAAGTTTGTGCTGGGTCTCGTCATGCATGCGCAAGGTGAGTCGGTCCGCGGTGATGCCGTGGCGCAGATGGGCGGAGGCAATGCCGGCCAGAGGGATCACTTTGTTGGTCCGGTGCTCCGCCAGGATCCGCGCGGTGGCAGCCGCGGTGACGTCGGTCTCCGGCAACGGCACGACCACCGTTGGCCCCTTCCTGTTCGCCAGGGTGGCAGCGAACCCGAGCCGTCGGCGGACCAACGAGGACGGGAGCAGCCACAGCTCCCCGTGAATCCAGTCGCCCCACCCGGTCGTGCAGCTCCGCGTCAGCAGTCGCGCTCGTCCGTCCACCGCGCCACGGTAGGGCATGCGCCATCTGCGAGCTAAGCGTGATGCTCCGACAGGTGCGGGTGCGCGGCGGCTCGGAGCAACCAGGCCGCGCGGCCGGTGCCTTCGCGGGTACGGCTGTTGGCTGTTACGGGGCCAGTGTCTTGAGTCGGGAGGCCGCCTCCTCCAGCACGCCTGTCCGCTTGCAGAACGCGAAGCGGACAAAGGGTGCGCCTTGCTCGCGGTGGTCGTAGAAGACCGCGTTGGGGATCGCGACCACTCCGCAGCGCTCCGGCAGCGCACGGCAGAAGGCGAAACCGTCGCTCTCGCCGAGGGGCCGGATGTCGGTGGTGATGAAGTACGTGCCGGCCGGACGGAAGACCTTGAAGCCCGCCCGTTCCAGGCCGCCCGCGAGCAGGTCCCGTTTGGCCAGCATGTCCGCGCGGAAGTCCGCGAAGTACGAGTCGGGCAGGCGCAGGGCCTCGGCCACGGCGTATTGGAAGGGCCCGGAGGCGACATACGTCAGGAATTGCTTGGCCGAGCGGACGGCGGCGACGAGATCGGGGGCGCCGGTGACCCATGCGACGCCGCGTTCGTGCACTCATTCGCATGTCACGCAACAGGCACATCGCAGGCTCCTCCAGCGCCCTGGGGCGGGCCACCGCCCTCGGGGTGAGGGCGGCGGTCCGGAGGGGGTCAGCCGAAGTAGCCCTCCAGGTCGGCGATGACGCTGACCGAGCCGTTGGCGTTGTGGATGTGGATGTAGCCGTTGGAATCGAGCGGGACCACGGCCAGGACGGGACGGGTCTCGCCGGTGGTCAGGTTGAGGTCGGAGACGTTTGGCAGACTGCCGTCACCGTAGGCGGTGAGGTGGGTGCTGGCGGTCGGCCCGGTGCCGGTGAGGTTGACCAGCACCGCCCCGGCACCGACGGGCACCCCGCCGACGCCGGCGACCTTCACCGCGAGGGTGCTGTTCGCGGCGAGGCGCTTGGCGGGGGCGCCCGTGCCGTAACGGGTGTCCAGGAATCGAGTGGGGGTGGTCGGGACGAACGGGGCGCCCGAGAGGGAGGTGCTGTCGCCCGCCGCCGAGTCGCCGGCGAACTCGTTGGTGTAGAGCCCCTGGAGGTCGGCGATCAGGTTGACGTAGCCGGCGCTGTTGTAGATCTTGATCTTGCCGCCGGTGCAGACGGTCGGCACGACCAGGTTGGAGACGGTCTGCCCGGTACGGTAGTTGAGGTTCGACGTGCTCGGCGGGCGGCTGGATCCGCAGAAGACGGTGACCACGCCGCTGGTGGTGCCGCCGGTCACGGTGACATCGAGGACGGCACCGATCGTGGCGATTCCGTGTGCGTACTTCGGAAAGGTGACGGTCGTGATGCTGCCGGGCCCGACCTTGCCCTTGGCGGCGCCCGTACCGTTCCGGGTGTCCAGCACCCGGGTGGGGGTGATCGAGGCCAGGCTGCTCAGGCGCTCGTCGGTCGTACTGGGCGAGGTCGTGGAGTAGCCCTCCACGTCGGCGATGAGGTTCACATAGCCGTGCGCGTTGTAGAGGTCGACGTAGCCGTCCTTGCCCACCCGGACCGTGACCAGGTTGGGGTTGACCTGCCCGGCAAGGAAGTTGAGATCGGACGCGGTCGGGCGGCTGGTGCCGTCCGGGTAGACCGTGACCACACTGCCGGCGGTGGCATCGGCATCGGTGACGTTCATGGTCACCGCGGTGACGCCTGTGGTCGGGATGCTGTCCACGCCGAGGATCTTCAGGCGGACCACCCCACCGGGGCCGACCTTCCGCTTGGCGGCGCCCGTGCCGTTGCGGGTGTCCAGCACCCGCCATGGGCCCGCGGTGACGTAGGCCGTGCCGACCGTGGTCCTGGCCGTCGCGGTCGCGGTGCGTCCGACGGAGTCGGTGACCTTCTGGGTGACCGTGTACGTGCCGGCGGCGGCATAGGCGTGATGGACGGTTCCGGAAGTGCCGCTGACGGAGACTGCCGAGGTGCCGTCCCCGAAGGTGATCCGGTCGCTGGTGACCGGGTAGGAGGAGAAGTAGCTGGTGTCGAAGGAGCAGGACGCGGTGTCGGGCGCGGAGGGGCTGGTCCCGCAGCCGATGCCTCCGGTCAGTGCCGGCACCGGGAGGACCGGGAACGAGGCGTCCGCGGCGCCGAGTTTCGTACCGTCGGCCCTGTCCACCACGACGAGGAGCGTGTCGTCGGTGCTGCCGGTCTCCTGCGTGTACGTGTGCGTGGCCGAGCCGGTGGTCGACGTGGCGGTGCCGCCGTCACCGAAGTCGAAGGTGTAGCCGAGGTTCTGGGAGTCCGACCAGGGGTTGCTCACCACGGCGGTGAACGTGACCGGTACACCGACGTAGACGTCCTTTGCAGGGATGACTTCGGTCACCGCCAGCGGGTCCTGGAACTCCGTCGCCCCTCGGTCGTAATCGCCTGCGCCGCTACCGGTGTCGGCGACCAGCGGGTCGTCGACCCGCCCCGCACCGTTGAAGTCGGTGGAGGGTTCACCGGGAGCCTCGGCGTTCGCCGAGTCGATGAGCGGTGAGTGCTCCGACACCACCGAGGTGAGCGTCAGATCCGTCTGGTCCAGATCGTGGGCACCCTCCCCGGTGCCCGTACCGAACGCCTGGCTCGTGCCGTAGGCCGAGCCCGCCCAGTCGTAGTCGGTGCCGGTCGACAGCGGATTGACGGCGTTGTAGTCCGCGGTGACCTGGGCTGCGGAGGCGGCGTCCACCGTGATCTCGGCCGGGGTGCCGGTACCGGAGCACGTGGTCGGCCCTTGGGCGTACGCGACGGTGTTCTCGACAGACCCGGAGCTGCCGTCGGTCAGACTGACCGCATCGCCGCAGGCTGTCGAGATGGTGTCGCCCGCGAGGGCGATGCCGGCGGTTCCCACGGCCGAGACACCGCCTCCGACCTCGTCCGAGAAGACGTCGTCGGCGAGCGTGATGCCCTCCGCCCCGGCCGCACTGGCGAAGCCCACCCCGGGCGAGAGCGGAACCGTGAGCCGGGTGAGCGAGATGTCGGAGGAGGTTCCGTCGACGGCGATCGCCGCGGTGGTCGCGGTGCCGAGGGTGGTCCGGACGGAGGCGCGGCTGTAGCTGATGTGCTGGGAGTTCGTCATGACGAGCGCGCCCGCGTGCGACGCGTAGGCGCCGAGCCCGACGATGCTGACGTACCGGGCCCCGGAGAGGGTGATCGCGACGGTGCCGGCGCCCCCGACGATGCTGCTGGATCCGTTGCCGGCGGCCGTAATGAAGGTGATCGGCGCGTCGGAGTCGCCGGTCGAGGCGATGGTCACCGGGGCGTAGTGCGTGGTGTTGGCGGCGACGTGGACGACGTCCCCGGGCACCGCAGCGTCCGCAGCCGGCTGGATCTGACAGAAAGGCTCCGCCTGGGAACCAGGACCGGTGTCGCTGCACACGGCAGAGGCATCGTCGACGTACAGAGCGGTGCTCGTGTCCGCGTGGGCGGGGCCGTTGCCGAGGCTGCCGAGCAGGACTGCGAGGACAGCTGAAGCTATGAGTGGTCTCCTGTATGGCACGGGCGCGCTCTCCCCCCGGCCGGAGGCATCGAATCCGGCGCCCACAGCCTGATACTCCAGTGACTCCTGATGGAGCCGAGAAGAGAGTAGAACCACGTCCGGGATCGTGGACAGCCGGGGACGGCTGTCCACCCGGGGAGGACCGGACCACCGCGTCCCCCTGTGATCGGGTGAGGATCAAGAACGTGGCCTCAACCGTTGCGACCTGCGTAGTGGTAGCGGCACTGTGCGATCAGGACGGCGTCCTCGGTGGCCTTGTAGATCAGTCGGTGCTCGTCGTTGATACGGCGCGACCAGTAGCCCTGGAAGCCGTGCTTGAGCGGTTCCGGTTTGCCGATGCCCTCGTTGCCGTTCCGGGCGTTGCCCGCGATGAGCGTGTTGATGCGCTTCAGGATCTTCCGGTCCTGAAGGTGCCACCACCGGTAGTCCTCCTAGCCGCGAGAGGAGAAGGTGATCTTCAACTCGCGGCCTCATTCGTCGGTGGCCGGCTCGCGTACGGTGCCGCCGCCGTTCTCCAGCTCGTCGATGGAGACGAGCAGGCGCCGGGCGTTCGCCGGGCTTCGCAGCAGGTACGTCGTCCCCTTCAGGGACTCGTAGTTCTCAAGGCCAAGTCGGCCGCGTGAACTCGTTGCAGCAGCAGCGGAGGGGCCGGTCCTGTCGCGAGAGTAGGACCTTCAGCAAGAACGACCGGCCCCATGGGGCGGCGGTCAGTGCGCGAACGCCTTGCGGAGCCGTTCCGCCGCGTCCGCCAGCACTCCTGTCTGCTTGCAGAACGCGAACCGTACGAACGGTCCGCCGGCCTCCCGGTGGTCGTAGAACACGGCGTTCGGGATGGCGACGACCCCGGCCCGCTCCGGGAGGGCGCGGCAGAAGGCGAAGCCGTCGCTCTCGCCGAGGGGGCGGATGTCGGTGGTGATGAAGTAGGTGCCGGCGGGCTGGAAGACCTTGAAGCCCGCGTCCGTCAGACCCGCTGCCAGCAGGTCCCGCTTGGCCAGCATGTCCTCGCGGAAGGCGGTGAAGTAGCTGTCGGGGAGCGCCAACGCCTCGGCGATCGCGTACTGGAAGGGCCCGGAGGCGACATATGTCAGGAACTGCTTGGCGGAACGGACGGCGGTCACGAGTTCTGCGGTTCCGGTAACCCAGCCCACCTTCCAGCCGGTGAAGGAGAAGGTCTTGCCCGCCGAGCCGATCGACACCGTGCGCCCCCGCATCCCCGGGAAGGTCACCAGCGGGATGTGCTCGGCCGTGTCGAAGACCAGGTGCTCGTAGACCTCGTCCGTGATCACCAACAGATCGCGTTCCACGGCGAGTTCGGCGATCGCGGTGAGTTCCTCGCGGGTGAGGACGGTGCCGGTCGGGTTGTGCGGGGTGTTGATCAGGAGGAGGCGGGTGCGGTCGGTGACGGCGGCGCGCAGTTCGTCGAGGTCGAGGCGGAACGACCCTTCGTGCGGGCGGAGCGTGACCGGTACCCGCGTGCCGCCCGCCATCGCGATGCAGGCGGCGTAGGAGTCGTAGTACGGCTCGAACGCGATGACCTCGTCGCCCGGTTCCACCAGCGCCAGCAGCGCCGCGGCGATCGCCTCCGTCGCGCCCGCGGTGACCAGGACCTCGGCGTCGGGGTCGTAGGACAGGCCGTAGCGGCGCTCCTGGTGGGCGGCGATCGCGGTGCGCAGTTCGGGGACGCCGGGGCCCGGCGGGTACTGGTTGCCGCGTCCGTCGCGCAGCGCGCGGACCGCCGCCTCGCGGATCTCCTCGGGGCCGTCCGTGTCGGGGAAACCCTGGCCGAGGTTGATCGACCCGGTCTTCAGGGCGAGGGCGGACATCTCGGCGAAGATCGTCGTTCCGAACTCGGCGAGTCGGCGGTTGAGGAGGGGGCGTGCGCTGGAGGTCATGGCCGTCATCCTGCGCCCAAGCTCTGGACTTCCTCAACTCTGCTTTGGCTGGTGAGACGGCCGGGCATCCCTGCTTCACGCACCACACGAGGCGCCCACGGGGGGCCGCTTCGGGGGAATCGGAAGGAGGGTGACGCCATGTTCTTCTTCGTCATCCTGGCAGTGATCGCGGTCGTCTTCGTAGCGGCGATCGTGCGCGCGGGGCGCGGGAGCAGGGCCGGCAAGGGGGCCGGTCTCCGCAGTGGGGGGACCGCGGCCGGTACGAGCAGCTGGTGGGCCGGGGACGGCGGTTCGTCCTCCGGAGGCCACTCCGGGGGGCACCACGGGGGCCACCACTCCTGCGGTGGCGGGCACTCCTCCTGCGGTGGCGGCTCGTCGTGTGGTGGCGGCTCGTCCTGCGGGGGCGGTGGCGGCTGCGGCGGAGGCAGCTGAGCGGACGGGGCAGCGGACGCGGCGACGCGGACGCGGTGGCAGCTGACACGGGGCAGCCGAGCACCGCGGAAGGGGCCGCGTCCGGGGTCACGGCGCCCGTCGGGAGACCGCTCCCGGCGGGCGCTCCGGCGCGCGCCTTACACGCCTGGGCGTACGCCTTGGTTGAACAGTTGAGCTGTGGAGCCCCCTGAGGGATGGAAACCCCACGAAGTTGGGTAAAAAGACTGTGGTGGCGCCACCGTTCATGATTCCCTCTACCTCACCGACGCAGCCCCTCGGGCGCCTGCAGACACCTTCTCCTGACTGGGCCGACCGGGCCGATGTCCCGGTGTCGGCCGGGGTGTGCCAGACCCCCACACCTCCCTCCTGCCTTTTCTTTGCGTGCTAGCGGAGCCGATCCATGCTCACGACCCTGAATACCTCCTACACCGACACGCGCGCGGCCGACCTCGCCTGGACCCTGGGGCGCGAGCCGCTTCCCGCGCTGGCCACACTCGATCTGGAACTCGCCGGTGCGCGGCTCCAGTTGAGACTGCTCGGCGCGTCCCACCAGGTACTCCTGGACGAGGAGCGGGGCAGCTGTTCGGAGACGGTCGCGTGCATCCCGGGTTCCAGCACACCGCTGCCGCTCGGGGTCGCCAAGCGGGTCGGCGACTGGGAGTACGAGTTCGCGGCCCGGGTCGAGGTGCTGTCCCCGGGGCAGTTCGCGGGCCGCGCCCAGGAACTGCTGGCCCTGGTCGCCGACCATCCCAACGGTCTGGCGGGGGTCTTCCCCGGCAGCCCGCACGCCTTCACCGCGCTGCTCGCCCAGCGGTACGAGGGCCAGGTGCACTGGCGCACCTGGCACGCCTATCCGCAGGACGGCCAGCTGGTGGCGACCCGGACCAGGGTGGGCGTACGGGTGCCGGTGGCCCATCCGGTGCCGTCTCCTGTCTGAGGATCCGGGGCCGCGGGGATACGACACCGGTCCCGGCCGTCGTAAACACATTCCACACGTGTGGGTGACGAGGCGTGCCCGTCCCGTGACGTAACGTCGCAGCGTGATCGAACCGCACGCGCCGGCCCGGCCGGGTACCCAGCCGCCCTGGGCAGGCCCCGCGCGGCTGCCCGTACGGCCGGGCACGGGCCGGTTCCTGGTGCTCGCGGGGGTCTTCGTCTGCGCGGCCTGCGGACTCGTGTACGAACTCGAACTCGTCGCCCTCGCCTCGTACTTGATCGGCGACTCGGTCACCCAGGCCTCCGTCGTCCTCTCCGTCATGGTCTTCGCGATGGGCATCGGCTCCCTCGCGGCGAAGCGGCTGCGCTGGCACGCGGCGGCCGGTTTCGGCGCGGTCGAGGCGGCCCTCGCGCTGATCGGCGGGTGCAGCGCGATGGCGCTGTACGCCGTCTTCGCCTGGACCGGGAACTGGGGCGGCCTCTGGGCGCAGGGCCCGCGCTGTCTCCTGGTCGCCTTCTCCCTCGCGATCGGTCTGCTGATCGGCGCGGAGGTCCCGTTGCTGATGGAACTGATCCAGCGCATCCGCCGCCAGGACGCGGGCGGCGCGGTCGCCGACCTCTTCGCGGCGGACTACGTCGGCGCCCTGGTCGGCGGCCTGGCGTTCCCCTTCCTGCTCCTGCCCTTCCTGGGCCAGCTGACCGGCACCCTGCTCACCGGCACGGTCAACGTGGTCGCCGGCGGCTGTCTGGTCCTGGGCCTGTTCCGCCGCGACCTCACCCGCCGCGGCCGCTGGCTCCTGCTCCTCACCAACCTCACGGTTCTCGGCCTGCTCGCCTCCGCCGCCGTACTGGTCGACGACTTCGAACGGGCCGCGCGGCACGCCGTCTACGGCAAGGACGTCCGCGTCGCTCTCCAGACGGACGTCCAGGAGGTCGTCCTCACCGGCGGCGACCACGGCCGCCCCCTCGACCTCTTCCTCGACGGCCGCCTGCGGGTCAGCGGCCGCGACGAGCGCCGCTACCACGAGGCCCTCGTCCACCCCGCGATGGACGGCCCCCACGCGCGCGTGCTCGTCCTCGGCGGCGGCGACGGCCTCGCCGCCCGCGACGTCCTCCGCCACCCGGGCGTGCGCCGCGTCGACATCGTCGAACGCGACGCGGCGGTCGTCCGGTTGGCCCGCCACGACGCCGCCCTGGCCGCGCTCAACGACCACGTCTACGGCGATCCGCGCGTCCACGTCACCACCGGTGACGCCTTCGACCTGCTGCGCCGGGTCCACCCCGGGACGTACGACGTGGTCATCGCCGACCTCCCCGACCCCGGCATCACCGCCAGCACCAAGCTGTACTCCCAGGAGTTCTACGGCCTCGCCCGCCGCGCCCTCACCGCGCGGGGCCGCCTCGTCGTGCACGCGGGGCCGGTCTCCTCCCGGCGCCGCGTCTTCTGGACCGTGGTCTCCACGGTCCGCGCGGCCGGCCTCCACCCCGTCCCCTACCGCGTCGGCGGCCGTGCCTCGGGCTTCGCGGCGGGCCCCGACCGCGCGTCCGGAACATCCCGTTCCCCGCGCGACTGGGGGTTCGTGCTGGCGGCCCGGGGGGCGGTCCCCGCCGAGCCGGGGCTGAAGAGCGACGAACGGGCGGCGGAGCGGACCAGGGTGCCGGGCCTGCGGGCTTCGACGCTGGTGCACCCGCGGTACTGATCCGACGCCCGTGCATCCGCGGTACCGGTCCGACGCGGATGCATCCTCGGTACTGATCCGACGCCGGTAATCTTTCAGCCCGTCCGGCGTCTGAGGACGAGGCCGTCCAGGCCGAAGCGGGGGTGCGGGGGCGGCAGCCCCATCGACGCCCGCACCAACACGGCGCCACTTCCGCCCAACGCCAGGTGTACCCGGGGTCAACCTAGGTAGGCTCCGCAAGCATGGAGCTTGAGGTGCACGTTCCGGTTTCGCCCGAGCGGCTGCGGTCCGCGCTCGGTGACCCCGCCCGGGTCGCCCGCGCCGTCCCCGGCCTCCAGCAGGACGCCGGCATCGAACCCGTCGCCGGGCGCCTGAAGGTGCGCGTCGGCGGCCACTCCATCACCTACCGCGGGGCCGTCCGCGTCTCCGCCCGCGACGACGGCTCGTACGCCGTCGAGGGCGACGCGACCGAGGCCCGCGGCACCGGCTCCGTCAAACTCGCCCTCACCGTGCGCGTCCGCGCGTCCGACGGCGGCTCGACGGTCACCTTCGACGGTACGGCGACGGCGGACGGCCGGGTCACCGAACTGGCGCCGGCCGCGGTGCACACGGCGACGACCAGGCTGCTGGAGCGGTTCGCGGCGAATCTGGGGGCGGCGGAGGAGCCGGCGGACGAGCCGGAGCCGGCGGAAGCCACGGACGACATCGACGACGTGGATGACGTAGATGACGTGGACGTGGACGAGGTGGACGTGGACGAGGTGGACGTGGACGACGTCGACGTCGACGAGGTGGTGGGCGCCATCGAGGAACTCCATGTCTCCGAGACCTTCGCCGAGGCACCTCAGCCCCCGGCCGAGGCCGCGCACGCGCGCCGCACGATGATCGGCCGCAGCGCGGAGGAGGTCGACCACGCGCCGCCGCGCGGGCGGTACGCGCCCGTGCCCGCGCCGCAGACCGTCTCCGCGAACGCCACGCTCCGCTGGGCGGCCCCCGCCGCCGCGCTGGTCCTGGCGTCGGCGATCGTCGTGAACAGGGTGCTGCGCAAACGCCGTTGAGCGGCCCAGTAGGGTCGTGCCGTGAGTAACGAAGAGATCACGCTGACCGCGGGCGACGCGGAAGTGACGGTGCAGCCGGGCAACGGCGGCCGTATCGGAGGACTGCGCGTCGGCGGCACCGAACTGCTGCGCCAGGGCGAGCGGTTCGGGTGCTTCCCGATGGTCCCCTGGTGCGGGCGGATCCGCGACGGCCGCTTCCTGGACGGCGGAACCGTCCACCAGATGCCCCTCAACTCCCCGCCGCACGCCATCCACGGCACCGTCCGCGACGGCGCCTGGCGCACCGCCCGCAGGACGGCCGACGAGACGGCCATCACGTACGACCTGGTCGAGCCGTGGCCCTTCCCGGGCCGCGTCACCCAGACCGTCGCGCTGACCGGGGACTCCCTGACGCTCACCATGGGGATCGAGGCGTACGGCGACTCGTTCCCGGCGCAGATCGGCTGGCACCCGTGGTTCCACCGCAACCTCGGCGGCGAGGACGTGCTCGTCGACTTCGCCCCCGCCTGGCAGGAGGAGCGCGGCGACGACCACCTCCCCACCGGCAACCGCATCGACGTGAAGCCCAGCCCCTGGGACGACTGCTTCGGCATGCCGGACGGCGTCGACGTCACCCTGACCTGGCCGGGGCAGCTGGCGCTGAGGGTGACGAGCCCGGAGAAGTGGGTCGTCGTCTACGACGAGCAGGAGGCCGCCGTCTGCGTGGAACCGCAGACCGGTCCGCCCAACGGCCTCAACACCCTGCCCCGCCTGGTCACCCCGATCGAGCCGCTGGAAGCCACGATGACCTGGACCTGGACGCGCTTCTAGGCCCGTGGGCATCGCCTCTAAGCTGACAGGCATGACGGACGTACGCGGCGCGCTGCTGCAGCAGATCAAGGACAAGGCCGTGGTGCACGGCAAGGTGACCCTGTCGTCGGGGCTGGAGGCCGACTACTACATCGACCTCCGTCGCGTCACCCTCGACGGGGCGGCCGCGCCGCTCGTCGGGCAGGTGCTGCTGGACCTGACCGCCGACCTCGACTTCGACGCGGTCGGCGGCCTGACCATGGGCGCCGACCCGGTCGCCACCTCGATGCTGCACGCCGCCGCCGCGCGCGGACGGCGGCTGGACGCCTTCGTCGTGCGCAAGGCCGCGAAGGCGCACGGGATGCAGCGTCAGGTGGAGGGCCCGGAGATCGCGGGCCGCCGGGTCCTGGTCGTCGAGGACACCTCGACCACCGGCGGTTCCCCGCTCACCGCCGTCGAGGCGGTACGCGCGGCCGGCGCCGAGGTCGTCGGAGTCGCGACCATCGTGGACCGGGCGACCGGCGCCGCCGAGAAGATCGAGGCGGGCGCGGGAGTGCCGTATCTCTTCGCGTACTCCAAGGACGAGCTGGGGCTCGACTGAGTTATCCACAGGCTGAGACCGACGGGGCGACCATCCGGTCAAGTCTGGAAAGATGGCCACGACGACGACGTCGAACCCCAAGGTCTAGGTCAGGGCCGTAGTACGCAGATCGCGAAGATCGCCAACCCGCAGATACCAAGGAGCGGACCATGCCCATCGCAACCCCCGAGGTCTACAACGAGATGCTCGACCGGGCGAAGGCAGGCAAGTTCGCCTACCCGGCCATCAATGTGACCTCGACCCAGACCCTGCACGCTGCGCTGCGCGGCTTCGCGGAGGCCGAGAGCGACGGCATCGTCCAGATCTCCACGGGTGGCGCCGAGTTCCTGGGCGGCCAGTACGCCAAGGAGATGGTCACCGGTTCCGTGGCGCTCGCCGAGTTCGCGCACATCGTCGCCGAGAAGTACCCGGTCACGGTCGCGCTGCACACGGACCACTGCCCCAAGGACAAGCTCGACGGCTACGTCCGTCCGCTGCTCGCGGTCTCCGAGGAGCGGGTGAAGGCCGGCGGCAACCCGCTGTTCCAGTCCCACATGTGGGACGGCTCGGCGGAGACCCTCGCCGACAACCTCGCCATCGCGCAGGAGCTGCTGGCCCGCGCCGCCGCCGCGAAGATCATCCTTGAGGTGGAGATCACCCCGACCGGTGGCGAGGAGGACGGCGTCTCGCACGAGATCAACGACTCCCTCTACACCACGGTCGAGGACGCGATCCGTACGGTCGAGGCGCTCGGCCTCGGCGAGAAGGGCCGCTACCTGCTCGCCGCGTCCTTCGGCAACGTGCACGGTGTGTACAAGCCGGGCAACGTCGTCCTGCGCCCCGAACTCCTCAAGGAGCTGAGCGACGGCGTGGCCGCGAAGTACGGCAAGGCGTCCCCGTTCGACTTCGTCTTCCACGGCGGCTCCGGCTCCACCGAGCAGGAGATCGCCACCGCGCTGGAGAACGGCGTGGTGAAGATGAACCTCGACACCGACACCCAGTACGCGTTCACGCGCCCCGTCGCGGACCACATGTTCCGCAACTACGACGGTGTCCTGAAGGTCGACGGCGAGGTCGGCTCCAAGAAGACCTACGACCCGCGGACCTGGGGCAAGCTGGCCGAGGCGTCGATGGCCGCGCGCGTCACCGAGGCGTGTGCGAACCTGCGCTCGACGGGCACGAAGATCAAGTAGTCGGTACGGTCCGCTCCGAGCCCGGTGCTACGGCACCGGGCTCGTTGTATACCTGGGGCATGTCCTCCGACGTCCGGCTCGCCTCGACCCAGGGCAAGTGGATCCTGCTGACCACGGTGCTCGGCTCCAGCATGGCCATGGTGGACTCCACCGTCGTCAACGTGGCCCTGCCCCGCATCGGCCGCGATCTCGACGCCGACCTGGCCGCCCTCCAGTGGACGGTCAACGCGTACATGCTCACGCTGGCCGGTCTGATCCTCCTCGGCGGCTCGCTCGGCGACCGCTACGGCCGCCGCAAGATCTTCGTCCTCGGGGTGGTGTGGTTCGCGGCGGCCTCGCTGCTGTGCGGGCTGGCCCCCAACGCCGGGGTCCTGATCGCCGCCCGCGCGCTCCAGGGCATCGGCGGCGCGCTCCTCACCCCCGGCTCCCTCGCCCTCATCCAGGCCTCCTTCCACCCCGACGACCGGGCCAGGGCGGTCGGCCTGTGGTCCGGCTTCGGCGGCATCGGCGCGGCGATCGGCCCGTTCCTGGGCGGTTGGCTGGTGGACGGCCCCGGCTGGCGCTGGGTGTTCCTGATCAACGTGCCGATGGCGCTGGTGTGCGCCCCCATCGCCGTACGCCATGTCCCCGAGTCGGCGGGCGGCCGCGCCCACGGCCGCTTCGACGTACTGGGCGCGGCGCTCGGCGCGATCGCACTCGCCCTCGTCACCTACGCGCTGATCGAGGCGGGCGACGGCTCACTCGTCGTCGTGATCGTCACCGCCGTGGCGGGCGTGGCCGCGGGCGTCGCCTTCGTCTACGTCGAGAAGCGCAGCCCCGACCCGATGATGCCGCCGGGCATCTTCGCGTCCCGCCAGTTCACGGCGGTCAACCTGGTCACGCTCTGCGTCTACGCGGCCTTCAGCGGCTTCTTCTTCCTCACCGCGCTCCAACTCCAGGTCGTGGCGGGCTACTCGGCGCTGGAGGCCGGGACCGCGCTGCTCCCGACGACCGCCCTGATGCTGCTCTTCTCGGCCCGCTCCGGCGAACTGGCCCAGCGCATCGGCCCCCGCATCCCGCTCACCGTCGGGCCGTTGCTGTGCGCGGCGGCGATGCTGCTGATGATGCGGGTCGGCCCGGACGCCTCCTACCTCACCGACGTCGTACCGGCCCTCCTCGTGATGGGCAGCGGCATGGTCATCCTGGTCGCGCCGCTCACGGCCACCGTCCTGGCCTCCGTGGACACCGCCCGCGCGGGCCTGGCCAGCGGCATCAACAACGCGGCGGCCCGCGCGGCCGGCCTCATCGCGATCGCCGCGCTGCCGCTGCTGGCCGGGATGGGCGCGGAGGCGTACCGCTCGGCGAGCGCCTTCGACCACGCCTTCGACCGGGCGATGGGGTGGTGCGCGGGGGTGCTGGTGCTGGGTTCGGTCCTGGCCTGCGCGACCGTGCGGCGCCCGCCCCCGGACTGCCACCGCCCGGAGTGCCTCACCCACGGTTCGATCACGGCCCCGCCGCTGGAGCCGCGGGTGGGGAAGGGGCGGCTCGACGCGGGGTAGCGACCGGATGCCGGGCAATGGCCGTTGCTGGGGGAGACTGGAACCCATGACGATTCACGAGAACCTCCTCGGGGGACCGCCCCCGACCCACCTCCCCGAAGACCCCGGGCCGCGCGACCTCCTCGCGAGCGGGGCCGCGCCCGCCGAGGTCGCCGCGAAATATCCGACCTCCTCGCTCGCCTGGGCCCTGCTGGCCGACGACGCGTTCGAGCGGGGCAGCGTCGTGGAGTCGTACGCCTATGCCCGTACGGGCTACCACCGCGGGCTCGACTCGCTGCGGCGCAACGGCTGGAAGGGCCACGGCCCGGTGCCCTGGGAGCACGAGCCCAACCGCGGCTTCCTGCGCGCCCTGCACGCCCTCGCGCGGGCCGCGCAGGCGATCGGGGAGCAGGAGGAGTACGCGCGGTGCAGCCAGTTCCTGAAGGACTCCTCGCCCACGGCGGCCCAGACGCTGGGCTAGTCCCGTAGCCCGGGTGCGGTGATACGGGTCCGCCTGGTGTGACCAGGCGGACCTTGCGGTCCTGCGGGACGATTGTGCAGGATGCCCGGTGGGGACCGGGGCCCCCGTGTCGGAATTCGGCAGGGGCGGACCGCTACCCGGAGTACGCATCAGGAGACAGCGATGTCCCAGCAGGCTCAGGAAACGCAGGAGCCCGAGGCCCCGCATCTCGACTTCCAGGGGACCACCCCGTACGAGGACTACGTCCAGGCGGACGTCCTCACCCACCTCCAGCACACCCGCTCCGAAGACCCCGGCGAGATGGTCTTCCTGGTCACCACCCAGGTCATGGAGCTGTGGTTCACCGTCATCGTCCACGAGTGGGAGACCGCCGCGCGGGCGCTGCGCGAGGACCGGGTGCCGGTCGCGGTCGACGCGCTGAAGCGTTCCGTACGGGAGCTGGAGGCGCTCAACGCCTCCTGGCGGCCCCTCGGACAGCTCACGCCGGCCCAGTTCAACTCGTACCGCGCGGCCCTCGGCGAGGGCAGCGGCTTCCAGTCGGCGATGTACCGCCGGATGGAGTTCCTGCTCGGCGAGAAGTCCGCGTCCATGCTCGTCCCGCACCGCGGCGCACCGCGCGTGCACGCCGAGTTGGAGAAGGCACTGCACGAACCGAGCCTCTACGACGAGGTGTTGAGGCTCCTCGACCGGCGCGGGCACACGGTGCCCGAGGCCGTGCTCACGCGTGACGTGTCGCTGCGCTACGAGCCGTCGGAGGAGGTCGAGAAGGTGTGGACCGACCTCTATTCCGGTGACCCCGGTGTCGAACTCGCCCGGCTCGGCGAGGCGTTGACCGATGTCGCCGAGCTGGTGTGGCGATGGCGCAACGACCATCTCGTCGCCACCCGGCGCGCGATGGGCGCGAAGACCGGGACGGGCGGCTCCGCCGGGGTGGCCTGGCTGGAGAAGCGCGCGCAGAAGAACGTCTTCCCCGAGCTGTGGACGGCGCGCTCCCATGTCTGAACTCGCGCTGAAGGCAGAGAAGTTGGACGCCACCGACGAACTCGCGGGCGTGCGCTCGCAGTTCGTCCTGGATGACGTGGTGTACCTGGACGGGAACTCGCTCGGCGCGCTGCCGGTGGCGGTCCCCGGCCGGGTCGAGGACGTCGTGCGACGGCAGTGGGGCGAGCTGCGGATCCGGTCCTGGGACGAGAGCGGGTGGTGGACCGCTCCCGAGCGGATCGGCGACCGGATCGCCCCGCTGGTCGGGGCCGCGGCCGGGCAGATCGTCGTCGGCGACTCCACAAGTGTCAATGTGTTCAAGGCGGTTGTGGCGGCCGTGCGGATGGCGGGCCCGGGGCGGGACGAGATCGTCGTCGACGCCACGACCTTTCCCACGGACGGGTACATCGCCGAGTCGGCGGCCCGGATGACCGGCTGCACGGTGCGGCCGGTGACCCCGGCCGAGGTGCCGGGCGTGCTCGGCGACCGTACGGCGGCGGTGCTCCTCAACCACGTCGACTACCGCACCGGCCGGCTGCACGACCTGCCCGCGCTCACCGCCGCCGTCCACGCGGCGGGTGCCGTGGCCGTCTGGGACCTGTGCCACAGCGCGGGCGCCCTGCCGGTCGGACTCGACGAGCACGGGGTGGACCTCGCGGTCGGCTGCACCTACAAGTACCTGAACGGCGGCCCGGGTTCACCGGCGTATCTGTATGTGCGCGCCGATCTCCAGAGCCGCTTCGACTCCCCGCTCCCGGGCTGGAACTCGCACGCCGAACCCTTCGGCATGCGGCCCGCCTTCGAACCGGCGCCGGGCGCGCTGCGCGGTCGGGTCGGCACCCCGGACATCCTGTCCATGCTCGCCCTCGAAGCCGCCCTCGACGTGTGGGACGCCGACGGCGTCTCGGTCGGGGCGGTGCGGGCCAAATCCCTTGCCCTGACGGACTTCTTCCTGGAGTGCGTGGCGTCGTACGTGCCGTCCGGGCGGGTGGAGTCGGTGACCCCCGTGGCGCATGCGGAGCGCGGGAGCCAGGTCGCGCTGCGCTGCGCGGACGCCGGTGACGTGATGAAGCGGCTGATCGAGCGGGGTGTGGTCGGCGACTTCCGGCACCCGGACGTGCTGCGGTTCGGATTCACGCCGCTGTACGTCGGGTTCGGGGACGTGGAACGGGCGGCGCGGGTGCTGGGGGACCTGGTCCGGTAGGACATCCGGAAGCTGTGTGCCGGTGACGTGCACCGCAGAACCGTTTACGCCTCACCGAGCGTGACAACCGCGGTGTCCGTGCACGTCACCGGCCTGGTAGCGTCCCGGCCGACGGCCGAATTTCTCCGCGTGTCTCTCTCCTGGTCGCCATATCCCGTCACATCCCGTTCCGTCCAAGTCTGTTTCGTCGCTGAGAGGTTGGAGCATGCCGGACGACGCCGCCGCCGAACGTGCCGCCGTGGAAGAGGAGTCGGCCTTCTCGCATCCCGCCGTGGAACCCGACGGCACCGCCGCGTACGGCGACCACCCCGACCAGGTGATCGACTTCTACGCCCCGCACGGCGAGCGGGTGCCGGGCGAACCGGCGCCGCTGGTCGTCGTCCTGCACGGGGGTGCGTGGCGGGCGCCGTACGACCGCCGGCACATCACCCCGTTCGCTGACTTCCTGGCCCGCCGGGGATTCGCCGTGGCCAATGTCGAGTACCGGCGGGGGGCGGCGCTGCCCGCGCAGGGCGGTACGGGCCCGGTCGCGGGCCGTTGGCCGGAGACCTTCGACGACGTCGCGGCGGCGCTCGACGCGCTGCCCGTGCTGGTCCGGGAGGCGCTTCCGCAGGCCGATCCGCGCCGCACGGTGCTCACCGGCCACTCGGCCGGCGGTCATCTCGCGCTGTGGGCGGCGGCCCGGCACGTCCTCCCCAAGGACGCCCCCTGGCGCACCGACGCCCCCGCCGCGCTGCGCGGTGTGGTCGCCCTCGCCCCGATCGCCGACTTCACGGTCGCCGAGAAGCTCGCCGTGTGCGGGGGAGCAGCGGGTCAACTCCTGGGCGGAGAGGCCGCGTTCGCGGAGCGCCTGCCGTACGCCGATCCGACGCTCCTGCTTCCCACCGGCATCGCGACCGCGCTGGTCCAGGGCCGTGCCGACCTCGTGGTCCCGCAGGCGGTCGCCGAGTCGTACGCGGACGCGGCGGCGAAGTCCGGCGAGGTCGTGGGCCTCACGCTCCTGGAGGACGTCGGCCACTTCCCCCTGATCGACCCGGCGGCGGACGCGTGTGCGGTGGTGGCGGAGGAGATCGCCCAACTGGCCTGGTGAGCCGACGACTTCGGTCGGCTTTCGTCCAGCACGGACCGTCCCTGGCCCGCACCCCGGTCATACCCGTAGTACCTGAGAGCTACGGCGCAGGTGAGTTCCCTGGCGGGACGCGGACGACGACCGCGGATCCGTAATTTCCCTTCCAGATCGGCCCGACGGCGGCCGGTGCGGGAGGGGAGACGGACATGGGGGTCGTTGATACCTGGGCGGAGACCGGTAAGACGGTGGCCGACCCGGTGGAGAGGGGCCCGGCCGGGGAGCCCGAGGCAGCACGCGCCGACCACAACAAGAGTGGCCGTAAAGGCAGTTGGGGTCGCGCGCTCCTCGCCGCGCTCGTGATGGGCGCCGTCGTGATCCCCCTGTCGGCCGCGGCCCGGCCCGAGATCCCCGCCCCCGCCCCGGCCGCGCTCGCCCCGCTCACCGCGGACACCTTGGACGAGACGTACGCGGCGAACGGCGCCAACGCCGCCGAGGCGTCCCGCATGGCCGCCGCCGACGGAGACGAGCGCCGCGCCGCCACGGACCGCGCCCTGGCCGACCCGGCCCGGCACCTCCTCGCCTACGACGGCCGCGGCCCGGGCCTCGCGACGGAGGTCCTCGGCGACCTGGCCCACGCCGACCGCATAGCCGTCCTGGTCCCCGGCTCGGACACCTCGCTCGACACCTACGACCGCTTCCGCGCCACCGCGCTGAACCTCCGCCGCCAACTGACCCACGACGCCCCGGACTCCCGTACGGCGGTGGTGTCCTGGCTCGGCTACGCCACCCCGCGCACGGTGAGCGCCACGGTGCTGACCGCGGGCCGGGCGGACCGAGCGGCCCCGCACCTACGGGAGTTCATACGGCAGCTGCGCGGCATCACCGGCCGCACGGCGCGGATCGCGCTGCTGTGCCACTCCTACGGCACGGTCGTCTGCGGGCGGGCCGCCGCCGGCCTGGACGTGTCCGACCTCGTGCTCGTCGGCAGCCCCGGCACGGGCGCCGGCTCCGCCGCGGGACTGCGTACCGCGGCCCGTGTCTGGGCGGCGCGCGGCGCCGACGACTGGGTGGGGGACGTCCCGCACGTCCGCGCCGACCTGTTCGGCACGACCGTCGGCTTCGGCACCGACCCGGTCTCCCGGGAGTTCGGCGCCCGCGTCTTCGCGGCCGGAGCCGGCGGCCACAGCGACTACTTCTCACCGGGCTCGGTCTCCCTGGCCAACCTCGCCCGGATCGTCCTCGGCGAGACCAGGGAGGTGACCCATGCGTGAACGCCTCCGCCGGGCCGCCCTCCGCCTCGACGCCGCGACCCCGCCCGACCGGGACCGTGCCGTGGACGCCCTGCGCGCCTTCGCGATCCTCGGAGTCGTCCTCGGCCACTGGCTGGTGACCGCGCTGGTCGCGGACGGCGGCACCCTGCACACGGCGAGCCCGCTGCGGGACATGCCGTGGCTGGCGCCCATCTCCTGGGTGTTCCAGACACTGGCGGTGTTCTTCCTGGTGGGCGGCCATGTGGCGACCCGGGGTTACGCCTCCGCACGCGCCCGGGGCACGACGTACGGACAATGGCTGGCCGCCCGGCTGGCCCGGCTGTTCACCCCGGTCGCCGCGGTCCTCGTCGTGTGGACGGTGACGGCGCTCGCGCTGCTCCTGTCCGGCACGGACTTCGACACGGTCCGCGCCCTGGTCAAGCTGGCGCTGTCACCGATGTGGTTCCTGGTCGTGTTCGCGGGCCTGACCGCGGCCACCCCGCTGCTGGCCCGGCTCAACCCGCTGTGGCCGCTGGCCGTCGTACTGCATGTGGACCTGATCCGTTTCGGGCTCGGCGGCCCGTCCTGGCTCGGCTGGGTCAACGTGGCGGCGGGCTGGCTCGTGCCCTACACCCTCGGCGCGGCCTGGACCCGGGGCGAGCTGGACCGGGCCCGGGCGGGCTGGGTCCTGCTGGCCGGCGGTACGGCGGCGACGGCGGCACTCGTCCTGTGGGCGGGCTACCCGGCGTCGATGGTCGGCGTCCCCGGCACCACGATCTCCAACCTGGACCCGCCGACCCTGGCCGCCGTCACCTTCGGCCTGGCCCAGTGCGGCCTGGCCCTGCTGCTCCGGGACCGGCTGCGCCGCGCGCTGCGCAGGCCGCTCGCCTGGTCGGCGGTGGCCCTGGTCAACCTCTCGGCGATGACCGTCTTCCTCTGGCACCAGACGGCCCTGATGGCCACCACGGCAGTGACCCTGCCCGCCGGCCGTCTGGCCGGCCTGCACACCCGCCCCGACGACCTGACCTGGGTGGCGGCCCGACTGGCCTGGCTCCCGGTGTTCGCGCTGGCGCTGACGGTCTGCTGGGCGGCCTTCCGGATGTACGAACAGGGGCCGCGGAACCGCTCGTTCAGCCGCTCCCGCGTCGTCCGGGCCCACACCCGACCGTCTCACACGCCGCCGAAGAGGCCGCACCGTGCCTAGGGTTGACGACGTGACCAGTGAGGAGCCTCGGAACCGGAGCGACGAACCCGCCACGGGCCGCGCGTTCCACGCCTCCGAGTCGGACGCCCAGGGGGTCCCCGGAACCGACCGGCTCCGTGGCGCACGCGTCACCCGCGTACCGGAGCAACGCTTCGCCCCCGTGCTGCGCGGTGTGCTGAAAGACCTCATGTCACCGTCGGCCGCACCACTCCCGCCGTTGTCCAGGCCCCGGTTCCTGCGCCGACTGCCGCACGTCTTGGTGTGCGCGATCGCCGTGGGGTTGGCGTTCGGTGACATCCACGACATGAAGGTGAACTACCAAATCGGCCTCCCGCTGGCCGCGCTGACCGGCTTGGCGCAGGGTGCGGCGATGGTCCTCGCCCTGTGGCGTCCGGTGCCGGCCTGGTGGATCTCGCTGGGCGCCACTGCGCTGGCCGCCTCGGCGGCCAGGACGCACTTGGGGGTGGACATTCCGTCCCCGGGCCCGGACTGGCCGTGGACCACGCCCGCGACGGTCGTCCAGGCCTTCGTGCTGTTCCTCCTCGCCCTGCGGGTGCCGACGCTCGTGGCCGCCGGCGCGCTGTTCGGGACCGCCTCGGTCACCTACGTGATGGAGGGGCTGGTCGGTGGACAGGTCTACCGCGCCACGGGGCTGCAGGCGATGGTTCTGCTCGCCCTGGTCGTCTTCTTCGGCACCGCTCTCCGAGGGCGCCGCGAGGCCCGTACGCAGCTGGTCGAACAGGCCTCGTTGACCGAGGAGGAGCGCGCCCGCCGCACCCTCCTGGAGGAGCGCAGCCGTATCGCCCGCGAGCTGCACGACGTGGTCGCCCACCACATGTCGGTGATCTCCATCCAGGCGCAGGTGGCGCCCCTCCTGGTCGAGAACCCGTCGGAGGAACTCAGGGAGAACCTCGCCGGCATCAGACAGAACGCCCTCGAAGCCCTCGCCGAACTGCGCCGGGTCCTCGGCGTGCTCCGCTCCGAGAACCCGGAGTATCCCGACGACCCCTACGCCCTGGGCGGCCCCGGCACCGGCGCGGCCCCCGACGCCCCGCAGCCCACCCTCGACCGCCTGGACGCCCTGATGGAGAACACCCGGGCCGCCGGTCTCGACGTGCGCGGCGACGTCAGGGGCGAGGTGCGTCCGCTGGCACCCGGCGTGGAGCTGTCGGCGTACCGGATCGTCCAGGAGGCCCTGAGCAACGCGCTGCGGCACGCCCCCGGTTCCACCGTCTCCGTCGAGGTCGCCCACGATCCCGACGGACTGCGGCTGATCGTCACCAACTCCCGCCCGCAGCAGGCCGCCCCGCCCTCCCCGGGCGCCGGACACGGCCTGCTCGGCATGCGGGAGCGCGCGGCGATGCTCGGCGGACACCTGACCGCGACGAGAACGTTCCAGGGCGGCTTCGCGGTCGTCGCGTTCCTCCCCAGGGACGGCGTCACACTCCCCGAGGGATCCGAGGGCCCCCACGGCCCCGACGGGCCTGCCGCCCCCGGCGCCTCCGCATCCGCCGCCCCCGAGATCATCTTCCCGACAGGAGACGAGACCCCATGACGAGCGGCACCATCCGTGTACTCATCGCCGACGACCAGCAGATGGTCCGCCAGGGCTTCACCGTGCTGCTGAACGCCCAGCCCGGCATAGAGGTGGTCGGCCAGGCGGTCGACGGCCTGGACGCGGTGGCCAAGGTGGCCGAACTCGCCCCGGACGTCGTCCTCATGGACATCCGCATGCCCGAACTCGGCGGCATCGAGGCCACCCGCCGCATCACGGAGGACACCCCGCACATCAAGGTGCTGGTGCTCACCACCTTCGACCTCGACGAGTACGTGTACGAGGCGCTGCGCGCCGGTGCCTCGGGTTTCCTCCTGAAGGACGCGTCCGCGGAGCAGCTGGCCGAGGCGGTGCGGGTGGTGGCGGCCGGTGACGCACTGCTCGCGCCGGGCGTCACCCGCCGGCTGATCGCCGAGTTCTCCCGGCTGAACGGGACACCGCGCACCCCCCTCAAGTCACGCGTCGGCGACCTCACCGAACGCGAGACGGAGGTGCTCGCACTGATCGCGCAGGGCCTGTCCAACGCGGAGATCGCCGAGTACCTGGTCGTCGCCGAACAGACCGTGAAGACCCATGTCGGCCGGATCCTGGTGAAGTTGGGCCTGCGCGACCGCACGCAGGCGGCGGTGTTCGCGTACGAGTCGGGGTTGGTGCGGCCGGGCGGGGGCCGCTGAAGCCCGGTCGTCGGGCATACCCGTAGTACTTGAGAAGGACGCCCCAGGACCCTTCTCACAGGTGACGACGGCTACCCGCCCCTCCGCCTACCGTTTTGAATGTGACCGAGACGACCCAGCAGTTGCCGCAGACGGGCGGGGCCAAGCCGCGCAGCCCGGAGTTCAGGCTTGCCGCGGACGCCCTGCGCGGACTGCGGCAGGACCTGTTCCACGACGCCTTCGCCTACCGCCCGTTGCCGCCCTCCACCGCCGACGGCCTGCTGACCCGGCGCTTCAAGGGGCGGCTCGGGGAGTACGCGGCCTGGGGCCCGCACGCCCTGATCACCGCGATCGGCCTGCTCGCGATGTTCGTCGCGACGAACGACGAGGCCCGCGGCGCGGGCGGCAACCTGATCCTCGGCCTGCTCGCCCTGGTCCCGGTGCTGCTGACCATGATGCGGCCGGTCGGCGCGTTCTGGCTGTCCATGGCCGCGACCCCCGTCGCCACCGCCCTTTCGACCGGGTTCGACGACGAGTGGCCGTGGCGGAACGGCAGCTTCCTCTGCCACCTGTCCGTGCTCGCGATCGTGGCGATACGCACCCGACCGCGCACGGCCGCCTGGATGTGGGTGCTGACAGCGGTCTATGGCATCGGCGCCACCAGCTTCGCCGGCGGACACGCCTTCGGTTCGAACAGCGCGCAGATGCTGTTCCTCTCCGCTCTGGTGCTGCTCGGTGTCGCCGTCTGGCAGATACGTCGGGAGGCTCGCCAGGAGGTGACCGCGCAGCAGACGGTGACGGCGCACGAGCGGTCCCGGCGCACCCTCCTTGAGGAGCGCACGACGATCGCCCGTGAGCTGCACGACGTGGTGGCCCACCACATGTCGGTGGTCGCCATCCAGGCGGAGGCCGCGCCCTACCGGGTGGAGAATCCGCCGCCGGAGCTGGAGCGCGCGTTCGTCACGATCCGGGAGAACGCGGTGGCGGCCCTGACGGAACTGCGCCGTGTCCTGGGCGTGGTGCGCGCGGAGGACTACGAGGCGCCGGACGCCCCGCAGCCCACCCTCGCCGACATGGACGCGCTGCTGGCCAATGTGCGCGACGCCGGCCTGAGCGTCGAGAAGGCGGTGACGGGGGCGGTGCGTGAACTCCCGCAGGGCGTCGAGCTGTCGGCGTACCGGATAGTGCAGGAGGCGTTGAGCAACACCCTGCGGCACGCGCCCGGTGCGAGCGCCCGCGTCGAGATCGGTTATGTGCTGGGCGGGCTGGGCCTGCGGATAGTCAACGGCCCGATGCCCGAGCCGAGTCTGGTGAAGCCCTCGCCCGGTGCGGGGCACGGCATCACGGGGATGCGGGAGCGGGTCTCCATGCTGAACGGCGAGATGACGGCGGCCCCGGCGGACGGCGGCGGCTACGAGGTGACGGTGTTCCTGCCGGTTCCGAGTGCGGGCGAAGGTGAGGCATGACGATCCGCGTGCTGATCGCGGACGACCAGATGATGGTGCGCGAGGGCTTCTCGGTCCTGTTGGGCGCGATGCCGGACATCGAGGTCGTCGGCGAGGCGGTGAACGGACGGGACGCGGTCGAGCGGGTGCGTGAACTGGCCCCGGACGTCGTCCTGATGGACATCCGGATGCCCGAGATGAACGGCATCGAGGCGACCCGGGAGATCGTCGCGGCGGACGGCGCGGCGAAGGTGCTGGTGCTCACCACCTTCGACCTCGACGAGTACGTGTACCAGGCGCTGCGCGCGGGAGCCTCCGGTTTCCTGCTCAAGGACGCCTCGGCACGCCAACTGGCCGACGGGGTGCGGGTGGTGGCGGCCGGTGAGGCGCTGCTGGCCCCCTCCGTGACCAAGCGGCTGATCAAGGAGTTCTCGAAGCTGTCCGAGTCGCCCCGGCTGATACCGGCCGCGCAGCAGGCGGCGTACGGAGAGTTGACCGAGCGGGAGACGGAGGTGCTGGTTCTCATCGCCCAGGGGCTGTCGAACGTGGAGATCGCGGAGCGGCTGGTGGTCGCCGAGTCGACGATCAAGACCCATGTCAGCCGTGTCCTGGTGAAGTTGGGGCTGCGGGACCGGACGCAGGCGGCGGTGTTCGCGTACGAGGCACGGCTGGTGACGCCGGGGTAGGGACGGGTACGGGGTGCTCGTGGCCGGGGAGGGGCGGTCGGGGGAGCGTTCTCGGGTCACGTCTGACGCACCTTCGGTCAAGGGGATCTGTCAGGCCTCACTCCCCAGGCTGACGACCAAAGGGTTGTCCATGTACGTCCGCCCGCCGCGCGGATCGCGCACCGCGTAGCTGCGGCCGCTGGGCCCGAAGCCGATCCGGTACGACGACGGCAGCACCCGCGCGGGCCCGGTCCACTTCCCGGTGGCGGTGTCCAACAGCCGCCTTCCGCCCGGCACGTGAACCGCCACGACCCGGGCGTCGGGACCGGCGGCGAGCACCGTGGCCGCCCCGGGCAGGGGCCCGGAAGCGATACGGCGGTGGCTCGCCACGTCCCACCTGCGGCACGCCGACTCGCCGACGGGGTACGGGTGATGGCGTAGTCGACGATCAAGACCCGGGTCGGATCGCCGAGCGTCACTCGCTCAACCAACCTGGCTTCATCCTGGCGGAGATCGAGAGGGGCACGCAGGGGTGACCGGTGGTCCCGCGGCCTCCCGGGTCACCGGGGTCACGGAGGTCGCCCCTGGTCAGACCGGGTGCTGTCGGTCTAACGTCCGTCCATGGCAGCCTTCGACCCGTGGGACCCGGACTTTGTCGCCGACCCGTACCCCTCCTATGCCGACCTGCGCGCCCGGGGCCGGGTGCACCACTACGAGCCCACCGACCAGTGGCTGGTGCCCCGGCACGCGGACGTCTCGGCCCTGCTGCGCGACCGTCGGCTGGGCCGCACCTACCAGCACCGTTTCACCCACGAGGACTTCGGCCGTACGGCACCCCCGCCCGAGCACGAGCCCTTCCACACCCTCAACGACCACGGGATGCTCGACCTGGAGCCCCCGGACCACACCCGCATCCGGCGCCTGGTGTCGAAGGCGTTCACCCCGCGCACGGTCGAGCAACTCAAGCCGTACGTAAGCCGGTTGGCCGGTGAGCTCGTGGACGGCCTGGTGGCGCGGGGCGGCGGCGACCTGCTCACCGATGTGGCGGAGCCGCTCCCCGTCGCGGTGATCGCCGAGATGCTCGGCATCCCGGAGTCCGACCGTGCCCCGCTCCGCCCCTGGTCGGCGGACATCTGCGGGATGTACGAACTGAGCCCGTCCGAGGACACGGCGGCCAAGGCGGTCCGTGCCTCGAACGAATTCTCCTCGTATCTACGCGAGTTGATCGCGGCCCGGCGCAAGGAACCCGGCGACGACCTCATCTCCGGCATGATCGCGGCCCACGACGAGGACGACGACCGCCTCACCGAACAGGAGCTGATCTCCACCGCCGTCCTGCTGCTCAACGCGGGTCACGAGGCGACGGTGAACGCCACGGTCAACGGCTGGTGGGCGCTGTTCCGCAACCCGGACCAGTTGGCGGCGTTGCGCGCGGACCACTCGCTGATCCCGTCCGCGGTCGAGGAGTTGATGCGCTACGACACCCCGCTCCAGCTCTTCGAACGGTGGGTGCTGGACGAGATCGAGATCGACGGCACGGTGATCCCCCGGGGCGCGGAGATCGCGATGCTGTTCGGCTCCGCCAACCACGACCCGGACGTCTTCGCGTCCCCCGAGCGTCTGGACCTCACCCGCGCCGACAACCCGCACATCAGCTTCAGCGCGGGCATCCACTACTGCATCGGCGCACCCCTGGCCCGTATCGAACTGGCCGCCTCCATGCGGGCGTTGCTGGAACGGGCCCCCACGCTCACCCTGGCGGCGGACCCGGTCCGCAAGCCGAACTTCGTGATCCGGGGGCTGGAGGGACTGAGCGTCACGGTGTGACGCGGACGGCTGTTCGGCGCCCGTGTCGGGTGGCGGGTCCGGTCGTCGGGGTTCCGGACCCGCCGGAGGTTTCCGTGCCGTCGGTCAGGTCGTGAGGTCGCGTCGCCGCAGGCCCGCCAGTCCTACGGCGACCAGGGCGGCGGCGATCGCGGTGAGCACGGCCACCGGCCCCCACGCCATGTCGCCCCCCGGCAGCTTCGGCAGGTGGCCGAAGGGGGAGATGTCCAGGACCGCCTGGGGGAGGTTCAGTGCCGGGCCGATCCAGCCGAGGAGGAGGGCGAGGCCGGCCGCCGCCCAGGAGAGTGGCGACAGACGGGGGGAGAGGCCGTGGAGGAGGACCGCCAGGGCGCCCAGGGTCCAGACCGCCGGGAGCTGGACCAGGGTGGCGGCGAGGATCGGGCCCGGTTCGGCGCCGTAGCCCAGGGACAGGCCGAGGCCGCTCAGGAGCATGATCAGGGCCGCGCCCGCGAAGGCGATCGTCAGGTGGCCGGCCGCCCAGCGCAGCCGGCCCACCGCGTTCGCCAGGACGGGTTCGGCGCGCCCGGTCGTTTCCTCGCTGTGCAGGCGCAGGACCGATGACACCGCGTACAGCGCGGCCAGCATGCCGAACATGCCGACCATCGTGGCCAGGAACGCGTCCTCGATGCCTGACTGGCCGCCCATCCGCTCGATGATCTCGCGGGTCTTCGCGTTGTCGCCTACCAGGTCCGCCGCGCCCTTGGTGATGCCGCCGAAGGCGACCCCGGCCGCGAGGAAGCCGAGGCTCCAGCCCAGTACGGCACCTCGCTGGAGGCGCCAGGCCAGTGCGCCCGCCGTGCCGAGGCGGCCGTTCGCGGGTCCCGGGCGGGCAGGCAGGAAGCTCATGCCCACGTCCCGGCGGCCTGCCAACTCGTAGGCCGCGAAGCCCTGTACGAGGGCCGCCGCCGCGAACAGGGCCAGCACCCACCAGCGTTCGGACGCGAACGGGCGCAGGTTCTCCAGCCAGCCGATCGGGGAGATCCACGTCGCGGGCGAGGAGCCGTCGTCGGACGTCGAGTCGCCCACCGCGCGGAGGACGAACGCCGCACCCACCAGGCCGCCGGTCAGGCCCTTCGCCAGCCGGCCGCTGTCCGTGAACTGCGCGACGATCGCCGCGAGCGTCGCGAACACCATGCCCACTCCGCCGATGCCGAGACCGAGCGCCAGGGCGCCCGCCGTGCCTTGGCCGGCCATCCCGGCCGTGATCAGCAGGGCCAGCGCGGAGTTGGCGACGAGCGCCGTCAGCAGGGCCGCCGTCAGCGGCGCGCTGCGGCCCACCATCGCGGAGGAGACCAGTTCCTGCCGGCCGCTCTCCTCCTCGTCCCGCGTGTGCCGTACGACGACCACCAGGCTCATGATTCCGGCGAGGATCGCGGCGTAGCCGCCGATGCGCCAGGCGGTGAGGCCGCCCAGGGAGTCGCTGAACACCGGGCCGTAGGTGGCGCGGAGTGAGCTGTTGGTGAGCATCTGGCGGGCGATGTCGGCGCGTTCGGCGGGGGTGGAGTAGACGCTCTTCAGGGAGCTGGGCAGCGACAGCACCAGCAGGCCCGTGACCGCGACCCAGGTCGGGATCACCACCCGGTCGCGGCGCAGGTTGAAGCGCAACAGGGCACCTGTGCCCGCGAGTTGGCGGGAGGTGCCGCTCCGGGCGCCGGTGTGTGCGGGGAGCGCGGTGGCGGTCATTCCGCCTCCTGGTAGTGGCGCAGGAAGAGTTCCTCCAGCGTCGGTGGCTTCGAAGTCAGCGACCGTACGCCCGAGTCGCTCAACGACCGCAGTACGGCGTTGAGTTGGTCCGTCTCCACCTGGAGGCGGACGCGATGGCCCTGTACGTCCAGGTCGTGCACGCCGGGCAGGGACGCCAACCCGTCGGGTTCACCGGTGAGTTCGGCGCTCACGCTGGTGCGGGTCAGGTGGCGCAGGTCGGCCAGTGAACCGCTCTCCACCGTGCGGCCCTTGCGGATGATGCTCACCCGGTCGCACAACTCCTCGACCTCGCTGAGGATGTGGGAGGAGAGCAGAATCGTCCGGCCCCGGTCGCGCTCCTCCTCCACGCAGCGCTGGAAGACCTCCTCCATCAGCGGGTCGAGTCCCGAGGTCGGTTCGTCCAGGATCAGCAGGTCGACGTCCGAGGCGAACGCGGCGACGAGGGCGACCTTCTGGCGGTTGCCCTTGGAGTACGTGCGGCCCTTCTTGGTGGGGTCGAGTTCGAAGCGGTCGATCAGGTCGGCGCGGCGCTTCCTGTCGAGGCCGCCGCGCAACTTCCCGCAGAGATCGATGACTTCGCCCCCGGAGAGGTTGCGCCAGAGCGTCACGTCGCCGGGGACGTAGGCGACCCGGCGGTGCAGTTCGACGGCGTCGGCCCAGGGGTCCCGGCCCAGGAGCTGGGCGGTGCCCGAGTCGGCGTGGAGCAGGCCGAGCAGGACGCGGATGGTCGTGGACTTGCCGGAGCCGTTGGGGCCCAGGAAGCCGTGCACCTCGCCGGTCTCGACGTCCAGGTCGAGGCCGGCGAGGGCTTGCGTCTTGCCGAACGACTTGTGCAGTCCGGAGACGGTGATTGCCTTCGTCATGGAGCCGAACGTACGCTTCTTTCAGAACTTTGTGAAGTTAAGGAAGTGTGTGAAGCGCGGGTAGGGTGGGCTCATGACGGATACAACCGGTGGGCGGGACGCGGAGGCCGTGTCGAAGTTCGTCGAGTCCTTCGCGGCGCAGCTCGTCGAGGCGGGGATGCAGCGGATGCCGGCCCGGATCTTCGCCGCGTTGCTGTCCTCGGACGAGGGGGCGATGACCTCTGTCGAGCTGGGGGAGCAGCTGCGGATCAGTCCGGCGGCGGTGTCCGGTGGGGTGCGGTATCTGGCGCAGCAGCACATGGTGTCGCGGGAGCGCGAGCCGGGTTCGCGGCGGGAGCGGTATCGGGTGCAGGGCAACCAGTGGTACGAGGCGCTCACCAATCGCGAGGCGGTTCTCAAGCGGTGGGAGGCGGCTCTGGGCGAGGGGGTCGCGAGCCTCGGTGCGGATACTCCGGCGGGACGCCGTATGGCCGAGACCCTCGCCTTCTTCGAATTCGTCGACGGCGAGATCTCGGCCATGATGGAACGCTGGCGGGTCCATAGGGAGAAGCGGTTCGGCAACGCGCCCTGAAGGGGCGCGGGGAACTGCGCGACCAGCCCCCACCGGCCCGCAGCGAACGACCTGCCTGGCGCTAACGCTCCTTGGTTTCCTCCAGGACCGTGCGGCCGAGCAACGCATAGCGCTCAGGGGACCGGCGCTTCAAGTACTGGGCGTAGCCGATGCCCGTCGCCGCGACCAGGGCTACCAGCCAGGGTGTTGCCTTCAGGAGGAGTGAGTCGGACTCCGAGCCCGCTGCCACGCTCATGTTGGAGACGAGGAGCAGGACCACCGCCAGCATCGCCACACCGCCGAGCAGCGGAGCGGTGAACGTGCGGAACCAGTGGCGGCTCTCGGGGTGGTGGGTCCGGAAGTACGCCAGTACCGCGAACGAGCACACCGCCTGCACGACCAGGATGGCCATCGTGCCGAGGATGGCGAGCAGGACGTACATCGCGTTGGCCGGGTCCTTGCTCGTGGCCCAGAACGCGAGGATCAGGGCGGCGCTGATCACGGTCTGCACGAAGCCCGCGATGTGCGGGGAGCCGTGCTTGGCGTGGGTGCGGCCGATGGTGTTCTTGAGGGAGGGGAGGACGCCCTCGCGGCCCAGCGCGTACATGTAGCGGCTGGCGCAGTTGTGGAAGGCCATGCCGCAGGCGAGCGAGCCGGTGATCATCAACCACTGCATGAGGTCGACCGCCCAGTGGCCGACGTAGTGCTCGGTGGGGTTGAAGAAGAGGGCGAGCGGGTTCGCGGACGAGGCGACCTTGACGGCCTCGGTCTCGCCGTTGCCGATGATGGCCATCCAGGAGACGAAGACGTAGAAGACGCCGACACCGAGGACCGAGATCATCGTCGCCTTGGGGATGATCTTCTTGGGGTCGCGGGACTCCTCGCCGTACATCGCCGTCGACTCGAAGCCGACCCAGGACCAGAAGGCGAAGAAGAGGCCGAGACCGGCGGACGTGCCCTTGAACGCGTTGACCGGGTTGACCGGGCCGAAGGTGAAGCCGTGCGGGCCGCCGCCGTGCAGGGCGACCGAGATCGCCATCGCGGCGAGGACGGTCACCTCGGTGCCGAGGAGGACGACGAGCAGCTTCTCCGCGACCGAGACCCCGAACCACGTGCCCGTCGCGTTGACGGCCAGCATCACGATCGCGCAGGCCCACCACGGGACGTCAAGTCCCGTCTGGTCCTTGAGGGTTCCGGTGGCGAAGACCGAGAAGATGCCGATCAGGGCCGGCTCGAACACGACGTACGCGAAGGTGGCGAGGAGGCCCGACGCGAGTCCGACGGTGCGGCCGAGGCCGTAGGAGATGAAGCCGTAGAAGGCGCCCGTCGAGGTGATGTGCTTGGCCATCGAAGTGAAGCCGACGGAAAAGATTGCCAGGACGACCATTGCGACGAGGTAGCTCGCCGGGGCGCCTATGCCGTTGCCGGACGAGACCATGAAGGGCACGTTGCCGGTCATCGCGGTGATCGGGGCGGCGGTCGCGACGGCCATGAAGACCACGCCCAGCAGGCCGATGGCGTTGGGCTTGAGCCGGTGAACGGCGCCGTCCTCGCTTGTGTTCGCCGCGGGGGCGATTCCTTCGTCCACTGCCATCGGGATGGCTCCTCTCCTGCTGCTCGGGTGGTCCTACGGTGCGGAACTCTGTCGGCCGAATGAGTCCGGCAAGGGCCGCGGTGCGTTAAATGTTTGTCAACCAGACCTTTAGAAATCTGAGGAAATCCGGTGGCAACAAGCGCCTCGTACGGTCGCCGCCATGAGTACGTACACCTCGACCCTCGGCGGCCACCGTTACCGCTTCGGCTCCCTCGCGCGCCTGCTCGCCGCCGCGAGCCCCGAGCGCTCCGGCGACCGGCTGGCGGGGCTGGCCGCATCGTCCGCCCAGGAGCGGGTCGCGGCGCGGTGGGCGCTGGCGGACGTACCGCTGACCGCCTTTCTCGCCGAGCCGGTGATCCCGTACGAGACCGACGACGTGACCCGGCTGATCCTCGACACGCATGACGCGGCGGCTTTCGCGGCGGTGGCCGGGCTGTCGGTCGGCGGTCTCCGGGAGTGGCTGCTGACCGCGGACACCGCTCAACTGGCCGCCGTGGCACCCGGGTTGACGCCGGAGATGGTGGCGGCCGTGTCCAAGCTGATGGGCAACGCGGATCTTGTCGCCGTCGCGCGGAAGGTTCGGATCGTCACCGCCTTCCGGTCGACGATCGGGCTGCCGGGGCGGCTCGCCACGCGGCTCCAGCCCAACCACCCCACCGACGACCCGGCGGGCGTGGCCGCCGCCCTGCTCGACGGGCTGCTGCTCGGCTCCGGCGACGCGGTGATCGGCATCAACCCGGCGACGGACAGCCCCAAGGCGGTACGCGACCTGCTGGAACTCCTGGACGGAGTCATCCAGCGCTACGCCATCCCCACCCAGTCCTGCGTCCTGTCCCACGTCACGACGAGCATGGACCTGATGGCCCGCGGGGCGCCGGTCGACCTCGTCTTCCAGTCCATCGCCGGCACCCAGGCGGCCAACGCCTCCTTCGGCGTGACGCTGGGCCTGCTCGACGAGGCGTACGAGGCCGCCCGGGCGCTCGGCCGGGGCACGGTCGGCTCGAACGTCATGTACTTCGAGACCGGCCAGGGCAGCGCGCTCTCGGCCGACGCGCACCACGGGGTGGACCAGCAGACGGTGGAGGCACGGGCGTACGCGGTGGCCCGCCGCTACGACCCGCTGCTCGTGAACACGGTGGTGGGCTTCATCGGCCCGGAGTACCTCTACGACGGCCGGCAGATCCTCCGCGCCGCCCTGGAGGACCACTTCTGCGGCAAGGTGCTCGGCCTGCCCATGGGCCTGGACATCTGCTACACCAACCACGCCGACGCGGACGACGACGACATCGCCACGATGCTCACCATGCTCGGCGTGGCCGGCGCGTCCTTCGTGATCTGCACACCGGGCGGCGACGACATCATGCTCAACTACCAATCCGCCTCGTACCACGACGCGTTGTACCTCCGCGAGGTCCTCGGGCTGCGCCCGGCACCGGAGTTCGAGGCCTGGCTCGACTCGATCGGCTTGCTGGAAGAGGGCGGGGCGATCCGGGATGTGTCCGCCGCGGCCCACCCGTTGACGGCGATCGGAAGGGAACTGGCAGCATGACGACCGGTCAAGTGGAGTTGGCGGACGGGGAGTTGTGGCCGACCCTGCGCCGTCATACGCAGGCGAGGATTGGCCTGGGGAGAGCGGGCTCGGGCCTCCCGACCCACCACCGGCTGGAGTTGCAGGCCGCGCACGCGGCGGCGCGGGACGCGGTGCACTCGCCGTTCGCGCCGGATGTGGTGGCGGCGGCGCTGGGCGGCGAGCCGACGATACGGGTGCGCAGCGCGGCGCCCGACCGGCTGACCTACCTCCAACGCCCCGACCTGGGACGCCGGTTGGACCCCGCCGACCGCGCGCACCTCCCCGTGGGCGACTGGGACGTCGTCTTCGTGGTCGCCGACGGCCTGTCCAGCCGGGCGGTGCACGAGCACGCGGCGGCGATGGTGCGCGCGACGACGGCACTGCTGCCCACGTCCTGGCAGGTGGCCCCGGTCGTCCTCGCGGAACAGGCCCGCGTGGCCCTCGGCGACGACATCGCCTCGGCGATGGGCGCGACGATGGTCGTCGTCCTCGTCGGCGAACGCCCCGGGATGTCGGCGGCGGACTCCCTGGGCGCGTACCTGACGTACCGCCCGAAGCCGGGGGTGACGACGGACGCGGACCGGAACTGCCTGAGCAACATCCGGCCGCCGCTGGGGCTGACGTACGAGGTGGCGGCGGGGAAGCTGGCGGGGTTGATGGGGCGGGCGCGGGAGTTGGAGATCACGGGGGTGGGCTTGAAGGACGAATCCGATCACATGGAAGTGAGTGAGCGACTACTCTGAGTTGCGGCTGGTCCGCATCAAGGGGAGGGCGCATCATGACACTCATGACAGAGCGACCGGTGATGAGCGGCACTGAGCCCAGTGGCGGTTTCGAGGAGCTTCTGGACCTCCTCGACGAACTGCATGTGCCCGACGGCTACAAGGCCGAGATCATCAGGGGGAGCATCGTTGTGGCGCCGTGGTCGAAGGCCTACTACTTCGACGTCCTGGAGTCGGTTTGTGAGCAACTGCGGCCACACCTCCCCCAAGGGCACCGGATCAGTGCCAGTCCGTTCCTCTATGTGTTTCCGGGCTCCGAGCGTGCCTACGGTCCTGACGTTCATGCGGCGCACCGGAGTGTCAGCCGGCACACGAGCAACCACCTGGACGGTGAAGCTCTGTCCTTCGTCGCCGAGCTCACCTCCCCCTCCACTCGGGCAGTCGACCTCACCGACAAGGTCGAGACCTACGGCAAGGCGGGCGTTCCCGTCTACCTGGTCCTCGACATGCAGGAGGAGCAGGCCATCGTCTTCGGGTCGCCGTCCGCCAAGGGATACGAGGCCCGCTTCACCAAGCCCTTCGGAGAGGGGCTCCACATCCCCGAGCCTTTCGGCTGCACCCTCGACACCACCGCCTTCCAAGCCCCTACCCCGTCGGCAAAGTAAGCCCCCAAGCCCCCTCCCGAACCACCCACGTCCGAGTTCGCACAGGCCCCGCCACCATCGCGTCCGCCCGGTACCGGAAATCCGCCCCCGACACCGTCACGCTCCGCCCTCGCGCGCACAGCGGTGTCGCCTCCGCGCCCACCGACACCGGCCGCACCTCCACCTCGGCCAGCCCCGACGCCCCCGGTCTCACGGAGACCGTCTCCACCGGCTGGTCCAGGTCGACCAGGGTGACCCCGTCGACCTCGACCCGCAGACGTGCCGGTCCGAACCGGGGCTCACCGACGAGCTGCTCCCGTGACGGGCGGGCCGGCACCAGGGTCCGTACCAGCGACTGGCAGGTCCGCAGCCACGACGCGTGCCCGGAGCCGGCCGGCGAGGGCACCGCGGGCGAGGGGAGCGAAGGGATCCGCAGCGCGCCCAGCACCACCCCGTCGCTGTCGTCGACCAGCAGATCCATCCGCCGTACGACCCCGTCGAGCACCGCCCGCGCCGCCGCCACCGCCCCCGTGGGCACCCCCAGCGCCCCCGCAAGCGACAGCGCGCCGCCCACCGGCACCATCGACAGGGCGCATCCGGCCAGCTCCCGCTGGCGGTGCAACAGGGACACGGTCCGCATCAGGGCCCGGTCGTCGCCCACCAGCACGGGTCGCCGTGAGCCCCGCCGCGCGAGGACCCGGGCGAATTCCTCGAGCCCCTCCGGCATGCACACCTTGGTCGCAGCACCCGCGCTGAGCACGTCTTTCGCGATACGGACGGACTCTCCGTCGGTGCGCCGGGCGACCGGATCGATGACGACCAGGAGCTGATCGGAAGTCGCGGAAGTCGCCACCTCGGCCATGCCTCGCTTCCTCGGGTAGCATCTTTGTGCAAGAGCCCCTTGCGCTATTGCGCCAGGGGCTTCGTCTATTCCGGGGCATCCGGTCCGACGGGTTGCGGCCGACGAGGGTCGCTGACGTACGAGGCACACGCTGTGCGGCGTACGTCTCTGACCTTGGACATGCCCCGCCCGGAAGGGGTGTACGCGCGTGCCCGCACTTGTGCTGCTCGGTGCTCAGTGGGGTGACGAAGGCAAGGGAAAGGCGACGGACCTGCTAGGTGGGTCCGTCGACTATGTGGTGCGCTACCAGGGCGGCAACAACGCCGGCCACACGGTAGTCGTGGGCGATCAGAAGTACGCCCTTCACCTGCTCCCTTCCGGGATCCTCACACCGGAGTGCACTCCGGTCATCGGCAACGGTGTCGTCGTCGACCCGTCGGTCCTGTTCTCCGAGCTGAACGGGCTGAACGAGCGCGGCGTCGACACGTCCAAGCTCCTGATCAGCGGTAACGCTCACATCATCACGCCCTACAACGTGACGGTGGACAAGGTGACGGAGCGCTTCCTCGGGAAGCGGAAGATCGGGACGACGGGCCGCGGTATCGGGCCCACCTACGCGGACAAGATCAACCGCGTCGGCATCCGGGTCCAGGACCTTTACGACGAGTCGATCCTGACGCAGAAGGTCGAGGCCTCCCTCGACATCAAGAACCAGATGCTCACCAAGCTCTACAACCGGCGCGCGATCGCCGTCGAGCAGGTCGTCGAGGAGCTGCTGTCCTACGCGGACCGCCTCAAGCCCTACGTCGCCGACACGGTCCTCGTCCTCAACCAGGCGCTGGACCAGGACAAGGTCGTCCTCTTCGAGGGCGGGCAGGGCACCCTCCTCGACATCGACCACGGGACCTATCCCTTCGTCACGTCCTCGAACCCCACCGCCGGTGGCGCGTGCACGGGCGCGGGTGTCGGCCCCACCAAGATCAGCCGGGTCATCGGCATCCTGAAGGCCTACACGACCCGGGTCGGCTCGGGCCCGTTCCCGACCGAGCTGTTCGACGCGGACGGCGACGCGCTGCGCCGCATCGGCGGCGAGCGGGGCGTCACCACCGGCCGTGACCGGCGCTGCGGCTGGTTCGACGCGGTCATCGCCCGCTACGCGACCCGCGTGAACGGCCTGACCGACTTCTTCCTCACCAAGCTCGACGTCCTCACCGGCTGGGAAGAGATCCCGGTCTGTGTGGCCTACGAGATCGACGGCAAGCGCGTCGAGGAACTCCCGTACTCGCAGACCGACTTCCACCACGCGAAGCCGATCTACGAGAACCTGCCCGGCTGGAGCGAGGACATCACGAAGGCCAAGACCTTCGCGGACCTCCCGAAGAACGCGCAGGCGTACGTGAAGGCGCTGGAGGAGATGTCGGGCGCGCCGATCTCCGCGATCGGTGTCGGACCGGGACGTACGGAGACGATCGAGATCAACTCGTTCATCTAGGGCGGCGGTTGCCTGCCGCACTTGGGCCGGTCTTGGGAAACCTTGACCGGCCCTTGGGCTGTCCGTGGTTACGCCGGTAACAGGTGGAGGCCAGCATCTACGCGGGTAGCCCGCCGCGCCCCGCACGCACCACCCGCCCTCTGTGCCCTTCCAGGAGCCCTGAATGCCCGTCAATCCCATGAACCGCCGTGAGTTCGTGCAGAAGTCCGCCGTCACCGGCGCTGTCGTGGCCGTCGCGGGGACGGCGGCGGCGACCCCGGCCGAGGCCGCCGACCGGCACAAGCCGAAGCCCAAGCCGAAGACCTGGTCGTTCTCCGTCCTGGGCACGACCGACCTGCACAGCCACGTCTTCAACTGGGACTACTACACCAACGCCGCCCCGGTGGACTCCAAGGGCAACACCTACGGCATCGCCCGTATCGCCACCCTGGTCAAGAACCTGCGCGCCGAGAAGGGCGAGGACCGGGTGCTGCTCGTCGACGCGGGCGACATCATCCAGGGCACGTCCCTCGCTTACTACTACGCGAACGTCGACCCCATCACGGGCAAGGACGGCAAGCGCGGCCCCAAGCACCCCATGGCCGTGGCCATGAACGAGATGCGCTACGACGCCGCCGCCCTCGGCAACCACGAGTTCAACTACGGCGTGGACGTGCTGCGCGCCTTCGAGAAGCAGTGTCACTTCCCGCTGCTCGGCGCCAACGCCCTGGACGCGAAGACCCTGAAGCCCGCCTTCGAGCCCTACACGGTCAAGTGCATCAAGGTGCCCGGCGCACCGGACATCAAGGTCGGCATCCTCGGCCTCACCAACCCGGGCATCGCGCTGTGGGACAAGGACAACGTCAGCGGCAAGCTGGTCTTTCCCGGGCTCGTCGAGCAGGCGAAGAAGTACGTGCCGCGGCTGCGCGCGCTCGGCTGTGACGTCGTCTTCCTCACCGACCACTCCGGTCTGGACGGCTCGACGTCGTGGGGCGACGAACTCCCGTACGTGGAGAACGCGTCGAACCTGGTCGCCCAGCAGGTCCCCGGCATCGACGCGATCCTCGTCGGCCACACCCACGTCGACGTCCCCACCTACACGGTGAAGAACGACGAGACCGGCGAGGACGTCCTCCTGTCCGAGCCGTACTGCTACGGCTACCGCCTGTCCGTCTTCGACTTCGAGCTGGAACTCGTGCGCGGCTGCTGGAAGATCACCAGCAAGACGGCGACCACGCTCAACAGCAACACGGTCGCGGAGGACAAGAGGATCACCGAACTCCTCACCGCCGACCACGAGTTGGTCGTCAAGTACGTCAACACGGCGATCGGCACGAGCACCGAGGACATGTCGACCGCGGAGGCCTGCTGGAAGGACGTCCCCGCCATCGACTTCATCCACGAGGTCCAGATGGAGACGGTGAAGGCGGGCCTGTCGGCGGCGGACGCCGCACTCCCGCTGATCTCGGTGGCGGCCTGCTTCAGCCGCACCGCCGACATCCCCAAGGGCGACGTGACCATCCGCGACGTCGCCGGCCTCTACATCTACGAGAACACCCTCTACGGCAAGAAGCTCACCGGCGCCCAGCTCAAGGACTACCTGGAGTATGCGGCGAAGTACTACCACCAGGTCCCGGCCGGCACCGCGGTCGACACCGCGACCCTCACCAACGCCAACAGCTTCTGGGACTACATGTACGACACGGCGGCCGGTGTCTCCTACGAGATCGACATCGCGGCGGCCGAGGGCTCCCGCATCAAGAACCTCACCTACAACGGCGCCGCGATCCCCGACGACCAGGTCTTCGTCGTCGCGGTCAACAACTACCGCGCCAACGGCGGCAGCGGCTACCCGCACATCGCCGCCGCGGAGTCCGCCTACAGCTCCACCAACCAGGTCCGCGACTTGATGATCGCCTACGCCACGGCCAAGGGCACCATCGACCCGTCGACGTTCGCGGCGACGAACTGGAAGCTGACGCAGGCCGGCACGCCGGTCTTCTAGACTCCGCGCCCACCTTCTTCGCCGAGTGTGAGGAGCACGGATGTCCATGGCAGTCCTGGAGCGGGGCGAGGCACGCACCGCTCTGATCCTGGAGTCCGTGCTCAGCACGGCGGCCGTGGCGTGGTGGTCGGCCCTCGTGTGGGCGCACCGCGACGCCTTGTACGCGGTGCCCGACGCCGTGGCGCTGATCCTCACCGTCGTGTTGTCGCTGCTGGTGACATGGACCGTGTGGCTGCGGGCCGGCCGGCTGCGGAGCGCGAATCTGGCGCTGGTCGCGGTGCGTGGTGTCGCGGTGCTGACGTTGTCCCTCTGGTTCCTTCAGGACCTGTAGGTCAGCCGGGGCAGGTGGGTGGCAGGCCGATGCAGGCGTGCAGGGCTTGGCTCAACCGGCTGTCCACAGCCGCCCGTTCGGCCTCGGAGGGCGGTTCCTCCGGCGGGATCAGTGCGTAGGGCAGTGCCGTGGTCAGCACGGCGAGCGTGACCATGTCCCGTTCGGCGCTGCCGCGCAGATGCGGGGTCACATGCTCGGTCAGCCACTGCCAGGCGATCCCGTGCCACTCGGTGTCCGTGCGGAGGACGGCGGCGTACGTCATCGCCGGTTCGGTCCGTGCCATGGCCGCGACGACGGGATGCTCCCGCAGCATCCGGGCCGCACGTGCCACGAAGTGCACCCCCAGACACTCCGGCGCCGGCGGCGGGCTGGGCACTTCCAGGGCCAGGTGCAGTACGCGCTTCAGCTCCTGCAAGGTGGCTTCGCGCAGCAGCACCTGTGGAGAGGTCCAATTCCGGTAGAAGAACTGGCGGTTGGAGTCGGCCAGTCTCGCGATGTGGGTGACACCCACCCGCCGGGGTCCGCGCATGGCCATCGCGTCCAGCGTCGCGCGATACACCGTGCCCATTCCTGGCGGAGCCTGGACATGCTTCGAGCTGCTCATGTGAGCAGTCTGGTGCGGGGGGAGGGAGGGTGTCCCAGAAAAGTGTGTCGGTTTCGCCTGAAAGTGTCACGCTTTTTTGGGGAAGGGGTAGGGGACACTCTCACCGGGACGCCCCCTTTGTCCGGGCATATCCTGAAGTGGTCCGCCCGGCGCACGCCGACCAGGAGAAGGTGACTGCGATGCGCATGATGCTGAAAGCGTCCATGGACACGGAGAAGGGGAACGAGGCCATCCGCAACGGGACCCTCGGGAAGTTGATGGAGGAGGCCATGGAGCAGATCAAGCCCGAGGCCGCCTACTTCACCGCCGACGGCGGCAAGCGCACCGCGTTCCTGTTCTTCGACCTGAAGGACCCCTCCGACATTCCGTCGATCAGTGAGCCGTTCTTCCTCAACCTGGGTGCCGAGCTGACCTGGACCCCGGTGATGAACCGGGAGGACGTCCAGACGGGTCTCGGCAAGATCCGCTAGGCGCTCACTCCTGCGGTGTCCCCTGGATCTTGGCGAGGGTCAGGACACCGCCGCCGATGCCCCATCCGGCGTCGGCGACCTCTTCCACCAGGACGAGCGTGGTGGCGCGCGCGCCGTCACCGAAGATCTCGGCGTACAGGTCCGTGGTGCGCGTGATGATCTGCTCCTTCTGCGCTGCGGTGAGGGCGCCGGCGGGGACCTTGAAGTTCGCGAAAGGCATGGTGCTCTCTTTCCTCGTGTTCCTCGTGCTGCTGTGGGGATGCGGCAACCGATGCGGCAACCATCCGCCCCGGTTGCCGCGTCCCGCCAGGGCTGAGCCCACCCAGGGGTTGCCGACCCCTGGCTCGGACCCCGCCGGAGAGGCGACGATGAGCGGGTGAACCTTCCCGAGCTCGCGGCCTTCCTCAAGTCCCGGCGTGACCGGGTCCGGCCGGCCGATGTCGGTCTGCCCGTCGGGCCCCGGCGCCGGGTGCCCGGTCTGCGGCGCGAGGAGGTCGCGCAGCTGGCGGGCCTGTCGGCCGACTACTACACCGAGCTGGAGCGCGGGCGCGGCGCCCAGCCCTCGGCCCAGACACTGACCGCACTGGCCCGGGCGCTGCGGCTGGGCGGCGACCAGCGCGACCACCTGTTCCACCTCGCCGACCGGCCGCTGCCCGAGTCGGCGCGCGGTACGGGCGCGCGGCACGTACAGCCCGCCCTGCTCGGGCTGCTGGACCGGCTGGCCACCACTCCGGCCCAGGTCATCACCGATCTGCACGAGACCCTCGTACAGAATGAACTGGCCGTCGCCCTGCTCGGGCGGGCGCCGGAACCGCGCGGGCCCGCCACCGGGTTCGCGTACCGCTGGTTCACCGATCCGGCCGCCCGCGCCGTCTACCCGCCCGAGGACCATCCGCACCACTCACGGGTCTTCGTCGCCGACCTGCAGGCGGTCGCGGCCCGCCGCAGCCGCGACAGCGAGGTCGCCGGGATGACGGCCGCGCTGCGGCGGCGCAGCGCGGAGTTCGCCGCCCTGTGGGACACCCACGACGTGGGCCTGCGCCGCACCGATCACAAGCGCATCGTGCACCCGACGCTGGGGATCATCGAGCTGGACTGCCACAGCCTTTTCAGCGAGGACGGCCGTCAGCGCCTCCTGTGGTTCACGGCCCCGCCCGGTACCGAGGGCGCCGCCCAGCTCGAACTGCTCGGCGTCATCGGCACACAGGACATGGCGACGGCGACCGAGGACCCCTCCCGCACCACTGGCTGACATCGCCTGCGCTCCGGCCGGGAACGGTCACCCCTCACGCTTGCCTCCTGTGGGCCTCGATGTGGTCGAGCATCGCGTTCAGCGCCACCTCCAACGGCCTGACCTGGCGCTGCAGTTGGGTGAGCAGTAGGCCGCCCTGGAGCGCGGCGAGCGTCGCGAGGGCGAGGTCGTCGGGGTCGGTGTCGAGTTCACCGCGGTCGTGCATCGCCCGGAGGCCGCCGCGGATCGCCGACTCCCAGCGCAGGAAGCCGCTGGCCACGGCGAGCCGTGCCTCGGGGTCGGTCTCGGCGATCTCGCTGCCGAGGGAGCCGATCGGGCAGCCGCCGCGGCACTGCATCCGGAGCTGGTACTCCACCAGCGCGTCCCGCCACTGCCGTAGGCCCGACATGGTGTCGAGTCCGGCGAAGAGCGGTTCCTGCATGTCGAGTACCGCCTCGGTCTGGAACTCGATCACGGCCAGCAGCAGTTCCTGCTTGTCGGCGAAGTAGTGGTAGATCTGCGAGCCGCTCACCCCGGCGGCGGCCCGCACATCCTCCAGCGTCGCCTCGGTCACGCCCCGTTCGTACATGAGCTGCGCGGCGGCGGCCACGATCCGGCGCCGGGTCTCCTGACCCTTGCGGGTCAGCTTCTTCTTCTCGGGGGGCCGGCGTACGTCGGTGCTCATGCCCGCAACGCTAGCAGATTCTGGATTGGACAACCCATTTTTTTCGGACGAGTGTGGGTCATCCAATCCATTCCTGGAAGGACTCGCCATGGAACTCTCCGGCAAGGTCGCCCTCGTCACCGGCTCGACGGGCGGTATCGGTGCCGAGACGGCACGGCTGCTGGCCGCGGCCGGCGCCGAGGTCGTCGTCTCCGGCCGCAATGCCGAACGCGGGGCCGCGACCGTACGGTCGATCACGGACGCCGGCGGCAGGGCGCGCTTCGTCGCCGCCGACCTCACCGACCCGGACGCGCTGCGCCGCCTCGCCGAAGCGGCCGGGACGGTCGACATCCTGGTCAACAACGCGGCGATCTTCCCCGGGGCACCGACCGTGGACCAGGACCCCGGCACGCTCGACGAGACCCTCGCGGCCAACGTCCGCGCCCCGTACCTCCTCACCGCGGCCCTGGTTCCCGCGATGATCGCCAAGGGCTCCGGCTCCATCGTCAACGTCAGCACCATGGCCGCCCGGATCGGCCTGCCCGGGCTGTCGGTCTACAGCGCCACCAAGGCCGCGCTGGAGTCGCTGACGCGCACCTGGGCGGCCGAGTTCAGTCCGGCGGGCGTGCGCGTGAACACCGTCTCGCCCGGCCCCACGCGGACCGACATGGTCCTGGCGAGCATGGGTGAGGAGAACGCCGTGCAGTTCGCGAAGACCACCCTGCTCGGCCGGCTCGCGGCCCCGCGCGAGATCGCCGAGGTGATCCTGTTCCTCGCCTCGGACCGCGCGAGCTACCTCACCGGCGCCACCCTCGCGGCCGACGCCGGGCGCACCGCCGTCTAGCAGGGAGAGGCGGAAGCCGGATCGTGCGGTACTAGCTGAACACGATCATCGAGCCCTGGGCCAGGCTGCGCGTCGCCGCCGCGTGCAGCCCGAGCCAGACGTGCCGCTCGCGCGCGAACGGGCTGGGATCGTACGGCGCGGCGAGTGCCGGTTCCTCCAACTCCGTGGGTGCGGAGGGGGGTTGCGGGGGCGTGGGCGGGTTCGCGGGGTCGATGCCGATCGTGGGGGCCACGAACTCCAGCTCGCGCAGGAGGGTTTGGGAGGAGCCCAAGGGGCCACCGCCCGCGAGGAGTTCGTCGTTCGCGAGCGGGTGCGGGAAGTCGACCGGGACGTAGGCGCCCGCGTGGTCGTAGTGCCAGACCAGGTGGGACTGCTGGGCCGTGGTCTCGAACATCTCCAGGAGCTGCTCGTAGTCGCCGCCCAGGTCGTCCACCGGGGTCACCGGGAGGCCGCAGACCTGGAGCAGGTAGGCCCGGCGCAGGAAGTGCAGCGCGTCGTAGTCGAATCCGGCCACCGGAGCGACCTCCCCGGACAGTCCCGGCATGTACTGGTACACCGGCACCGGAGGGAGCCCGGCCTCGGCCAGCAGCGAGTTGTAGAGCGCGAGTTCGTCGGCGAACGGATTGTCGGGGGTGTGGCACAACACGTCGACGAGCGGGACCAGCCACAGGTCACAGGCCAAAAGGGGCTCCTCGGTTACTCGCTGCGCAGCGTGGATCTCGCATGGTGGTCAGGCAAGAGTAGGGGGAAGATTAGTCGGTGCGGCCCGGGTCAGCTCCCCTCGTGCAGGTCCCATACCCACACGCCGTCCACCCACTTACCAGGTTTGCCGGTCAGCTTCTCCACCGCCGTGCGGAGCTTGTCGTCGTGGGGCTGCGGCGCGATCACCAGGGCGCCCGCGTGCCAGTACGCGAAGTCCGCCCTGGCCTGCGCCTGCCAGTTCTTGCCGATGGTGGGGATGACGCCGGTGTAGCGCACGTCCCGCAGCATGTTCGAGGTGTAGCGGGGCGAGGCGCCGTAGATGCCGATGCGGTCGGCGCCGTAGGGGCCGTTGAAGTAGCCGCCGGGCATCTTGAAGCCGAGGTGGGCGGCCGTCTGCCAGTGCAGCGCCTCCGCCGCGCCGGGGTCGGCGAGCGGGACCGGGACCAGGGATTCGCCGGCGCGGACGTACGACTTGTAGGTGCCGTCCGTGAAAAAGGCGGGCACCGCGGCCCGGTCCACGGCCTTCAGCGGTGCGGGGACCAGGGGGAGCAGCGCCAGGCATACGGCGAGCAGGCCCACGTACTGCGTGCCCAACTCCCGTGTCGCAGCGAGCCGTTCGACCGCGAGCGCGACGAGCATGCCCAGCGCGGGTGCGCAGATCATCGCGACCCGGCCCTCGATCACCGACTCGAAGAGCGGTTTGTGGGCGAGCAGGGCCCAGGGGCCGGGGTAGATCGTGTCCGTGAGCGGGATGCGGATCTTGGGGCCCATGGAGAGGACCGCCGCCGCGATCGCCGTGAACGCCAGCGCCTTGACCAGGGCGTGTTCCCACAGTCGTACGACGATGGCGAAGGCCAGGGCGACCAGCGGCCAGCCGTAGAAGGCGTTCTGTTCGGTGGGGTTGAGGGAGAGGGAGTTGGCGCGGATCTCGTCGCCCGCCATCAGGGAGCGTTCGGCGAAGGAGAGGAGCGCGAGGGGGCTGTTGCCGGCGTTGTCGCCGTGCAGGACGCTCTTGTAGCTCTGCGGACCGACGAACTGATACCAGAGCGGGATCAGGATGATCGGGGCGCAGACCAGCGCCGCGAGGCCCAGGCCCTTCAGCAGGGGGCGCCAGGACGCGCGGACGACGTCCCTGTTGAGGACGCCGTGGGACGCGGCGAACAGGACCATGCCGATGGAGGCGAGGAGCAGGGGCTCCTCGCCGAGGAAGATCTGGTAGGCCGCCATCAGGCCGAGCACGACGCCGTCGCGGACCACGCGGGTGCCCGCGCAGAGGCGCAGGGCGCGGTCGATGATCAGCGGGATCATGAAGAGGATGACGAAGTTGGGGTGCGCGTTGGCGTGGCTGACCATCGGCGGGGCGAAGGCCGCCAGCGAGGCGCCGACGAAGGCCGCGGCCCGTTGCCGTACGACCCGCTTCACGATCAGCCAGTACCAGGCGGCGGCCGTGGCCGCGAGGCCGAGCGCCATGCAGACGCTGAGGGAGACCGCGGGTCCGGCCAGCAGGGTGAGCGGCGCGAAGGGGACCGACAGGCCGAGCATGACCGTGTTGGCCATCAGGTTCACGCCGTCGGGGAAGCCCTGGAGGTTGGAGAAGAACGGGTTGTGGAGGTGGGCCACGTTGTCGGCCGTCACCGCGAAGAACCACTCCCACTGGTTCTGGTCCTGGAGCGAGTCCTCCAGGTAGCGGTGGTTCGGGTCGAAGAAGCGGCCCGAGTAGAGGGCGACCGACATGAGGAGGAAGAGGACGGGGACCAACACGTCCACCGGGCGCAGGGAGCGGGCGCGCAGGCGGACGAGTTCGGTGAGGACCCGGGCGTAGTCCAGGGGCCGTACCTTCGAACCGGACTGGTGGGCCCAGCGCACCGGGACCTCGGCCACGTCCCAGTCGGCGCGGCGGAAGTGCTGGAGGACCTCTACGTCTATGCCCCAGCCGTTGATGCGGGAGGCGGCGAAGGCCTCGCGGGCGCGGTCGCCGTCGAAGAGCTTGAAGCCGCACTGGGTGTCGCGTATGCCGGGGACCGCGGCCTGCCGTATGAGGAAGTTGCCGGCGCGGCCCAGGAGTTCACGGACCGGGTGCTGGTGGCTCTCGATGGTCGCGCCCGGCGCGGCCCGGGAGCCGATCGCCGCCGCACGGCCCTCGCTCAGTTCCTTGTCGAGTTTCTCCAACTCCTCGATGGGCGCGGCCAGATCGGCGTCGGTGACCAGGACCCGGCGCCCGCGCGAGGCGGCGACCCCGAGGCGCAGGGCGTGGCCCTTGCCGCGGTTGCGGGGGCTGGTGACCAACTGCACACGGGGATTGTCGAGCGAGCGGGAGGTGACGACCTCCCGCGTCCCGTCGTCGGAGCCGTCGTCCGCGACGACGATCTCCCAGTCGCCGAAGCGGCCTTCGTTGTCGCGCAGATACGCGGTGATCGCGTCGAGTGTCGGCCCGAGCCGCTGTTCCTCGTTGTAGGCGGGCACGACGACACTGAGGTCCACGACGACGACACTGGGGTCCACGGCCGGAGCGGCCCTTTCCGGTCCGGTCACCGCGCGGCCAGCCGCTCGATGAGGTCGAGGGAGTGCTTGTTGTACGCCAGGACGATCGCGCGCGCGGCAGGGGTGTCGCGGCGCGCCAGGGCGTCGACCAGTTCGGTGTGCTCGGACCACAACTGCCCGCGCAGATCGGTCAGTCGGCGCAGATGCTGCACCGTGCACACCCAGGACTGGACGCGCAGCCGGTGCAGGAAGTCGCCGAGGTAGGGGTTGCCGAACATGGTGCTCAGCTCGCGCCAGTACCGCAGGTCGTAGCCGATCAGCACGGTGAGGTCGCCGGCCTCGGCGGCGCGCTGCGCCTCCTCGCCGCGGCGGCGGACCCCGGCGAGCGCGGCGACCGTGCGCGGGTCGTCGGTGCGGTCGAAGACGGGGTGGCCGCCGGCCAGCGCCAGGAACATGCCCTCGGTGACCAGGGCACGGGCCTCGATCATGCCGCGGTGGTCGGCCACCGAGTACTCGTGGACGCGGAAGCCGCGGTGCTGGTCGGCCTCCAGGAGTCCCTGCGCGGAGAGATCGACGAGCGCTTCCCGGACCGGGGTCGCGGAGACGCCGTACTGCTCGGCGATCTCCTTGACCGTGAACTCCTGGCCGGGCTGGAGCCGTCCGGCCAGGACCTCGTCGCGAAGCGCGTCGGCGATCTGCTGCCGCAGGGTGCTGCGGGTCACGGCGCCGTTGCCGCTGCTTCCGGGCATCGTCGGAGCGTCTCCCTCGTCGCGTTCGATGGCGTACTCGTATATGTCTACGAGCACGTCACCTTACGCGTTCGGGTTCCCGCCCTGCCCGTATCCGGGCAGCAGCGGAACGGACCCGACCATTCCGGGTACTACGAGGTGAATTCGACGGCGTACCGGGAGGTGTGTTGGATCACCTTGGCTCACCTTGGGTCCGCATCCGGTCCGCGTCCGGTCCGTGTCCTACGAGGTGAACTCGTCCGCCACGGACAGCGCCGTGTCCAGGGCGGCGAGGCCCTCCTTCAGCTCGGCCTCGGTCACGTTGAGCGGCGGGACGACGTGGGTGCGGTTCATGTTCACGAACGGCCACAGCCCCTGCTGCTTCGCGGCGGCCCCGAACGCGGCCATCGCCGCGTTGGCCTCACCGGCCGCGTTGTACGGCACCAGCGGCTCGCGCGTCTCCCGGTCCTTCACCAGCTCAAGCGCCCAGAACATCCCGACGCCCCTCACCTCACCGACACTCGGGTGCCGCTCCGCCAGCGCCCGCAGCGCGGGCTCCACGACGGTCGTACCAAGGGTCTTCGCATTCTCTACGACACCCTCCTCGGCCATGACGTCGATCGTCGCGACGGCCGCGGCACAGGCCAGCGGATGCCCGGAGTACGTCAGGCCGCCCGGGTAGGCCCGCTTGCCGAAGGTGTCCGCGATCGCGCCGGAGATGGCCACCCCGCCGAGCGGCACGTATCCGCTGTTCACGCCCTTGGCGAAGGTCATCAGGTCCGGTACGACGCCGAACAGGTCGGCCGCGAACCACTCACCGGTCCGCCCGAACCCGGCCATCACCTCGTCCAGGACGAACACGATCCCGTACTTGTCGCAGATCTCCCGCACCCCGGCGAGATAACCCGGCGGCGGCACCATGATCCCGGCCGTCCCCGGCACGGTCTCCAGCACGATCGCGGCGATGGTCGCGGGCCCCTCGAAGGCGATCGTCGTCTCCAGGTGCTCCAGCGCCCGCGCGCACTCCTGTTCCTCGGTCTCGGCGTAGAAACGGGACCGGTACAGGAAGGGCGCCCAGAAGTGCACGACCCCGGCGGCGGCACCGTCACTGGCCCAACGGCGCGGATCCCCGGTGAGGTTGATCGCCTGCTGCGTACCACCGTGGTACGAGCGGTACGCCGACAGCACCTTCGGCCGCCCGGTGTGCAGCCGGGCCATGCGAACGGCGTGCTCGATGGCGTCGGCACCGCCATTGGTGAAGAAGATCTTGTCCAGATCCCCCGGCGTCCGCTCCGCGATCAGCCGGGCCGCCTCCGACCGGGCCTCGATCGCGAACGCGGGCGCGAAGGTGGTGAGGGTCGCGGCCTGCTCCTGGATCGCGGCGACGACCTTCGGGTGCTGGTAGCCGATGTTCGTGTAGACGAGCCCACTGGTGAAGTCCAGGTAGCGCCTGCCGTCGTAGTCCCAGAAGTACGACCCCTCCGCGCCGGCCACGGCGAGCGGGTCGATGAGCTCCTGCGCGGACCAGGAGTGGAACACATGCGCACGGTCCGCGGCCTTCACGGCGGCGCCGGCCTGGGGATTGGGCTGAGGGGTCATGACGGCGAGCGTAAATGTCCGCGATGCGGAAAAGGTATCGGCGGTCTGTCTGCGGGACGGGGCGAGACGCGACAGTGTGTCGACATCGTCCGGACTCGGCGCTTGTCGGGCCGGTCTTTCTGCTCGATGCTGAATTCCAGGTGGCCGTTGTGCACCCGGCCTGTCGCCGCATCGCTGGTTGCGCGCTGGCAGAGCTCCTCTGACGCAGTTCTGGAACGCACGGACATGACGGGGGGTGGCAGTTGCCGCTCACAGATCCTGCTCTTCAGCGCCGCAAGCTCCGTGACCGGTTGCGTAGGCTCCGGGAGTCCGCGGGTTTCACACAACGCCAGGTGGCCGACGAGATGGAGTGGTCCCTCTCGAAGATCATCCGCATCGAGACGGGGACGGTCGGGATCTCGATCACCGACCTGAGGGCGCTGATCGGCTACTACGGAGTTGGCGACCCGGCCGAGTCGAGCACCCTGATCGGTATGGCGCGTGCCGCTAAGGAACGGCCGTGGTGGGACCGCTACCGGGGCAAGGCGGACCCGGCGTTCCTGCTGTCCCTGGGATACGAGGGCGCCGCCTCGATCATGCGCAGCTTCGAACCCTCGCTCGTCCCGGGGCTGTTACAGACCGAGGAGTACGCCCTGGAGGTGCTGAGGGTGGTGGAGGCCCCCGATGTGGAGACGCTCGTGGAGTTACGTCTGGAGCGGCAGGAGCGCCTGCTGCGGCCGGACGGCCCGGAGATGCACTTCATCATCGACGAGAGCGTGATCACCCGGGCGGTCGCGAGCGCCGCTGTGATGCGCCGACAGATCAGACGCCTCAAGACACTCGTCGATCACCCCAAGATCACCCTCAGGATCCTGCCCTTCGAGGGGGGCCTGCACAAGCATTACAAGACGCCCTACGTCCTCTACGAGTTCGAGGACCCCGAAGAGGACTTCGTGCTCTACCTGGAACAGGACACCCAATCCGTCATACGTGAGGGACAGGGCTGGGCCGACTCGGATGCTCCCGCCCGCTATCTGGAGTCGTTCTTCGGCATCGAGCAGCTCGCCAAGAGAGATGCGGCCGAGGGGCTACTCGGTCTCGCCCTCTCACGGCATTCGGCGCCGACGGAGAGCCCTCATCCGGATCAGACCGACGGGAACGCCCCACCGGACACTCCGGATACTCCTTGAGCGGAAGTCGAGGCGACGGTGCTGACGAAGTCCGTCCAACTGCCCTGGGAAAAGCTCAGAAGGAAAGCGTTACTGTTCTTGGAATCCCGAACAAGAACATCGCTGCCGAGGGCGACTTCGACGCAATTCCCTGTCTCGCTGGCACTGGATTTGCGAAACAATGCTGGCGGTACGACAGGTTGGTTCATCGAGATCTCCGGCGCATCGATCTGGGCATGACGGACGACCCCTGGGCCGAGAGCCGAGCGAGCGGGGCACCATGGTTTACCACAAGCCGGGTTGGCAATGCCATCTGGCGTGGCCAGGGGCCTCTCCGGTATACCTCGTTCCGCTTGCCGTGGGGTGCCATCCGGCTCAATGGCCGTCCGCCACCTGGCTCTATGCATATGCAGGGCTGCGCCGGTAGCTCTGCGTACTCGCAGCCGAGCGCGGTGAACCCCGTATCCTGGCTTAGCGCGTCACAGCTTTTGGAAAATGGGCGATCTGACACTTGGCAGATCGCTTCCGGGCTCGGATACTGAAGGCAAGAGGTATCCGTTGTCCCGTGTTGGCGGACAGCGAGCGGTTCGCAGCGGCTACTGCGGGCCGGTGAGTGAATCGTCCTGATGATCCCGTTTTGCTGGAGTTGTCGGGGCGATTCGCTCCTCCTTTTTCGTTGAATGCGCCCCCTGCCGCCCTGGCGAAACAGAAGACCGTCATGTGAAAATTGCATTGCCAGGGCGTTGCGCTTCTTTCGATCGAATGGGCGCTTCCCTTTGTCCCCTGCTGAATCAATTCGCGGGGAAGGGGGTGAAACACATGTATGGAGTGCTGGGCAAAGTCGTCACCGAAGCCATGCAGAGCTGGTCCAAGACCGCGCGCCTGTGCCTGCTGGTAGTCGTGATAGCCGTCGCGGCGGCAGTGGCGTTCCGGCTTCAGGGGTGAGTCTCTGCCCGTTTTCACGAGCCGACGGATACCTCTTTCGTCCGTGGCCGAGCCAGTTGACAGCACGCTGCTTCCCGGCAGTGTGCTGTCGGCTGTTGCAGACCTCCTCCTGCTGCTGCCGAGCCCGGCTCCGCCGTTACGGAACCGTAGACACCGCTCCGGCCGTCTCGTCGATTCCCCGCACTATTCTCGGTCTGTCGCGGAGCGCAGGGGTGTGGCCGGGGCGTGACCGGGGATTTCAGGGGAGGCGGCGCGGTCGTGGAGAAACTCGGGGCGGCCGATCCGCAGCGGATCGGGGCGTATCGGCTGTTGGGCCGGCTCGGCGCCGGGGGCATGGGGCAGGTGTACCTGGCCCGGTCGGACCGGGGGCGCACGGTCGCCGTCAAGCTCGTGCGGGAGGACCTGGCCGCGCAGGAGGAGTTCCGCGCCCGGTTCCGGCAGGAGGTGCAGGCCGCGCGGCAGGTCGGCGGGCACTGGACCGCGCCCGTCCTGGACGCCGACACCGAGGCCCCGGTGCCGTGGGTGGCCACCGGGTACGTCGCCGGGCCGACCCTGCAACAGGTCGTCGGCCGCGACCACGGAGCACTGCCCGAGCGTTCGGTACGGATCCTCGCGGCCGGGCTCGCGCACGCGCTCCAGGACATCCACGCCGCCGGCATCGTCCACCGCGACCTCAAACCGTCCAACGTGCTGGTCACCATCGACGGCCCCCGCGTCATCGACTTCGGCATAGCGCGCGCCCTGGAGACCGAGGTCGGCGACGGGCTCACCCGCACCGGCTCGCTCGTCGGCTCGCCCGGATTCATGGCGCCGGAACAGGTGCGGGGCGACCGCATCACCCCGGCCTGCGACGTCTTCTGCCTCGGCTCCGTCCTCGCCTACGCCGCGACCGGCACCCTCCCCTTCGGCAGCGCGAGCAGCGGTGTCCACGCGCTGATGTTCCGCATCGCCCAGGAGGAACCCGACCTGACGGGCGTCCCCGAGGGCATCGCCCAACTGATCCGCGACTGCCTGCGCAAGGACCCGGCCGCCCGGCCCACCCTGGACCGCATCCTCGACCGTACGGGCGCGGAGGACACGGTCTCCGGGGGCCGCTCCCGTGACCCCTGGCTGCCGAGCGGCCTGGTCGCCCAACTCGGGCGCCACGCGGTGCGGTTGCTCGACACGGAGGATCCGCAGACGGCGGAGCGGGTCCAGTTGGAGAAGAGCACTCCGGTGGTACGGGCCCTTCAGTCCCGGGCTTCCGAGCCCCTGGCCCTGGAGGCGGCTCAGGGGACCACGCCTGACACACCTCCCGTACCAACTACACCTCCCGCGCCCGCCACATCTCCCGCACCAGCTACACCTCCCGCACCAGCTACAACTCCCGCACCCGCCACGCCTGCACCTCCTGAACCCGCGTCCGCATCCCCCGCGCCCGCATCCGGATCCCCCGCCTCCGCGTCCGCACCCCTCGCGCCCGCATCCGCATCCGCATCCCCCGCCTCCACACCCCCCGCACCCCCGTCCGCGGAGCCCGCCCCCTCCGCCGTAGAACACCCCGTCGTCTCCGAGGCCTCCCCCGAACACGCCCCCGCCTCCGACGACTCCTCCCCGCCGCCCCCCGCGCCGGCGGACAGCGGCGCGCCGACCACCCACCTCCCGACGGTGGTCGAGAGCCAGGCCGGACCCACCGGGACACCACCCCCGCCCACCCCGCACCCGGCCTACGGCCACCCGCAGCAGCACCCCCAGCCCGCCCCCGGTTACGGCTCTCCGCAACCACCCGCGCAGCCCGCCCAGCCCGCCGCCGACTACGGCTACCCCCAGCTCCCCGCCCGGCAACTCGTCGGCTGGGGCGGGCAGGTGCCGTACAACCCCTACCCCCACAACCCCAGCCTCGGCTCCACCCCGCCCTACGGCCCGGGCCCCTACCTGGAACCCCAGGAGCCGCGCCGCAGCAAGCGGTCGACCGCGCTGCTCGTCGTGGTCGCGCTGGTCGTCGCGCTGGGGGCGGGCGGTTCGGTGTACGCGCTGATGAAGGGCGGCGGCAACGGCAGCCGTACGGCGGCCGGTTCGGGCGGCCGGGCCACCAGCGCCGCGCCCACCAAGCCGGGTCCGACCACCGGCGAACCGTCGACAGCGACATCCCCGTCCCCCTCGGCGACACCGTCCGGCGCCGACGCCGTACCGAGCGGCTATCTGGGCACCTGGAACGCGTCCATCGACAACTCCACCGGCCACAACACCCGCCAACTCACCATCGAACAGGGGAAGGTGGGGGACCCCGTGCTGAAACTGGTCGCGGACGGCCCCGGCTACCACTGCGTGTTCAGCGCCGACCTCACCCAACGGCCGGGCGGCGACGGCCCGTTGCGGATCGGTGCCTCCACCGTCACCTCGGGACAGCCGCTGTCGTCCTGCAGCCCGGGCGCGGCCAGCGAGGTCACCCTGCTGTCGGACGGCACGCTCCAGCGGGTGAACACCGACAACGGCGAGAAGCTGACGTACACGAAGTCGGGCTGAAGTCCCTTGATCCCGTGAGGTCCGGCGCCCGCATCCGTGCGCTCCCGCTCACCTCACCACGGCTCCGGCGGTCGCATCCGTGCGCTCCCGCTCCCGCTCCCGCTCACCTCACCGCGGCTCGGGCGGTCGCTGCCGTGGCATGTTGGGCCGGCTGCCGCCGCCCGGTCCGCCCGGGCCCGGTGGCATCGGGAACCTGCCGTGTACGACGGCCCCCTCCTGCCGCCCCCCACCGGTCACCGTCGACTGGATGCCCAGCGGTGCCGAACCGGTCCGGAACTCCACCATCCAGTCGGCCGTCTCCATCCGCACCAGCTCCGTCACGTCCTCCGAGAAGCGCCGCAGCACCCCCAGGCACCGGTCAGCGGCCTCGCTCGCCGTCCCGTCGGCCGGCCCCAGCACCTCCCGTACGCCCTCCGACGCCCAGTCGAACTGGAGCACCTGAAGACGCCGCTGTACCGCCTGCGCCGTAGCCACGTCCCTCATCCACCCGGACGTCATCCCGAAGAGCCGGTCCCCGGCCACGCACGCCGCCCCGAGCAGCAGCGCCAGATAGCCCCAGGCGGCCAGCCCGGCCACCACCCCGGTGAGGTCGAGCAGCGGCAGCCCGGCTCCGACGACCGCGCTCAGCGCCGCACCCGTGCGCAGCACCCGCGCCCCGCGCCGCTTCCACACCCGGTCCGCGAGGTACCAGGCCGCCGTCTCCAGCGCCCCGCGCTCGACCCACCGGTACAGCTCGTCCAGCCGGGCCGCGGGCTCGCCCCAGTCACCGAGCGGAAACGCCCGCCCGGCCAGATCGCCACCCTCGGGCTGAATCTCCGGCTGACCCACCCGGCACTCCCTTACGTTGTGTGACACCTGATGCTGATGTGCCGGATCCTTCCTACCGCCCAATGGGTGGCGAAGGCTCCGGTTTCACCTCTTTTCCGCCCGGAAGTGGGTCTTGATCAGGTATAGGACGCGGTAAGGACTCACTCGAAAGAGTGCTGAAGCGATGACTGCTCGGACCACGTAGGCTCGTGCCGAGCGGGGAAAAACCTCGCCCGGACAGCCGTACCCCTGCCCGAACCCCTGACTGACAGCCGTACGAAACCAGGAGCTGATCGTGATTCCCGGTGGTGGCCAGCCCAATATGCAGCAGCTGCTCCAGCAGGCCCAGAAGATGCAGCAGGACCTGGCGAACGCGCAAGAGGAACTGGCGCGGACCGAGGTCGACGGACAGGCCGGCGGCGGCCTGGTCAAGGCCACCGTCACCGGTGCCGGCGAGCTGCGCGCACTGAAGATCGACCCGAAGGCGGTCGACCCCGACGACACCGAGACGCTCGCCGACCTCATCGTCGCGGCCGTCCAGGCGGCCAACGAGAACGCGCAGACCCTCCAGCAGCAGAAGCTCGGCCCGCTCGCGCAGGGACTGGGCGGCGGCGGCAGCGGTATCCCGGGTCTGCCTTTCTAAGACGACCCGCGGCCAACTACGGTACGTACGTACATACCTCCCGCACGATCCCGAGGAAGGGCAGGCAGTCCGTTGTACGAGGGCGTGGTCCAGGACCTCATCGACGAGTTGGGGCGGCTCCCCGGCGTCGGTCCCAAGAGCGCGCAGCGGATCGCCTTCCACATCCTGCAGGCCGAGCCGACGGACGTCCGCCGGCTCGCGCAGTGCCTGATGGAGGTCAAGGCGAAGGTCCGCTTCTGCGCGACCTGCGGAAACGTTGCGCAGGAAGAGCTGTGCGGCATCTGCCGCGACCCGCGCCGCGACCTCTCGGTGATCTGCGTGGTCGAGGAGCCCAAGGACGTCGTAGCGGTCGAACGCACGCGCGAATTCCGGGGTAAGTACCACGTCCTCGGCGGCGCGATCAGCCCGATCGAAGGTGTCGGACCGGACGACCTGCGTATACGAGAACTTCTCGCGCGGTTGGCCGACGGTACGGTCACGGAGCTGATCCTTGCCACGGACCCGAATCTGGAAGGCGAGGCCACGGCCACGTACCTCGCCCGCATGATCAAGCCCATGGGCCTCAAGGTCACCCGCCTGGCCAGCGGCCTCCCGGTGGGCGGAGACCTGGAATACGCGGACGAGGTGACCCTCGGCCGCGCCTTCGAGGGGAGACGACTCCTAGATGTCTGACGCCACACTGCATGCCACCGCGCAGGACCCGGACGACTTCGCGGTCCAGATCGCGGACCAGGTCGAGAGCTTCCTGGTGGCCGTGTCGGAGGTAGCGAAGGGCGAGGACCCCGACTCCGCGGTCCCCTTCCTCCTCCTGGAGGTCTCCCAACTCCTGCTCGCGGGAGGCCGGTTGGGCGCACACGAGGACATCGTCCCCGACGAGCGCTACGAGCCCGACCTGGGCCCGGAGCCGGACGTGGACGAACTCCGCGAGCGCTTCGCGGTGATGCTGGAGCCGATCGACGTCTACTCGGAGGTCTTCGACCCCTACGAGCCGCGCAAGGCCCCGGTCCCGGCCCGCATCTCCGACGACCTCGCCGACCTCATCACCGACCTCCGCCACGGCATGGCCCACTACCGCGCGGGCCGCACCACGGAGGCCCTGTGGTGGTGGCAGTTCTCCTACTTCTCCAACTGGGGCTCCACGGCGTCGGCGACGCTGCGTGCACTCCAGTCGGTGGTCGCGCATGTGCGGTTGAACCAGCCCCTTGCGGAACTCGACGGCCTCGACACCGACCAGAGCGTCATGGGCGACGAGACGCTGGAGTTCGAGGCGGGCGCGGTGATGGCGGAGGAGATCGCGGGGCCGTTGGGGATCAGGCCGGTCAAGTAGGGCTTTTCCACGGCACGTTTCCAAATGGCCTGCGGCGGGGGTGTTGTGGCCGCTGACGGAGCCACTGCCTGATCTTGGGCGGGAGCCTCGGGTGGACGGGGCGTTGGTCAGGATCACGGATCCGGGGTGGGTGCCGCCTGCGGGAGTTGAGCCTGTCGGATGGGGCCGGATCGACGGCTCGGTGGTCAGGGACGAGCGGTTGAGGTGTGTTCCGGTCGGCTTTCCCCGTTCGGAGGTGCGGGACGGCATCCGTGACACCAAGGAGATCTGCGGCCACATCGAGACGCTGACCGGGTTCAAGTCCGGTGGTCTGATCGCCGCGTACGTCGACGAAGTCGCCGTCCTCGGCAGGCCGGACGAGAAGTCACGGTGGGCGGGAGCGTCGGGCGGGGCGTTGTTCGCGCGGGGTCGGCTTGTCGGGGTCGTGGCGACCTACCGACAACGGGACTACGACGGGGACCAGTTGACGGCGGTGTCGGTGGCGTCACTGGCGGCGCGGCCCGGGTCTGTTGCGGCGGTGGGGGAGCAGGTTCCGGAGGACGCTACGGCTGCCGGCAGTGAAGGCCCACCGCGTACGGCAATGATGTACGACGTCGAAGTTCCGCCGGGTGTGAACAACTTGCTGGAGCTGGAGAGTCCTCGGCTGGATCACTCACGTCGAGAAGCGCTTCGAATCCTGGCCAGTCCCAACACAGCGTGCCGAGGTCTCCGCAGCTCACCCCGGAGCTTGAGCCCCGGGCTTCGAGCTCTTTTCTTGGGTTCTGGGCTGGGTGAAAACAACCCAACCAACCAAGCCTGTACGTGAGTTGAGGGGGGTTTAACCCGAACGGGTGACGTTCCGTGATCAGCTTGCGCTGCAACGTAAAGCCGCTCTAGGTTCGCGGCAAACGAGCAAATAGATCGGCCCCGGTCGGTGCGCCAACACCGGCTCCGGGGCCTGGACCTACAGATCGAATCGAGACTTCGACCGTGGTTTACACGCAGCCTAGCCCCGCCCTGCCGTCCCCGTCGCACCCCATGGCCAAAACGGGCTACGGAAAACGCGCCACGGGTGACGAAGACCCGCACGCGGACCCGGACTTCGCACATCTGAGCCCCCGCGACGCCGAGTTCGCCGTCTTCATCGACCACCTCGACAACGGCCACGCCATGGGCCACAAGGTGATCGCGGCCGAGCATCCCCGTTACGGCCAGCAGGCCTGCCGTACGTCGCTCAAGAGCCTCACCGAGGCCGGCCACCTGCGCTGGATCAAGGAACACATCACCGTCGAGGACAACTCGATGCGGTGGGTGACGCGGACGTACTGGTCGCGTACGCCCAGGTCGGCGCAGTGGTGGGCCGAGTTCGCGCGGGAGCGCCACGGCAGGGACGTAACGCACGACTACCAGCCGGGCCTGGCGAGGACGGAAGACCCGACCCCGACCCCGACCCTTGCGCCGGAGAGCGACAGCGAGAGCGAGATCGACGGGACGCCGGCGCCGGACCCGACCCCGGCGCCGGACCCGACCCCCGAGCCCAGCGCCGCGTACCGCGCACTCGCCCAACTCCGCACCGCAGACCCCCGTATGTCCCTCTCCGAAGCCGAGTGCCGCGCCCTCGAACCCCTCGCCGCCGAGTGGCTGACACGAGGCGCCACCCCGGCCGGCATGGCCCGCGCGCTGACCGACGGACTGCCACCCACCATCACGAACCCGGGCGGACTGGCCCGCAACCGATTGGAGACGAAGATGCCCCCGAAGAAGAACGACGCCGCCGAGACCCGCCCCCTCCGCGCCCGTGTGACCCGCGTGCTCATGGCCTGCGCCACCTGCGACGCCGACGAGCGGACGGCGAAGATCGTCAACGGCATCTGCGAGGAATGCCGCGCGGAGCCGGATCTGAGCGAGGAGGAGATCAAGAAGGGGTTCGAGGAGATCGCCTACCTGGGAACCACGACGGCCCGCTTCCTGAAGCAGAAGCTGGAACGCCGCACGGGCGGGCCCGTCCCCGACACGTTCCGCCCCGTGCTGATCGAGGACCGCGTCCACTACCACTACCGCGACAACCGCGACCGCATCGCGAACGGCCTCCCGCCGAGGCGGTGGAACCCGTGACGGTCGGGAAGCGGCACGGAGGAGAGGGCGGCGGCGTATGAGCGTGCAGGAGGTGCCGGTCGGGCGCTGTGGAGCCGAGGGTCACAACCCCCAAACCCCCTTCCCCACCGCCGTCACCCCGCCCGCCAGCGCCAGCGTCAACACCAGTGCCCGCGCCCGCGGTTCGGGTATCCGCCCCGCCAGCCCCCGCCCGATCACCCCGCCCACAACCATCGCCGCGCCGACCGCCACCCACCGCGCCCCGCTCAACGACGGCACCCCGTTCGCCGCCACCGAGAACGCGTTGACGATGACGCCGTAGAACTGCGCGTTCGGCACGAACTCCCGTACCGTCCAACCCGCGTTGACCGCGTAGAGGGAGATCGGCGGACCGCCCACCCCCGCCGCCGCGTTCATGAAACCGCCTGCCGCTCCCGCCGCCACGGCACCGCGAGTACCCCGAAGTGCCGGCACCCGGGCGCCCTTCATCACCAGCAGGACAGCCACCGTCACCAACCCGCCCATCACCAACAGGAGGACGGGCGGCGGGAGTTGGCGGGTCATCCACGCCCCCGCCGGCACCGTGCACACCGCCGCCGCGCACAGCGGGACCATCGCGCGTGCCCGGACACTGCGCCAGCCGCCCGCCAGGCCCACGACGCTGATCGCGCCGGCGGCGCAGTTCGCGAGGACGACCCCCTGCGTCGGGCCGAGCAGCAGTACCAGTGCCGGTACGGCCACCAGCGCGAAGCCCATCCCCGTCAGCCACTGGACGGAAGAGCCGAGCAGGACGATCGCGGCCAGCAGTATGTCCCCCGTCATGGGGCAACATCATCCAGGGGCGGGGTGCAGCCCGCTACACCCTCACTTCGGGACTGGGCTCCCTCGTTGCGGACCTGCGGAAACGGGATCGTTGGACGCATGAAGAACTTCCTCTCCTCCAAGCCCGTCCTCTGGTTCCTCTTCCTCTTCAACCTGGCCGTCGCCGCAGTCGCACCCTTCGTGGTCGACGGAACGCAGGGCGTCATGACCGCCGTCGGGATGGGGGTCGTGTCGCTGGGCGCCGGTGTCAGCCTCGTCCGGGACCGTGGTCAGTCGGCGACAGCGCGTTAATTGGAGCAGCCCTTCCTCGCCCCTGTACGTCCGCTGTACGGGCGCTAACCGGCCGAAAGCCAGTCTGGAGTCATCCCAAAAGGCACCAGTACAACTGGAGTTGAGATGACCCGCCGGTCCATCAGTAAGCGTGCAGCCGTCGTCACCGTCACCACCGCCCTGGCCCTCGGCACCGCCGGCACCGTCGCCGCGACCGCCGGGCCCCAGCACGATGCCAAGCCCTCCAAGAAGCAGATAGCCGCCCTCTTCGACGGCTGGAACGCCGCGCTCAAGACCGGTGACCCCAAGAAGGTCGCGGACCGGTACGCGCCGGACGCCGTACTGCTCCCCACCGTCTCCAACAAGATCCGCACCGACCGCGCGGAGATCGTCGACTACTTCGAGCACTTCCTGCCGAACAAGCCGGTCGGCAAGAAGGTCGAGACGATCGTCAACGTCCTCGACAGCAACTCCGCGATAGACACGGGCATTTACGAGTTCACGCTCACCGATCCGAAGACCGGCGCCAAGCGGGTCGTCGAAGCCCGTTACACCTACGAGTACGAGAAGCGCGGCGGCAAGTGGCTGATCGTCAACCACCACTCCTCGGTGATGCCCGAAGGGTGATCGCGACAACAAGTCCTCCGCCGGGCGCGTCCCGCAGCGTCACCGTGCCGCCGTCGTCCGTCACCAACTGGCGTACGACGGCCAGGCCCAGGCCCGAACCGGTGCGCCCGGTGAGGCCCTGGCCGCGCCAGAAGCGGTCGAAGGCGCGGGACTTGTCCGCGTCGGACATGCCGGGGCCCTCGTCCGTCACCGTCAACTCGACCTCGTCGCCCCGGGATTGGGCATTCACGGTGATCTTCGCGCCGTCCGGTGACACCTCCAGGGCGTTCGACAGCACGTTGTCCAGGACCTGTTCGAGATGACCGGGACTGGCCAGCACAAGCGGCCGGCCGTCGGCAAAACTCCCCCTGAGCGCGATCTCGACCCCGCGCTCGTCGGCGGCCGGTCTCCACACCGAGAGGCGTTCGGCCGCGATCTCCCGCAGCGGCAGCGGTTCCGCCGCCGTCACCTTCGCCTCGGCCCGCGCCAGCACCAGGAGACCGTTGACGAGGCGGCTCATCCGGACCACTTCGGCCGTCGCCTGGTCGACGTCCTCCCGTACGAACTCGTCGTCCACGCCGTCCGCGATGTTGTCCAGCGAGAGTCTCAACGCCGTGAGCGGGGTGCGGAGTTGGTGGGAGGCGTCGGCCACGAAGATGCGCTGCGAGGCGATGAGGGTGTCCAGGCGCTCGCCCGCCTGGTTCAACGTCCTGGCCAGCGTCTGCGTCTCGTGCGGGCCTGTCACGGGCGTACGTGCCGTCAGGTCGCCGTCGCTGAACTTGCTCGCCATGTCGTTGAGTTGGCGCAGGGGGCGGGTGAGGCGGCGGGCCACGAGCGCGCCCAGGCCGGCCGCCACCGCCAGGACCGCGAGAGCGAGGACCGCGCGGAAGCCCCAGATCTGCCAGAGCCGCCGGGTCAGGTCGGAGGTCGGGTACGTGATGCGTACGGCGCCCACCGTCCGGCCGTCGCGCTGCGCCGGTGCCGTCACCTCCAGCTTCCCGTCGCCCCAGTGCGTCGCGGTCTTCGCCTGTGCGGCGGGCAGTACCTCGGCCGTGCCGGGGGTCTCCTGCGCGTACGCCACCACCATGCGGTCCAGGGCGGCGCGCGAGGCGGCGTCGCCGCTCAGCAGCAACGCCATCGTCTTGGCCTCGCGCCGCACCGACTGCTCGGTGTCGCCCCGGAGTTGGGCGGTCAGCGTGAAGGCGACCGGTACGGTGAACGCCGTCAGCGCCACGGCCACGAGCAGGACGTAGCTGACGATCAGCTGCCGGATCATGAGGCCGGGGGCCCGTCGACGATCTCCAGGCGGAAGCCCACGCCCCGTACCGCCTCGATCGTGATCGCGCCCGCCAACTTCCTTCGCAGCGCGGCCACATGGACGTCGAGTGTCTTCGTCGGGCCGAACCAGTTCGCGTCCCAGACCGCTTCCATGATCTGCTCGCGCGACATCAGCGCGCCCGGCTCCTCGGTGAGGAACGACAGCAGGTCGTACTCCTTGGGGGCCAGCGGCACCTCCTCGCCGTCGAGGCGGACGCGGGCGGCCTTGCGGTCGACGGTGAGGCGGGCGCCGTACGCGTCGGGGCCGGCGGCCTCGGCGGCCGCGCGGGGCTGTGCGCGGCGCATCACCGCCCTTATGCGGGCGATGACCTCGCGGACACCGAACGGTTTCGACACGTAGTCGTCGGCGCCCAGCTCCAGGCCGACCACCCGGTCCGTCTCGTCGCTGCGCGCGCTGATCACGATGATCGGGACGTCGCCGCGGGCGCGCAGCGCCTTGCACACGTCGAGGCCGTCGGTGTCGGGCAGGCCGAGGTCGAGCAGGACGACGTCGTAGGGGGCGGAGTGGCTCAGCGCCGCGCCGCCCGTGGTGACCCAGTCGACCTCGAAGCCGTAGCGCAGCAGTCCGCGGCGGAGCGACTCGGCCACGGGTTCATCGTCTTCCACCAGAAGTACGCGCACACGGCGCACCTTAGTGCGGGAAACCCCCGTCTCGGCCGTCACCTGTGACGCTCGGCACTTTTCCCGCACCCTTGGATTGGGCATGCGCTGACCTGGGCGTCCGAATCTCACCATGCGATACCTGGGAAGGGAATTTCGGGCGCTCGTTAAACTGAGCCGACACACCAGGACTGAGCGAGGAGCGCACGTGGGCCTTGTCGTGCAGAAGTACGGAGGCTCCTCCGTAGCCGATGCCGAGGGCATCAAGCGCGTCGCCAAGCGAATCGTGGAAGCGAAGAAGAACGGCCACCAAGTGGTCGTCGTCGTTTCCGCGATGGGCGACACGACGGACGAGCTGATCGATCTCGCCGAGCAGGTATCTCCGATGCCCGCCGGGCGTGAGTTCGACATGCTGCTGACCGCCGGAGAGCGGATCTCCATGGCACTGCTGGCCATGGCGATCAAAAACCTGGGGCACGAGGCCCAGTCGTTCACCGGCAGCCAGGCAGGCGTCATCACCGACTCGGTCCACAACAAAGCCCGGATCATCGATGTCACGCCGGGGCGCATCCGGACCGCGCTGGACGAGGGCAACATCGCCATCGTCGCCGGGTTCCAGGGTGTGAGCCAGGACAAGAAGGACATCACCACGCTGGGGCGCGGTGGCAGCGACACCACCGCCGTCGCGCTGGCCGCCGCCCTCGACGCCGAGGTCTGCGAGATCTACACGGACGTCGACGGGGTGTTCACCGCCGACCCGCGTGTGGTGCCGAAGGCGAAGAAGATCGACTGGATCGCCTTCGAGGACATGCTGGAGCTCGCCGCATCCGGCTCCAAGGTGCTGCTCCACCGCTGTGTGGAGTACGCCCGCCGATACAACATCCCGATCCATGTGCGGTCCAGCTTCAGCGGACTTCAGGGCACGTGGGTCAGCAGTGAGCCGAAGCAAGGAGTCCAGCAGGTGGAGCAGGCCATCATCTCCGGTGTCGCGCACGACACCTCCGAGGCCAAGATCACGGTCGTCGGCGTGCCCGACAAGCCGGGCGAGGCCGCGGTGATCTTCCGGACGATCTCCGACGCCCAGGTCAACATCGACATGATCGTGCAGAACGTGTCGGCGGCCTCCACGGGTCTGACGGACATCTCCTTCACCCTCCCCAAGGCGGAGGGCCGCAAGGCCATCGACGCCCTGGAGAAGAACAAGGGCGGCATCGGCTTCGAGTCGCTGCGCTACGACGACCAGATCGGGAAGATCTCGCTGGTGGGCGCCGGGATGAAGACGAACCCGGGCGTCACCGCCGACTTCTTCACCGCCCTCTCCGACGCGGGCGTCAACATCGAGCTGATCTCGACCTCCGAGATCCGTATCTCGGTGGTCACCCGCGCCGACGACGTCAACGAGGCCGTCCGCGCCGTGCACACGGCGTTCGGCCTGGACTCCGACAGCGACGAAGCCGTCGTCTACGGAGGCACCGGCCGCTGATGGCCACCACCGGAGCGACCGTGCGTCCGACGCTCGCCGTTGTCGGAGCGACCGGGGCCGTCGGCACGGTCATGCTCCAGATCCTGTCCCAGCACGCGGACATCTGGGGCGAGATCCGCCTGATCGCCTCTCCGCGCTCGGCCGGCCGCAAGCTGGCCGTGCGCGGGGAGCAGGTCGAGGTGGTGGCCCTGACGGAGGAGGCCTTCGACGGGGTCGACGTCGCGATGTTCGACGTACCCGACGAGGTCTCCGCCCAGTGGGCGCCGGTCGCCGCAGCCAAGGGCGTGGTGGTCGTCGACAACTCGGGCGCCTTCCGGATGGACCCCGAGGTGCCCCTGGTGGTCCCCGAGGTCAACCCGCACAAGGTGCGCTGGCGACCGCGCGGGATCATCGCCAACCCGAACTGCACGACCCTGTCGATGATCGTCGCCGTGGGCGCGCTGCACGCCGAGTTCGGGCTGCGCGAGCTGGTGGCGTCGTCGTACCAGGCGGTCAGCGGGGCCGGACGGGCCGGCGTGGACACCCTGCGCCAGCAGCTCGCCCTCGTGGCCGGCACGGACCTGGGCACCAAGCCCGGTGACGTGCGCCGGGCCGTCGGCGACAACACCGGGCCGTTCCCGGAGCCGGTGGCGCTGAACGTCGTACCGTGGGCCGGGTCCCTGCGCGAGGACGGCTGGTCCTCGGAGGAGATGAAGGTGCGGGACGAGACCCGCAAGATCCTCGGCCAGCCCGCGCTGCCGGTCGCCGTGACCTGCGTGCGCGTTCCCGTGGTCACCACGCACTCCCTCACCGTCCATGCCCGCTTCCAGGGCGAGGTCACCGTCGACAAGGCGCGCGAAATCCTTGCTACGGCTCCGGGCGTCGTCCTCTTCGACAATCCGGCCGCCGGGGAGTTCCCCACCCCCGCCGACGTGGTGGGCACCGACCCGACCTGGGTGGGGCGGCTGCGGCGGGCGCTGGACGACCCGACGGCGCTCGAACTGTTCGTCTGCGGGGACAATTTGCGCAAGGGAGCGGCCCTCAATACGGCACAGATCGCCGAGCTGGTGGCGCGGGACCTCGGGTGAGAACCGGACCCGTCAACTCCGCCCGGTCGTAAATCCGCTGGCCAGTGGCGCAGGGGTTTGTAGGATCACTGTGCGCGATGTGGCCGGATTAATGGTTGGGACCACTTGAATCCAGCCACCTCCGCATCCGAAGATTTCACTCCCCGCTTCCCGCAACCGCGCGGTGAGCGGGGAGCGTCTTTGCGGACGCCCTTCAGCGGGCGCGGGGATGCGATGAGGGGCGTGGGGACGCCCCTGACTTTCGTGACACAGGGGAAGAGCGGGTAGGCATGAGGGTGTTCGACGCACTGTCGGTTGTGCTGCCTGACACCAGACGGGTGGGTGGACTGTTTGTTTCGTCTGACATAAATGTGACGGTCGACGCGTACAACCCCCAAGGGGGGAAGCGCGTCCAACTTGCGTGGCTCAGGTACTCGACTTCACTGCGGCACGCGGCACGGCCCTACGGCCTCCGCGTGGATCCCGTGCGCCCGGCGGCATGCCGGTGATCGCGCCGATGCCCGCAGCGCGGCCCGCCCGCATCCCGAACCAGCGCGAAGGTGTCGACGACACCGTCGCGGCCGGAACGACGGTCGACCACCTCACCGAGACCTATCGGGCGCACTACCGCTCGCTGCTCGGCCTGGCCGCGCTCCTCCTCGACGACACCGCCTCCTGCGAGGACGTCGTCCAGGAGGCGTTCATCCGGGTCCACTCGGCGCGCAAACGTGTCCGTGACCCCGAGAAGACCCTGGCGTATCTGCGCCAGACCGTCGTCAACCTCTCCCGCTCGGCCCTGCGCCGCCGCATCCTCGGCCTCAAGCTCCTCTCGAAGCCGATGCCGGACATGGCCAGCGCGGAGGAGGGCGCCTACGACCAGCTGGAGCGCGACTCCCTCATCAAGGCGATGAAGGGCCTGCAGCGCCGCCAGCGCGAGGTGCTGGTCCTGCGCTACTTCGCGGACATGACCGAGGCGCAGGTCGCCGAGTCGCTCGGCATCTCGCTGGGCTCGGTGAAGGCGTACGGCTCGCGCGGGATCGCCGCCCTCCGCGTCGCGATGGAGGCGACGGCATGAGCGACAACGTCGACGGGAGCGGCGCGCGCGAACGGCGCGAGCCGGAAGTCCGGCGCGGTCCGACCTGGGCGCGCAGGGAAGAACCGAACGCATCGCACGCTGGGAACGGAATTGTGAACCACGGCCCCGACGAACAGAGCCCCACGGGGCCGAGCCTCGACGGGAACTCCGGAGGTGCCTCCGGTGGCGCCCCCGGAGGGGAGAACCCCGAGAACCCGGACACCTCCGAGAACCGCGCGGGCACCGGGAGCCGCGCGGGCACCGAGAACCCCGAGACCGTCGAGGGGCGCGACCCCGAAGGATCCGGGGGACCCGGGGGATTCGCCGGGCTCGCCGCGCAGCTCGGCGGACTCGGCGACCACGACCCCGAGGGATTCGCCCCGGACGAGCTGGCGCTGCGCCGCCTGCTGCGCCAGGCGGTCCAGGAGGTCGAGCCGCGCGACGGCACGCTGGAGCACCTGCGCAAGGCGGTGCCCGCCCGCCGGGCCCGCAAGCGCCAGGCCGTCGTCGGCATGGCCGCCGCCGCGCTCTTCTTCGGCACCGCCATCCCGGCCCTCGTGCACGTCTCGAACTCGACCGGTTCGGTCGACCCGTCCATGGCGGGCAACAGTTCACAGGCCCAGGGCGGCACCAGTCAGGGCAAGAACCCGGACGGAGGTTCCAGCACCTCGGGCGGCTCCTCCGGGCAGACGTCGGGACAGAATCCGGGCGGCCACAAGAACGAGGGCGGGAACAAGAGCCCGGGCGCCGGCACGGTGAGCGCCAACCCCTCGTCCAGCACCGGGACGGCCGCGCCCATCTGCACCGCCACACAGCTCGGCTCGGCCACCTCGTCCGTGGCCGCCGCCGACTCGGGGGGCGTTGTCTACGGCACGTTCACCGTCACCAACACCTCCGGCACCAGCTGTACCGTCAGCGCCGCCGGCACCGTGGGATTCTCCCCGCTGGGGGCGGCCGAAAGCGCCAAGATCTTCGCGACGCGGCACACCGCGGGGGACATGGCGGCCGGCCTGCCCGACCCGTCGACGGAGCGCGCCGAACTGGTGCTGCTCCCGGGCTCCGCCTACCAGGTCAAGTTCGCCTGGGTGCCATCAGAGACGTGCCCCACCAGCAGTGGCGGCAACAGCGGCGGCACCACCAGCGGCGGCACCACGGCCAGCCCGTCGCCCTCGGAGGACACCAGCACGAGCAGCGGTTCCACGGCCGGTGACACCGGCACGTCCACCCAGCTGCTCCCCGAGGACGGCACGCTCGACGGCAGCGTCCAGGTGTCCCTCACGGCGGAGGGCGGCTCACCGACGACCTCGACCGTCGTCCCGAACGCGTGCGCGGGGACGATCTACTGGACGGGCCTGCTGTCGGGGTCGTAGGACGGCCGCCGGTCGCGCGTTCCGGTGGCCGGGTTCACGGGGGACCCAGGGCGCGTCAGACGGTGACGCGGGCCGCCTGCTCGCTCTCGTCCTCCGGCAGCAGCCCCAGTTCCGCGTCCCGCGCGAACTCCACCTCGCGGCGCAGCAGCCGGAACCACATGAAGACGACGAAGCCCGCGAAGACGAACCACTCGCCGGTGTAGCCCAGGTTCTGGAACGCCTTCAGGTCCAGGCCGGTGTTCGCGGGCGCGGTCGCCGGTACGGCCGTCATCCCCGAGTCGGCCCTGTCGAGCGTGATCCACGCGTCGTACACGGGGTAGGGCACCAGGTTCACCAGTGAGGCCGCGCTGATCGCCGCGGTCTGGCCGGACGGCAGGCCGCCCTGGGCGCTGACGCCGTTGTCGCCGGGGGTCTCGGAGGCCTGGAGCGAGCCGGTGACGGTGATCTCGCCGGTCGGCGCGGCCGGTGCTTTCGCCGCGTCGGGCGTGCCGGGCAGCCAGCCGCGGACCACGGGCAGCGCCTTGCCGTCGTCGGTGCGCAGCAGGGTGAGGACGTAGTAGCCGTTCTTCCCGTCCAACTGGCGGTCGGGGACCAGGAGTTGCTTGCCGTAGCGGCCGGTCGCGGTGGTCTGCCGGCCTGACGTGCTCTGGTCGACCGGCAGCAGTTCGGCGAGCGGGCGGGCGGTCTCGGTGCGGTCCGTCGCGACCTGCTTGGTGGCCTGGTGGCTGCTGTCCACGCGCGCCTGGAACCGGCTCAGCTGCCACGACCCCATGAAGATGCAGAAGGGGATGGCGAGCAGTACGAAGACGTTGATGCCCCACCAGCGCGATGTCAGCAGAAACCGGTACACGCCTTCCACGGTACGGGGCCGTCGCGAGGGCCCCGGCCCGGGGGTGGGCCCGAAGGTTCACCGGCCGTCGGCAATGCTCCGACCGGGTCTTGGTCGAAGTTATCCACAGGCTGAGGATCCAGTCAGTGCAATGTCTGTGAGGGCGGGCAGTATGGGGCCATGACTGAGAGCAACGGGTCCGCGTACACACCGGACTGGGAGAAGCGCTTCAGGGCGCCCCGAGTGTCCCTGCCCGACTGGGCGGAGGACGCACCCGACCGTTCCCTGTTCGTGTCGAACGCGACAGGGACGTATGAGCTGTACGCCTGGGACCGGGCGACGGGCGAGCAACGCCAGGTCACGGACCGGCCGAACGGCACGACGGACGGTGTGCTCTCCCCGGACGGGGAGTGGATCTGGTGGTTCGACGACAAGGACGGCGACGAGTTCGGCGTCTGGCGCCGCCAGCCCTTCAAGGGCGGCCCCGACGAACCGGCCGTCCCCGGCCTCGAACCGTCCTACCCGGCCGGGCTGGCCCTCGCGCGGGACGGCAGGACCGCCGTCGTCGGCCGCTCCACGGACGAGGACGGTACGACGATCCACCTCGCCCGCACCGGCGACGAGACCACGCTGATCTACCGCCACCGCGAGTCCGCGGGCGTCGGCGACCTCTCGCACGACGGCTCGCTGATCGCGATCGAGCACACCGAGCACGGCGACGCGATGCACTCGGCGCTGCGCGTCCTGCGCCCGGACGGCACGGCGGTCGCCGACCTGGACGACACCAAGGGCGGCACCGAGGAACTGGGCCTTGAGGTCCTCGGCTTCGCACCCGTGGAGGGCGACACCCGGCTCCTCATCGGGCATCAGCGGCGCGGCCGTTGGGAGCCCCTGGTGTGGGACGTGGTGAAGGGCGGGGAGACCGACCTGGCCCTGGACCTGCCGGGTGACGTGAGCGCCGAGTGGTACCCGGACGGCTCGGCCCTCCTCATCGCGCACAGCTTCGAGGCCCGCAGCGAGGTGTTCCGCTACGACCTCGCCTCGGGCGACCTGGAGAAGGTGGTGACCCCGCCCGGCACGGTCTCGGGCGCCACGGCCCGCCCCGACGGCAGCGTCGAATACCTCTGGTCCTCGGCCGCCGAGCCGTCCGCCGTGCGCTCGACGACCGGCGAGGTCGTCCTGGACCCGCCCGGCCTGAAGTCGCCCGGCTCGGTCCCGGTGGAGGACGTGTGGGTGGAGGGCCCCGGCGGCCGTATCCACGCCCTCGTCCAGAAGCCGGCCGGCGCCACCGGCCCGCTCCCCACGGTCTTCGACATCCACGGCGGCCCGACCTGGCACGACAGCGACTCCTTCGCGGCGGGCCCGGCTGCCTGGGTCGACCACGGGTACGCGGTCGTCCGGGTCAACTACCGCGGCTCCACCGGGTACGGGCGGGCGTGGACGGACGCGTTGAAGGTCCGGGTCGGCCTGATCGAGCTGGAGGACATCGCGGCGGTCCGGGAGTGGGCGATCACCTCCGGCCTCGCCGACCCCGCCCGGCTGATCCTCACCGGCGGCTCCTGGGGCGGCTACCTCACCCTCCTGGGCATCGGCACCCAGCCCGACGCCTGGACCCTGGGCATCGCGGCCGTCCCGGTCGCCGACTACGTCACGGCGTACCACGACGAGATGGAAGCCCTGAAGGCCATGGACCGCACCCTGCTGGGCGGCACCCCCGAAGAGGTCCCCGACCGCTTCGAGGCGTCCTCCCCGCTGACCTACGTCGACAAGGTCACGGCCCCCGTCTACATCTCGGCCGGCGTCAACGACCCCCGCTGCCCGATCCAGCAGATCGACAACTACGTCGAACGACTGGAGAAGCGCGGCGCCGTCCACGAGGTGTACCGGTACGACGCGGGCCACGGGTCACTGGTGGTGGACGAGCGGATCAAGCAGGTGAGACTGGAACTGGACTTCGCGGCAAGGCACTTGGGGGGAGTGGCCCCGGTGTCCGGCTAGCCGCGGGCAGTCGTGCCGCCGGGGCGGCACGGGTGGGCGCGGACGGCACCCCGCAGCGCCGGGTTGCGGTCCCACCCCCGGCCGACCCCGGCGCGGGGCGCCTGATCAGGTTGCGGCCCGGTCCCGCGGCCTGCGCCCCAGCAACTCCGCCAGCCCCCGCCGGGTAGCCGCAAGCACAACCCTGTCCGAGCCCCGCAGGACATACGTGTCGGGCAGTTCCCACACCAGCCCCGACCGCCGTACGTCCTCCGACGCGTCCCGGTTCGCCGTGTCCAGCGCCAGCACCCGCCACGACCCGGCCCGGAACGCCTCGGCGACCGTCTTCCCCTCCAGCTGGGGATGCCCACCCACGGTCATCGCCGCGAACAGCAGCACCCGCCGCTCGACGGGGATCGCGCCCAGGATCTGCCGCCCCATCATCGCCCCGGCGAACGCGGGCGCGGCCAGATGCGAGACACTCCGGCTCCGGGTGAGGGCACCGGGGTGGGCGGCGCGCAGGGTGCGGTACACGGCGGTCGCGAAGTCGTCGTCGTATAGCCGGAGCACGACGCGCAGATCGGTCCGCACGGAGCGGGCGTAGAGCACGGCTTCGAGGTTGGTGGTGTCGGAGCTGGTGACCGCGAGCAGGGCGTGGGCGCGGTGGATCTTGGCGGACTCCAGGACGCCCTCCTGGGTGACGTCCCCGAGGATCACCGGCACCCGCAGCCGGCGCGCGACCGCGAGACCGCGGGCCTCGGGGTCGGCCTCGACGCACACCACGGGGATGTCGAGTTCGCGCAGCCGGGTCAGCACCCGGGTGCCGATCTTGCCGAGCCCGAGCAGCACCACATGCCCGCCGAGCCCGCGCGGCGGCTTGCGCAGCGCGGACGCCGTACGGAACGTGCCGAGGGCCTCAAGGACCGCGGCCAGCAGCACCGGCAGCATCAGCAACCCGACGAGTCCGGACAGGAGTTGAAGGATCTGCCGGCCCAGCGGCGCCCCGATCGCGGGGTCGTCGATCGCGAAGAGATCGAGCAGCGTCAGATAGAAGGCCCGCACGGGATGGATACCGGTCACCAGCCACAGCGACACGGCGAGCGCGATCACGCACGCCACCATGCCCGCCAGCGACCAGCGCAGCCGCCGCGAGAAGAGGGAGGCGAAGGGCGGTACGACACCGCCCCCGCGCCCGCCCGGCAACTGCGGCCCGGCGTACGACACTTGTTCAAGAACGACGGTCCCGCGCCCGGTGGCCGAGGCGACGGCCGCCGCGTCGGGCAGCAGGCGCGGGCCCTGTTCGCCCATGCCCTCGGAGCCGTCCGCGCCGGCCGGGTCGCTGCTGGTGGCCGAGAGCAGGGCGAGCGTGGCCAGCCCCGGGTCGGCGACCTCGCCGGGGGCGGGCGGTGGCCGTTCCACCGCGCGCAGCAGCAGCCCGTCGGTCTGGACGACCTTGCTGGTGCCGGCGAGAGCGGTGGCGGCCAGCGCGGGCGCGGCGGTGTCGGCGTCGGAGAGGACGGTCGTGGACGCGTCGAGCCCGAGGCCGGTGCCGGAGCCCGTCCCGTCACCGGTCGCCAACGCGGCCGCCTGGTCGAGGAGTTCCTCGATGTGCTGGCCCAGGCGCCGGTTGTAGAGGCGGAGCACGAGCCGGATACGGGGGTTGAGGCGGCGGGCGGTGAGGGCGGCACGGATGTTGGTCTCGTCGTCGTCGTGCACGAGCGCCAGCGCGGACGCCCGCTCCACGCCCGCCTCCGCGAACACCGCCTCGGTCAGCTCGGGGACCTCCAACACCCGCTCCCCGCGCGGAGGTTCGGGGGCGGGCGGTACGCCGTTGCCGTTCGCCCTGGCCACCGCCGCGTTGACCCGGTCGCGCAGCGCCACCGAGGCCGCCCGCGCACGGCCCACGACCGGTGGCCGGGAGGCGGCTTCGGAGAGCGGTACGACGAGGGTGATCTGTTCGCCGTAGACGGTGCGCAGTTCGGCCGCGAGCCGGTGCGCGAGCGCGTCGTCGCCGCACACCACCATGTGCGCCCGGGGGGTGCCCGGCGGGGTCTGATGAGGAACGCTGCTCGCCACGAGGGGAAAGACTGCCCCAAGGAGGCGGGTGGTTCCAGTATTCCGCTGAACACCCGCGCCCCGGCTGCCGTATGCAGAGACAGGGAGCAAAACCCGCGAAACCCCGCACTTGCCGGAGGTAGCACACCCGTGGCCATCACCACCGAACCAGCCGCGCCGACCACGGAGACTCCGCCGACCCCGGAATCACCCCCGCAGCCGCACGCACCGGCCGAGGAGCCGCACGCACTGGCCACGGAGCCGCAGGCACCGCCCGAGGAGCCGCACGCACCGGCCAAGGAGCCGGGGGCACCGGCCAAGGACGGCTGGCAGCTCAACTCGCCGCTCGTGCTGACCATGGTGCTGCTCCTGGTGGTGCTGGCGCAGGGACCGATCCGTACGGCCCTGTCCGCGCCCGTGATGCAGAGCTGGATGACGGTGTTCGTGGCCGTGGTCGTGCAGGCACTGCCCTTCCTGGTGCTGGGCGTGCTGCTGTCGGCGGCCATCGCGGTGTTCGTGCCGGCCACGTGGTTCACCCGCGCGCTGCCGAACAATCCCGTTCTCGCCGTACCGGTGGCCGGGATGGCGGGCGCGATCCTGCCCGGCTGCGAGTGCGCGTCCGTGCCGGTGGCCGGGGCGCTGGTGCGCCGGGGTGTCACGCCGGCGGCGGCGATCGCGTTCCTGCTCTCCGCCCCGGCGATCAACCCGATCGTGCTGACCGCGACGGCGGTGGCGTTCCCGCGCAACCCGGAGATGGTCCTCGCCCGGTTCGCGGGCAGCCTGCTCGTGGCCTGTCTGATGGGCTGGCTGTGGACGCGGCTCGGCCGTACCGACTGGCTGAAGCTTCCCGCCCACGAGCCGCACGCGGGGGAGACGAAGGGGGCCGCGTTCTGGGGCTCGGTGCGGCACGACGTGATGCAGGCCGGCGGGTTCCTGGTGCTCGGCGCGATGTCGGCGGCGACGCTCAAGGCCGTGGCGCCCGCGAGCTGGCTGCGGACCGCCGCCGACAACCCTGTGGTGGCGATCCTCGCCCTCTCGATCCTGGCCGTCCTGCTGTCGATCTGCTCGGAGGCGGACGCGTTCGTGGCCGCGTCTCTCACCCAGTTCTCCCTGACGGCCAAACTCGCGTTCCTGGTGGTGGGACCGATGATCGACCTGAAACTCTTCGCCATGCAGGCGGGCACGTTCGGGCGCGGCTTCGCGATGCGTTTCGCGCCCGCCACCTTCGTCCTCGCCATCGCGGGCGCGGTCGTCACCTCGGCGGTGCTCCTGTGAGCCGGCAGGCACAGGCGGCCGTCCTGTTCCTGATCGGCACGGCCCTGCTGCACGCCGGCCTCACCAACCTCTACCTCCGCTACGTCAAGGCGGGCCTCCAGCCGCTGCTGCTGCTCTCCGGCGCGGTACTCATCGTGGCGGCACTGGCGACGGCCTGGTACGAGTGGCGCCGGGCGCGGGCGGAGAAGGCGCAGGCGGCGGCCCACGCGGAGGCGGCCCACGCGGACGCGGCTCACTCGGAGACCCACGCGGAGCCGGAGGGTGAGGGCCACGGCGGCCACGTACACCGCGAACCCCGCATCTCCTGGCTCCTGTTGCTCCCCCTCTTCGCCCTCATCCTGGTCGCCCCGCCCGCCCTCGGCTCCTACAGCGCGGTCCGCACGGGCACGGCCATCCAGCAGCCCTACGGCCTCTCCAAGCTCCCCGCCAGCAACCCGCTCACCATCGGCCTGGTCGACTACGCGACCCGCGCGGTCTACGACCACGGGCACTCCCTCGGCGACCGTCAGCTGAAGGTCACCGGCTTCGTGGCCCTCGACAAGTCCGGCGCCCCCTACCTCGTCCGCATGGCCCTCAACTGCTGTGCCGCCGACGCCCAGCCGGTCAAGATCGCCCTGACGGGCAAGATCCCGCCGGTCCTGCAGCCCGACACCTGGCTGCTGGTGACCGGCACCTACTCCGCCAAGCAGACCAAGGACCCCGTCAACAACCGCCCCATCCCCTACTTCCAGGTCACCGAGGCCAAGCCGGTCCCGACCCCGAAGGACCCGTACGACGAGAGCTGGAACCAGTGACGCGGTAGGGCCCGGGGCCGTAGGGGGCGGGCGGCCGGACCTCGTCTCCAGGCCGTGCCGCAGCCCGCGGGCGTACCGTGAAGAGACCGAGGATTTCTCGTGTGCCGGATCGCGCCGGTGCCGTCCTCGGCGAACGACGACGCCGGGGCGGACGTGTCCGCACCCGGGACAGGGCTCGCCCCATGACCGTGAATGTGCCCGGTCGGCCGATGACCACGAACCTCGTCGGGCACGGCGGTGCGGACGCGCACGCCGGTGCCGACGCGGCCCACGGGGAGAAGCCGTGGTCACCCGGCCGGGAGCGCGGCCCCTCACCCCGGCAGGGGGACCGACTCCGCCCGCTCAGCCGACGCCAGGTCGAGGACCGGTTCGAGGACCTGGGCGATCTCTACGAGGAGACCTCCGGCGGAGCCACCCGCGCCGGGACCCGCTCCCGCGCCGACTTCCTGCGCCGGCTCGCGGGCGAGGTCCGGCGGCCCGGTTTCACCCTGCTGATCGCCGAGAACACCACCCTGACGGCCTTCGCCTACGGTTTCCCCGTGCGCGGCGCCGATCCGTGGTGGCAGGGGTGCGACACCCGTCTGCCCCGGACCGTGCGCGGCCTCGCGGTCACCGGCGGACTCTTCGCGGTCTCCGGGATCGTCGTCCCGCCCCGGGTGCGCACCCACTACCAGGACCGGGACTGGAACCTCGCCCGGCGCCTGCAACGCCGTCTGCTCGCCGATCACGCGCCGGCCCTCGGCGTCGCCCTGCTGCCCGCCGCCGACACCGAGACGCTGGCCGCGTACCGGGCCTGGGGCTGGCGGGACGTCGTAGCGGAAGCGCGTGATCCGCAGCCGTCCGCCGGGGCCTGCCGAGTGCTGCTCCTCGGCCGCTGAGCGCGTCAACCGGCGTCCATGGGCGGCAGGACATCTGTGCTCGCCGCGACAGAGATTCCCCGGGTGCGACTAGAGTTCCTGTAGGGGGAAACACGCTCCCCTGCGGCGGGCCTCCCTCTCCGGTGGCCCGCAGGAAAGGTGTCCATGCCCGCAGAAAGCCAGCAGCCCGCGGCCGACCGGCTCGACGACGACGACTACCCCGCCTACACCATGGGCCGGGCCGCCGAGCTGATCGCCTCCACCCCCGGTTTCCTCCGGTCACTGGGTGAGGCCGGGCTGATCACGCCGACGCGGTCGGACGGCGGTCACCGTCGCTACTCGCGTCATCAGCTCCGTACGGCCTCCCGCGCGCGCGAGCTGGTCGACCAGGGGACGCCCATCGAGGCCGCCTGCCGAATCATCAGCCTGGAGGACCGGCTGGACGAGGCGCTGCGTGTGAACGAGGAGCTGCGCCGGTCGTCCCATCGCTAGAAAATCTGATGCCGACGAAACAGAAATTCACTGTTTTGGGCGGCGCTTTTCTCACTCAATTCCGCCGCCGCCGAAATGGGTTCCGTGCTAGGCTGACTTCAGTTGCAGTTGTGGTTGCCAATTTTGAACCGGTTCTCCGGGCAGGTGATCATCACGGCGATGGAGGAGATTCGTAAAGTGCGGATCTCGTGCACTGCCTAGGAGTTAAGACATGGCCACCGGTACCGTGAAGTGGTTCAACGCGGAAAAGGGCTTCGGCTTCATCGAGCAGGACGGCGGCGGCGCTGACGTCTTCGCCCACTACTCGAACATCGCCACCCAGGGCTTCCGCGAGCTGCAGGAAGGTCAGAAGGTGACCTTCGACATCACGCAGGGCCAGAAGGGCCCGCAGGCGGAGAACATCGTTCCCGCCTAAGCACGCGAAGCTGCGAAACAGGGGCCCGCACCTTGGGTGCGGGTCCCTTTTCGTATCTGCTCATTTAGCTGCCGTTCTTCGGCCGTCCACCGTTCTTCGGCCGTTCTCCGGCCGCTCGGTTTTCCCCGAGGAGAAATCCTCCCCTCTCCTCCCGCTCGAACCCCTTGGTGAGGCACCATGCGCTGCGTGATCGCCCGTTACCCCTTCGATCTGACAAAGAGCGAGGTGGAGGAGATGCTCAAGGGCATCCGCCCGGAGCAGCCCGTCAGCGGCCCCTGCGCCGTCATCAGCCGCAAGCTGTACCCGGTCAAGCAGGTCGGCGAGGTGATCACCAAGCAGGACCGCCGTGACTTCACCGCCTTCGAGGTGACCCGGGCCCTGACCCGCCTCGGTTTCACCTGCCACGAGACGCCGCCCGCGCCGGCCACCCCCGCGCCCGCGCCCGCCGCGCCGCCCGCCGAGTCCGACTCCGGCCCCGAATCGACGTCGTACATCGGCACCACCCTGGGCTGACGCCTTCGCCCCCGCACACCTCTGTACCCCCCAAGCGACCACGCCGCCGATGAACCATCCGGGCGCGCGGTCGCTTTTTTCTGTGCCCAGCGCCCCGTGCGCCGTGCGGGGTCCTCGAACTTGAGCGGTGCGGCCCTTTCCGGCGCCTGCCGGAGGGGACCCTTCTCGCAGAAGTGTGTCACTTCAGCGCGGAGTGTCACGCTTTCGTGCCTCACCCCCGGTGGCACCGAGCGCTCCCGCACACCGCCCGACTGTGAGGACTCGCCTCACAGCTCCTTGTCGGGCCAGTCCAGCAGGCGGGCGCCGATCACCGCCGTCTGCAGCATGTACCGCTGGCCTGGGTCCGCCGGGTCCGCGCCGGTCAGCTGGTGGATGCGTTCGAGGCGGTACGTCAGCGCGCGCACGCTCAGGGAGAGTCGGCGCGCGGCCTCCGCGGCCACGCAGCCGCAGTCGAAGTAGGTCGAGAGCGTGTCCAGCAGGGGGCGCGGGCCGCCGCGCGCCCTGGTGAGCGGGCCCAGCGCGTCGAGCACCAGGTCGGCCATCGCCTGCCGGTCCCGGGTGAGCACCGGGTAGACCAGCAGGTCGGCGGCGCGCAGCAGCGGGCCCTCCAGGGTGAGCCGCTCGGCCAGTTCGAGGGTGTTCAGGGCCTCCTCGTACGACTGGACGATCCCGCCCGCGCCCGGCTGCGGACGGCCGATCGCCACCCGGGCGCCCTCCGCCGCCGCGTACGACTGCTTGGCGAAGTGGGTGAGGACGTCGTCCTGGTCGCCGGGCGCGACGCACAGCATCCGGCCGGCCTTCGTGGTGAGCAGGATGTTGCGGTCACCGAAACGGCTGATCATCGCGCGCTCCACCTGACGCGGCACCGGCGCGCTCTCGTCGTAGGGCGTCGGCCCCTGGACGACGGCGACGGCGTGCGTGTGGGACAGCCGCAGACCGAAACGCTCGGCGCGTTCGGCGAGCCGGCCCAGATCGCTGCGGCCGTAGAGCAGATCGTCGATGAACTCCCGTCGCGCCGCCTCCTCCTGCCGTACGGCGACCCGTTGGGCGCGTTCGTAGCCCTCGGTGAAGGCGTCGACGACCTGCTGCACCGCGGCGAGGGTGCAGTCGGCGGCGCCGGGAGTCTCCGGCCAGGCGGTGCGGGTCGCGGCGAGATGGGCGTTGACCAGGGCGCGCAGTCCGTGTCCGGCCTCGGCCGCGTGTTCGCCCAGGGCGCGGCGGGCCTCCAACTCGGCCCGGGTCAGGCGCCGTCCGGTCACGGCGACCTCCGCCAGGAGCTGCGCGTACCCCGTCAGATACTGCTCAGGTATTCCGCGCTCCGGCAACGCCGCCCCCTGTTTTCTTGACGCCCCGGTGACGCTTTCTTAGCGCGCCACCGGCATCAAGACCCTAATGAACACTGCCGGGTTCCGGCAATGCGCGGGCGTGCACCCCGCGTGCACCATGGCGCCAGGGGAGCACCGCGGATGGTTCGGGTGCCGGACACCGGCAGGTTTCCGGCACCAGAACCGCGATCCGGGCGTCCCCGTCGACAGTCGGGCGAGTAAGGGAACGGGGGGCCGGGATCATGGGGGCGTTCATCGCTGCCGCGACCGGTTTTCCCGCCGTTGTCTTCACCGCGGCGCTCGCCGTGGTCGTCCTCTACTGGCTGCTGGTCGCCCTCGGCGCGGCCGACGCGCACGGTCACGGTCATGCCCATGTGCAGGTCCACGTCCGCGGGCACGCTCACGTCAACGCTCGTGGGCACGGCTACGGCCGGTGGCTCGGCGGGGTCCCGGTGACCCTCGCCTTCTCGCTGTTCGTCGCCGTCGGCTGGCTGATCAGCTTCTGCGCGAGCGTGCTGCTCGTCCCCTCGGGCCCGGCCGGCGTCCTGGTCGGGGCGGTCGTGCTGATCGGCACCGCGTACGTCTCCTGGCAGGCGACCAAGCTGCTCGTACGGCCGCTGCACCGCCTCTTTCCCGACGAACACGGGCCGTCCCGGCTGGACTTCGTCGGGCTGACCTGCACCATTCGCACCGGGCGGGTGGACGCCGGGTTCGGGCAGGCCGAGGTCAGGGCGGCGGACGGCTCGGCCGCGACGGTCCAGGTCCGGCAGACGGGCAACGACGCCCTCGCCAGCGGCAGCACCGGACTGCTCTACGCCTATGACGAACCCGGCGAGTTCTTCTGGGTCGCGCCCTACGACAGCGCGCTGGACCCGAGGACCGGACCCGGCACGACGGGATAGGCCGCCGACTCGGGTCACCCGCACGCCCATTGGTCTCCGGTCGCCGATCCCGGCCTGTTTGTCGATCACCCTTCTCATCCCATGAGGACCCATGTCATGAACGCCATCACCGTGGGCATCGGTGTGTTCGTCGCCGTTGTCCTGCTCATCGCGCTCGCCCTGCTCCTGCTGGTCGGGCGGCTGTTCCGGAAGGTGGAGCAGGGGCGGGCGCTGATCGTCTCCAAGACGAAGAAGGTCGACGTCACCTTCACCGGGGCGGTCGTCCTGCCGGTGCTGCACAAGGCCGAGTTCATGGACATCTCGGTGAAGACGATCGAGATCCGCCGCACCGGGCGCGAGGGTCTGATCTGTCAGGACAACATCCGGGCCGACATCCACATCAGCTTCTTCGTGCGGGTCAACAAGACCGTCGAGGACGTGATCAAGGTCGCGCAGGCCATCGGCACCCAGACCGCGAGCGACCCGGTGGCGATCCAGGACTTCTTCGCCGCGAAGTTCTCCGAGGCGCTCAAGACCGTCGGCAAGCAACTGGACTTCGTCGACCTCTACACCAAGCGCGAGGAGTTCCGGGACCGGATCATCCAGGTCATCGGCACCGACCTCAACGGCTACCACCTCGACGACGCGGCCATCGACTTCCTCGAACAGACCCCGATGACCCAGCTCGACAACCAGAACATCCTGGACGCGCAGGGCATCCGCAAGATCACCGAGCTGACGACGATCGAGCACGTCCGCACCAACGAGTTCCAGCGCACCGAGCAGAAGGAGATCACCCGGCAGAACGTCGACGCCCGGGAGACCATCCTGGAGCTGGAGCGCCGGCAGGCGGAGGCGGAGATCAAGCAGCGCCGTGAGGTGGAGGTCCTGCGGGCGCGCGAGGAGGCCGCCACCGCGAAGGTCCAGGAGGAGGAACGGCTCGGCGCACAGACCGCGTTCCTGCGTACCGAGGAGCAGCTCGGCGTCCAGCGCGAGAACCAGGCCCGCGAGATCGCTGTCGCGCAGAAGAACCGCGAGCGGGTCATCGCCGTGGAGAACGAACGCATCGAGAAGGACCGGCTCCTCGAAGTCATCGCCCGCGAACGGGAGACGAGTCTGTCCGGGATCGCCCGTGACAAGGAGGTCGAGGTCGAGCGGCGCGAGGTCGCGGACGTGGTCCGGGAACGGATCGCCGTGGACCGTACGGTGGCCGAGCAGGAGGAGGCCATCAAGAAGCTGCGGGTGGTCGAGGAGGCGGAGCGCACCCGGCAGGCGGTGATCATCGCCGCGGAGGCCGAGGCGCAGGAGAAGCTGGTCAAGGACATCAAGGCGGCCGAGGCCGCGGAGGCCGCCGCCAAGCACCGCGCCGGTGAGCAACTCACCCTCGCCGACGCCCGGTTGAAGTCGGCCGATCTCGACGCCCGCGCCAAGCTCCGGCTTGCCGAGGGCATCCAGGCGGAGGCCGCCGCGGCCGGACTCGCCGAGGTCCAGGTCCGCGACAAGGAGGCCGAGGTCACCGTGAAGGCGGGCCGCGCCGAGGCCGAGGCCACGGGGGCGCGGCTGCGGGCGGAGGCGGAAGGCACCGAGGCCCGGCTGCGCGCGGAGGCCGAGGGCACCCGGGCCATGGCGCTCGCGGAGGCCGAGGGTGCCCAGGCGAAGGTGCTCGCGCAGGCCGAAGGCGTACGGGCGAACGCGCTCGCCGAAGCCACCGGTATCGGCGAGAAGCTCAAGGCCGAGGCGGACGGGCTCACCGAGAAGGCCGCCGCGATGGCCGCCCTCGACGACGCCTCGCGCGGCCACGAGGAGTACCGGCTGCGGCTCCAGGCCGAGAAGGAGATCCGGCTCGCGGGTCTCGACGTACAGCGGCAGGTCGCCGAGGCGCAGGCCACGGTCCTCGCGACCGGCCTGGAGAACGCCGACATCGACATCGTCGGCGGCGACACGGTCTTCTTCGACCGGCTGATGTCGTCGATCTCCCTCGGCCGGAGCGTCGACGGCTTCGTCCAGAACTCCGAGACGGCACAGGCGCTGGCACGCCCGTGGCTGGACGGCACGTCGAACATCGCCGAGGACCTCGGGCGGGTGCTCGGCTCGGTCTCCACGGCCGACGTGCAGAACCTCACCGTCTCCGCACTGCTGATGAAGCTGATGCGGACGGACACGGCGAACGCCGGCCCGCTACGGCAACTGCTCGACAGGGCCGGTGAGTTGGGCCTCGCGGATACTCCGCTGGCCGCGCTCAACGGCCACCCGGCGAAGGCCTGACACCCGGCGAGGGCCTCCCGCCCCGCCTCCACAGACGGTCCGGAACTGCCGCACAGGGGACGGCAGTTCCGGACCCACCACTTCTGATCACCCCGCCCGAGATCCTGAGAGGGACCCGACCCATGACCACCGGCCTGGACACCGGCACCTACGAGGTCCTGCGCGACCGCCTCGCCGCACAGGCCGCCGAACTCGCCCGCCGCGCGGAGGCGCTCAACGCCCGCCGGACCGAGGAGTTCGGCTCGACCCGGCTGGAACTCGCCGGCACCGGACGCCTCACCACCGAGCACCCGGCGGCGCCGCGGGACATCGTCGCCGTAGGGGACACGCTGCTCTTCGGCCACCGAACCTCCCCCGGCGTCACCCGGGAGACGGCGGTGGCCGACGTCCTCGCTCTCCACGACCGCCACGACCTGCGCAGGCTGCCCGAGAACGCCGTACCCGGACTCCTCGACGACCCGGAGTTCGTACGGGAGTTCACCACACTGCACCGCTACTACCGGCAGGCGCGGCTCCTCCGGCTCCGGCACGTCGACGGCAAGTTGCTGGCCGTCTTCCGCACCGGCGAGAAGGCCGACGACATCCGGGTGCTGCGCTGGACGCTCACGGACGACGGCCGGGCGGCGGCCTTCCTGGACGCGCACGGCGAACGCGACCACGTCTTCCCGCCGCCGTACGACTTCGACTGGACGGGGACTGGCCGCGAGGACCTCGTCCCCGGCCGGCACCCGCACGTTCGGATCCAGGACGGGCTGTACGTCGACACGCTGGGCGGCACCCTCACCGTGAAGGCGGAGGACAACACCGAGACAGGGGAGGGGATTTACTCCGAACCGGTGGACGAGCCGCTGCAGTCGCCGGCCGACGCGGAGATCGCGTACGCGCGGGTGGGTGCGCTGGTGCTGCTGCGGGTGCTCCCCTACAAGGAGGAGGCCCACCGCTACCTGGTCTTCAACCCGCTGACCAAGGGTGTCGTACGGCTGGACGGGATCGGGCGGTCGTGCCGGCGGCTGCCGGAGGAGCAGGGGATCGTGTTCCCGGGCGGGTACTGCCTGGTCACGGGGGAGTGCAAGACCTTCGAAGTGGACGTCACCGGGCTGGAGTTGGAGCGGATCGTCCGCTCGCCCAACGGGGAGGACGTGCTGTTCGGCTACCGGGAGCGGGGGTCGGGGCGGAGCCTGCTGCTGCCGTACAACCTGATCCGCAAGGAGGTCGCGGCGCCGCTGCCCGGGCAGGGATGGGCACTCTTCGACGACGGCATGGTGGTGGTGCTGGGCGGCGGGGAGGGAGAGGCCGCCCGCGTCCATCCGGTGCGGAGCTGGCGTACCCCGTTCGTCTCCGACACCCATGCCGCCGCTCAACTGACCGGTTCTGGGCCGCTGTTCCGGGTCGGGAACGCCGATCTCGTGCGCGGGATCTCCGACTGCCTGTCCCTGACCGGCGCGGTCGCGGGGATGGAGCCGACGGCGGAGGTGTACGAGGCACTGGTCGCCGCGTGTGTCCGGGCGGCGGACACGCACCACTGGCTGGGGGACGTCGAACTCGGCGATCTGCGCGGTCCGTTGGAGGAGGTGCGGGGTACGGCGGAGCAGGTCCTGACCGAGTTCGGGACGGTCCGGACTCTCACCGGGCGGGCCGCCGACGCCCTTGCCGAGGCTCTGGCCCATCTCGCCTCCCTCGTACGGCGGTTGCGGGGCGAGGCGTCCCGGGACGCGGCGGGCTGGGTCGCCGGGCTCACCGAACTCCGGCGGGCACAGGGGCACTTGCTGACGCTGAAGGAGATGCGGTACGCGGACACCGCGCGGATCGAGGAGGCGGCGGCCGAAGTTGAGGCGGATCTGCGGGTGTTCGGGCAGCGGGCCGTGTCGTTCCTGGCGCGCGGGGACGCGTTCGCCGGGCACCACGAGCTGATCGACACCCTGGTCGCGGAGGCCGGGACGCTGGCCAAGGTCGCCGAGGCGGCCCCGGTCGCGGCCCGCCTGGACGAACTGGCCGAAGGACTGCGGACGGTGACCGAGGTGGTCGCCGGACTCGACATCGGTGACGCGACGGTCCGTACGTCGATCCTGGAGCGGGTCGCCGAGGTGCTGGGCGGCGTCAACCGGGCCCGCGCCACGCTGGACGCCCGGCGGACGGAACTCCGGGACCGGGAGGGCCGGGCGGAGTTCGCGGCCGAGTTCGCGCTGCTGGCCCAGTCGGTGACCGGAGCCCTCGCGGACGCGGCCACCCCGGAGGCCTGCGACACCCAACTCGCCCTGTTGTTGGTGCGGTTGGAGAACCTGGAGGCCCGCTTCGCGGACTTCGACGACTTCCTCGCCGAACTGGCCGGCAAACGCGCCGAGATCCACGAGACCCTCTCGGCCCGCAAGCAGACCCTGGTCGACGAACGCGCCCGCAGGGCCGAGCAGTTGGCGGGGTCGGCGGTCCAGGTGCTGGAGACCGTGGGGCGGCGGGCGGTCGCGCTGGCCGACGCCGACGCGGTGAACGCCTACTTCGCCTCCGACCCGATGGTGACGAGGATCCGCCGCACCGCCGACCGACTCCGCGAACTCGGCGACCCGACAAGGGCGGAGGAGCTGACGGGCCGGCTCACGGCCGCCCACGCGGAGGCGGTCCGCGCGCTGCGCGACCGCGCCGACCTCTCCACGGACGGCGGCCGGACCCTCCGCCTGGGCCGCCACCGCTTCGCCGTGCACACCGAGCCCCTCGACCTCACCCTGGTCCCCTCCGGCGACGGCCTGGCCTTCGCCCTCACCGGCACGGACTACCGATCCCCGGTCAGGGACCCGGAGTTCGCGGCCACGCGCCCGTACTGGGACCGCCCGCTGCCCTCCGAGTCGCCCCGGGTCTACCGCGCCGAATACCTCGCCGCCCGCCTCCTCGACGAACACGGCGCGCAGGCCCTCGCCCAGGAGACCGACCTCGCCGCCCTGGTCCGCCGGGCCGCGCAGGAGTCGTACGACGAGGGTTACGAACGCGGTGTGCACGACCACGACGCGACCGCGATCCTCACGGCCCTGCTCGGCCGGTACGAGGAAGCGGGCCTGCTGCGCCACGAACCGGCCGCCCGCGCAAGCGCGTTGCTCTTCTGGACGCACGGCACGAACCCGCGGGCACGCGAGAAGTGGACCCGGCGCGCGAGATCACTGGCCCGGGCCCGCGACCTGTTCGGCCCCACTCCCGCCGACGCCGAACTCCGTACGGAACTCGCGAAGGAGCTGGGCGGCGAGCCCGCCGCGGCCTACCTCCTCGACGAACTCACCACCGCCCCCGAGGGCTTCGTGATCAGCGTGGGCGTCCGCACCCTGCTCGACAAGTTCCGCCGGGCGGTGGGCAGTTCGGCCTACGACGACGACCTGACCGCCCTCGACGACGACCTGCCCGCGCGCCGCCAGCTGGTGGAGGCCTGGCTGACGGCGTACACGACGGCGTCCGGGGCGCGGGTCGACCCGGGAGACCTGGCGGAGGCCGTGGCGGCCGAACTCTGCCCCGGCGCGCCGCGCTACGAGTCGGACGCGCGGCTGACCGAGACGGTGGGCGGACTGCTGGGCAGCCATCCTCGTGTCGTAGGGGGTGAGTTGCGTGTGAGGGTTGATGAACTCCTCGCCCGCACCCACGAGTTCCGCGTCCGGGACGTCCCCGGTCACCGCGCGTACCAGCGCCGTCGTACCGCTCTCGTCGCGGCGGAACGCGCCCGGCTGCGGCTCGACGAGTACCGGCCGCGCGTCCTGTCGTCCTTCGTCCGGGGCCGGCTCGTCGACGAGGTGTACCTCCCGCTGATCGGCGACAACCTGGCCCGCCAGCTCGGCACGGCGGGAGAGGACGGACCCGTCGGCACCGGCGGTCTGCTCCTGCTGATCTCCCCGCCGGGCTACGGCAAGACGACCCTCATGGAGTACGTCGCCGACCGGCTCGGGCTGGTCCTGGTCAAGGTCAGCGGCCCGGCCCTCGGGCACGGTGTCACCTCCCTCGACCCGGCCGAAGCGCCGAACGCGACCGCCCGCCAGGAGGTGGAGAAGGTCAACTTCGCGCTCGCGGCGGGCAACAACGTGCTGCTCCACCTCGACGACATCCAGCACACGTCACCCGAACTCCTCCAGAAATTCATCACGTTGTGCGACGCGACCCGGCGGATGGAGGGCGTGTGGGAGGGCGCGGCGCGCACCTACGACCTGCGGGGCAAGCGGTTCGCCGTCTGTATGACCGGCAACCCGTACACCGAGTCCGGCAGCCGGTTCCGGGTGCCCGACATGCTGGCCAACCGTGCCGACGTCTGGAACCTCGGCGACGTACTGACCGGCAAGGAGGCGCTGTTCGCCCTGAGTTTCGTCGAGAACGCGCTGACCTCGAACCCGGTACTGGCCCCGCTCGCCGGCCGCGACCGCGACGACCTGGACCTGCTGATCCGGCTGGCCCGTGGCGACGCGACGGCCCGGGCGGACCGCCTCTCCCATGCCTGCGACCCCGCCGAACTGGCCCGCATCGTCGCCGTGTTGGGGCATCTGCTGGCCGCCCGGGACACCGTCCTCGCGGTCAACGCCGCGTACATGGCGTCGGCGGCGACCACGGAAGCGGCCCGCACCGAACCGCCGTTCAGGCTCCAGGGGTCGTACCGCACCATGAACCGGATCGCCCGGCGCATCGAACCGGTGATGAACTCCCTTGAGGTGTCCGCCGTGTTGGACGACCACTACACGGCCGAGGCACAGACCCTGGGGACGGAGGCGGAGGCCAACCTGCTGAAGCTGGCGGAGCTGCGGGGCACCCTGACCGATGAACAGGCCCTGCGCTGGGGCGAGTTGAAGGCGGCGTTCCCGCGAGGGGCTTAGGGCCTAGAGCTGGAGCAGCCGTTGGGTGATCTCGCGGTACTGGCGGAGCGCGTGCCGGAGTTCGTCCGACTGGGACGTGAGGTCCGCTGGTTCCGCGACATCGGTGGGGGGCGTCGCGGGGGCCTGGTCGGCCCAGACGGCGCGGAGCAGTTCCCGGCGGGCCGCGAGGGCGCTCACCAGCTGCGCGGTGGCCTCGTCGTAGGCGCTCTCCGCCTCCGCCAGCGCGTCGCGCGGGGTGTCGGCGAAGGTGTTGAGGGCGTGCCGCAGCCGCTGGAGGACCTGCTCCCGCTCGGCCGACGGGAGCAGTGGCTCCGGGCCCGGTGCGCGGCGTTCGGTCGGGGTCCGGTTCTGGCCGGCGGGCTGCTGGGCGCGTGTCTGGTCGTACATCAGGATGCCGCTTCCGTTCCGCCTGAAGGCGTTCGTGCCTCGTCGGTCTTCTCGACGGCCTGTTCCAGGCCCCCGGAGACCCGGTCCGTCGTACCCTTCAACGACTGCGCAGTGCTGCCAGTCAACGTCCGGCGCGGGTCGGTGTCAACGCGAGGTCCGGAAGGCCGCCGGTCCGGCGGCGCGGCGGGGCTTTCGGGACCGCCCGTGGCTCAGTCGGCCTTGTGGGGCACCCACTCGCTGTCGTCCAGCGAGTAGCCGTACTGCGGACGCCCGCTCATACCGCTGGTGCGGAACGGCTTCCCCTGGTCGTCGATGCGCAGCACGCCCTTGCGGCCGCCGCTGGACCACGCCAGCTCCAGATACCAGCGCACGTCGTGGGAGGCCGCGGCGGCCGTGATGTACAGGACCTCGGGGTCGCTCTCGCTCACCTTGTACGGCAGGCCCGTCTGCCCGGACTTCGGCGTGGCCACCGGGCGGACCGCGTCCAGCCCGACGTCGAAGGAGTGCGTGGGCACCCCGCCGCCGCAGCCGACGCCGATGTACCCCATCTCGTACACGTTCCAGGCCGGCGGCGCACCGCTGTCGACGACCCGGACGTTCAGGGACTGCAGCACCACGGTGTCCTGGCCGGTGCCCTGCACGGTCAGCTCCAGGTACTGGCTGCCGGCGGAGACGGCGCCCAGCGCGCTCACCCAGCTCGGCGCGTCCTGCTCGGTCGGCGGCGGCGGCACCTTGGCCGCGTCCTGGTCGACCAGATAGGTCTGGCCGCACGGGCTCTCCCAGGCGTACGGCCGGGTCGTCACCGTCAGCGGAACGCCCGCTGCCACGTCCGCGGCCCCGCCGGCCTTCGCGCTCGGGGAGGCGGACGCCCCGCTCTTCGCCGTGGCGGACCCGGAAGGACTCACGGAGCCGGAGGGCGAGTCCGAGGCGGACGCCGAGGAGGTCGACTTCGCGGAGGCGGACGCGGACGAGGAGGGAGTGCCGCGCCCGGTGGAGGTCACGGAACCGGCCTCCTGCTTCCGGTCACCGCCGGCGCCGGACACGAAGTGGGGGACGAGCGCGGTGGCCGCCAGCACGACGGCCACCGCGGCGGCGGCGAACAGGGCGGTACGGCGGCGGTTGCGCGGGGCGGTCGCGGTCACCGGTACGGAGGGTTCGGGTGCGGGGGTGGGCTCCGGTGCCGGGGTGGACTCGGGTGCGGCGGAGGAGAGGTGTGCTTCAGGAGGGAGAGTCGCCTCTGTGACCGCGATGGTCGCTTCCGTGGCAGTGGTTACGGCCGTGCTCGCGGCGGTCGCGGCGGACTTCCGCTCGCGCTGGCGGGCGCCGTCGGCCAGGATCCAGCGGCGGTGCGCCTCGACGAGTTCGTCGGGGGTCGCCTTGCAGAGCCGGGCGAACCGTTCCACCGGGGCGTACTCGGTGGGTACGGCATCGCCGTTGCAGTAGCGGTGCAGCGTCGACGTGCTCATGTGCAGCCGCTTCGCGAGCACGCCGTAACTCAGCCCCGAACGGTCCTTGAGCTCCCGTATCAGCGCCGCGAAATCGGCCGTCTCGTCCACCACTGCCGCCCAGCCCCCATTCCAGTCCAGCGTTCCAGGGAAGCCGTGTTCCCCCAGGTAAGAGCCGGTGCGAACGTTCCAGGTTCCCGTAACTCCCGGCTGCTGTGGCGGGTGGGACGGAAAGCGGCACAAGCTCCGGTCATCAAAGCACGCCGCCCGCCGACCGGTTGGACGGCCCGCGAACTCCCGCCTCTCCGAAAGGGATCACCGCCATGTCCGCGTTCACCGCCCGTCCCCGTACCCGCCTCTTCGCCGCCGCGACCGTCGCACTCGCCGCGTTCTCGCTCACCGCCTGCAAAGGCGGGCTGGGAGTACAGGACTCCGGCGCGGTCTCCCCGAACCCCTCCAAGGTGACGACCTCGGCACCGTCCGGGACGGGGACCGGCCAGAGCGGCGGCAGCACCTCGGGCAACTCCTCCACGGGCGGCTCCTCTACCAGCGGCGGCACGGGTTCGGGCGGCGGCAAGACGAGCGGCGGCTCGGGTTCGACCTCCGGTTCGGGCTCGGGCTCGGGCTCCGGTTCGAGCGGCTCCACGAAGACCGTCACCTGCAGCGGCGCCAACACCAAGGTGACCGCCCAGCCGGTCAGCCGCCCCATCAACCACATGCTGCTCACCGTCACCAACACCGGCTCCAAGACCTGCGACCTCTACTACTACCCGGCCGTCAACTTCGACGACGCCCAGTCCGTACCGCCGGTCATCAAGGACTCCCAGCCACAGGCGGTGACCACGCTCGCACCGGGCCAGTCCGGCTACGCCGGCGTAGCCCTCTCCGGCGGCGACAACGGCAGCGGCACCAACGGCCGCACCGCCAAGTCCCTCTCCGTCTACTTCTTCGACCGCAACATGAACAGCATCAGCCCGGCGGCGACTCCTGCGCTTCCCAGCAAGGGCGTCTACGTCGACGACTCGCTCCGGGTGACGTACTGGCTGAGCAGCGCGCAGGATGCGTTGACTTACTGAGGCGGGGAGGGGCGGGGCGGGGCTGGACACGCAGCAACGCCAGTGGGCCCTCACCGATTCGGTGAGGGCCCACTGAACTGCTATTCGGCTGTCGGGGTGGCGGGATTTGAACCCACGACCTCTTCGTCCCGAATAATGTGCGGAAAGATGGCTGACCAGGATCGTTGAACGTATGTGCAGGCCAGGGCCTTGGTGTGCGTTGGTCAGCGTAGGTGCCGCGCGGCACGATTTCCTTGATCCACTCCCCGTTCGCTCCCCGGAGCTCGGCTCTGAGGCGCGGTCCGCTAGGCGAAGTTGCCATTCACTAAGCGCCATCCTCAACCACTCCGCCAGGCGTCATAACTTTCAGGAGCGATTTGGCGACTTGACGAATGCTGGTTTCCGCATCATGAGTCGCCCGGTCATTCAATATAACCAGCGTCTCCGAATCCGCTCCCCAGCTCTGCGCCAACAGGCGAATCGCGGCCGCGCGAACTTGCCAGTCCGGATCACTGACCCCTCTGCCTCTGAGATAGGCCGAAACGGCGGGAGTATGTGCATAATTTTCAACAATGAGCTCCAATACTGCTCGCCGAAAATAGGAATCTGAGTCATTAATGGCGGCCTCTTGGAGAAGGTCGAGGGAAATAGGGTGATCTTTATTATTCTCAGCCAGAACCTCAGCGACGGCAAGACGCACGTCTGATTCCTCATCCCCTGTCAAGCAGTTACGCAAGACGGCTTCCACATCCTCCGTCAGCTCTATATGCGGAAATTGACGTACTGCAGTTTCACGAACCATCGCACTTTCGTCAGTAGCAATGCATTCGCGAAGCAAAGGAACCAGGTGGGGACCACCACTCAGGCCCCCCAACATGTCAATGGCAGTGACTCGCACTCTCGCTTCATTGTCAGCAAGACACTCGCGGACCAACACCGCAGTTCCAGGATCCTCCCCCCAATGATTAGCAAGCACCTCAACAGCAGAGGAGCGAACCAACGCGTCCTCATCAGCAAGAC
>NZ_JBSFKO010000008.1:127032-317848 GCF_053598575.1 Streptomyces sp. NPDC001100
ACACTCGCGGACCAACACCGCGGTCTCAGGATCCTCCCCCCAATGACTAGCAAGCACCTCAACGGCAGAGGCTCGCACTTTCGCCTCATTGTCAGCAAGACACTCGCGGACCAACACCGCGGTCTCAGGATCCTCCCCCCAATGACTAGCAAGCATCTGAACGGCAAGGGGCCGAAGGTGCACCTCGCCGCCGGCAACGAGTTCACGCATAAAGGGCAGCGTGCTCGGCTCATCGATCCATCGAGAACCAAGAATACGCAGGGCCGTATCCCGCACACCAGAGTCCTCGTCATTTACTGCGCGCTCACGCACCAGTAGTGACGCCTCAGAGGAATTCCCCCATGCATACGCGACAAAATTCAGGGCATAACTCCTCACCTTTGGCAATGGGTCTCCTGTTGCCCACTCACGCGCCAGGGAGAGCATATCGGCAGCAGCACGCACGTGACGCAGAGCAGCCAGAGCACTCATGCGAACCCTGGGCTCTTCATCCTCAACTGCACGCGCTAGAAAATCTCGCGTGCTCTGCTCGTCAGGCCAGTATTCGCCAAGCGCACCGATTGCAGCACAGCGAGTCGGCACTGTCACGCCGTTTTGAGCCCACTCACGCAGGACCGAGGAATCCGGGTGACACTTCAGCATGGACGTCGCGATTTCCCCTATAAGGGTGCTTAATGAGTTCGCTATGACCTCATCATCTTCCCTGAACAGCTTTGCACCGACAGCTTGATACCAATCGAGGTAATATTGACGACCAGCCCAGTGCGCCCCCAGCGTTGAAACTGCGGAAGCGATCGAGCTGATAAATTCATACGGGTAGATATATTGTTCATCTATCGCGCTATATGCTTCAAACATATGGGCAAGCTTCATCGAAGCCGCTCTGCTCTGTGGGGCAAGTACACCAAGACGTCGAGTTTCACTCAGATACCGAAATGAAAGAGTCAGACCTTCGTATCCTCGCGCACCATCTCTGCCTATCGGGATTGATGGTGCTGTATCAAGGAGTCGATCTATAGCTTGCGCTACATAGCGTTCATCCACCAGACCTACCAGTAGAAGCAAAACCTCGTTCCATGTGGAATCACGCCACTTATCCGACAGTAAACTAACGAGATCACTCTCAGACAGGGAGCGTTCCTTATGGAAGCGATGCGCGATATCGACAGCAGCTAGATATTCAAGAAACGTACGGTGTACGAAACCATAGACTTCTCCCCCGAAGCGGCTAAGGATGAAATTTCTTTCCCTAAACTGCTGCAACATAATACGCGCAGCAACCGCTGCCCGATCACGCGGCAGGCTATAGCGGTCTTCTAGGTAGCTCTCGAAGCTGTCTATGAGATCGGGGCCAGCGATATGGTTACCCGCAATCCCACTACTCCCCTCCTGCATTCTTCGCGCGACCAAGCGTAAGAGTTCAAGTTTGTCTTCCGGACCCAGGTATGGAAGGTGCTCTTCCACTCGACGATCCCTGAGGTACTTGCTGGGATCCCAATGTTCTACGAGTACAGCCACGGCGTGTTCGTATACAGTTCGCCGATCTCTAGGTAGCTCGCGACGCCGACCAATTATCGCTAGAATGGTGAGGATAAGAGGATTGCCAGCGAGTTCGCGAACCGATGCCGACCCTTCGACGGCATCAGTGACTCGACGGGTCAAGCGTCGCGCTTTATTCTCATCGCCAGGACACGCGTGCGTGAACCATTTAGTGGCAAAATCGGCGATCTGTTGACGGTCGAGATCCTGAAGCATGTAGTGCGTAAATCCAGCTGCGTCTAAAGTAGCCCTTTGGTAGCCTACTCGTCGGGACGTAACAATTATTCGAACCGATGGGTATCGAGATGAGAATGCAGCTATGCGCTGCGCTACAGTGCTGCGCACTTCCTTCTCAAACAATTCATCCAACCCATCGAAGATCATTAGAATTCTTCGTGGACCATTTTCACCCAGACATGATTTCAATAAATTAGAAGGCAGGCTGAGGCCTTCGGTGGAACTAACATGATCCAAAAATTCCTCGAATGTCTTCGCTCGCCATTCTGCCTCAGCGTAGCTCCGCAGTTCCACAATCAATGGCACAAAGTTGTTCAACGAGGATAGTTCACGCATCGAGTTCCCCGCCGTGAGGGCTAAAGCCAAGAAACGGCCCAGTGTGGATTTACCCGCCCCTGGGTCCCCAAGAAGGACGATTCGACTCGCAGTCGAATTATTGAGCACCTCAAGGATGGGACGAGCCGGCCGTGCCATATATGCACGTTGAACACGTTCTACGGCTTCTCGGTCTACCCCTGGAGGCAGGTCAAGATCTCTTTCCTCTGATGCCGCCAACCTATGCAGCAACTCCCTGGGCAATTCCACGGGAGGCGGGTCCGCGCGGACCGCTTGGGCGATGAATACCTCGCGCAACTCAATGACTGGGTGCTCATCCTGCTCTTTGAGCGGTGTCAACACTTCCAGGTCGAGTCTCCCATACCTCTGACGCAACCGCTCAGCGTAACTTGTACATGCTGTAATTACCTCCTCCTCGCGCGGTTCGGAAGGGGGATTCGACGACGCGCCTTGAATGATAGAGACCTGGCCATTCACGCCGCTGATCATAGTTACATCTCGACCGACCAGGGTGCTGTCCACAGACATCACCGAGGGTCCTACTACGTATTTCGATGCTGCTGGCAGGTCCGACTTACTCTGGTCTAGTGCCGTGTCTATGCCATCATTCCGCTTGCTTCGTAATTTCCAATTCCACGGCAAGAATCGGGTCATCAGTTTGGCGCTCCTTCTCCGTCTCGTGATTCGCTGGGAGGATTTCCAATCTGCACTGCTCCGCCTACTTGGTCAATCTGCGAAACGTCTCCGCCTACCCGCGAGTTTGAAACGGACTGTCCATCCTGAGTATCGGCTGTTTGATTCGGCGTTTGTTGGTGTTGCACGTCCCTAGGCGTTACGGTACTTTGAGCTATTCGGACGTCGCCGCGGACGTTTCGCACCTGGTGAACAGAACCGGCCACGGAACTACCGTCTGTCGCCTGTCTGCGGGAATCCCCCGTATTGCGGGGAAAGAAGCCTGCCCCGCCCACGAAGAGGCCTGCCACAGTCAAACCGAGGCTCAGGATGCTGCTCCACTGGTCTGCGCGCTCAAGGCCCTGACGCCAGAGGAAGATCGTCAAGCTTGCGATTGTCAGCCCGGCACCGGACCAAAACAGAACGGGTCGTCTCATGACACCATCGTCCCCCCATTTGGCACAGGCTGCGGCGAGTTTGATGATGTCGATGTTGAGGGCTGCTGTTTGCGGCTGAGATGGGAGATCCACTGGCGTGACCCTGTCCACGCCAGGTTCAAGGTTGCCGTATAAGGAAAGGCTCTGCTTACCATGCAGGTGTCCATATGGTGAGACAGTGAAAGGCGGATGACAACCCGGGGGTAGCAGACCTCGTACATCCTTGACGACCCTTCACGGAGGGCCGCACATGGGAGGCTTGTTCTATCCGATGAGCTGACGGGGGGAGAGTGAGTGTCGCAGCAGGCCAGCCCTCGGGGAACCTTCCTGAAGATTGCCGACTCAGTGAAGGTGCTGATCGAGGGCGACCCGGAGATGACTGAGTTGCCGTCCCTGGCTGAGGTCATGCGTGACCACGGCGTCTCACGCGGCGTTGCCATCCGCGCATACGGGGTACTGCGGCAGGAAGGCCTGGCCGAACCCGTGCCGGGCGACCGGTGGCGCGTCGTGCGCTCCGGTGATCGAGTTGACCGGCGTCCGCTCGATCAACGGATCGCGGACATCATCGCGGCTGAAGGCCTCGCAGTGGGGGAAGCGTTCCCGAGTGCTTCCGTGCTCGCCGAACGGTTCGGGGTCTCCCGCCCCACAGTGACCAAAGCTCTGGAAAAGTTGGAGACCGCCGGCGTGCTGGCGGGGGGAGGACAGGGCAGGGTGCGGAGAGTCCGTGCCGTGCCGACGCGAGAGGAGCGTTCGTAGCTTGCCGACGTTGACGGAGTGGGCCCATCCCCTGGCTGAGTCCCTACTCGCCGAGCCGCTGCCGCGGCGGTGGAAGCACTGCCAAGGGGTCGCTGAGAGGGCACGCACGATCGCTCTCGTTCTTGATCAGGACGCGGATCTGTTGGAGGCCGCGGCGGTACTGCACGACATCGGCTATGCGCCGGACCTGGCCAAGACGGGGTTCCATCCTCTGGACGGCGCCCGCTACCTGCGGGATACGGCCAACGCCGATGAGCGGGTCATCAACCTGGTCGCCCATCACTCCTGTTCCTGGCTGGAGGCGGAAGCGCGCGACCTGCGTGAGGAGTTGGAGAGTGAGTTCCCCCGCGAGAGTGCGCACCTGAACGACGCGCTCTGCTACTGCGACATGAGCACCACACCGGACGGGACTCCCACGAATCCGATCGACCGGATCATCGAGATCACAGGACGGTACGGGCCGGACAGTTTGATCGGTAAGTTCATCCGGCGGGCCGAACCCGAGATCCTCGGCTGCACGTCGCGCGTCCTGGAACGCGTCGCCGCCGCCAAGCGTCAGCCGATGTAGGGAGCAGTGCGCGTTCGGTCCATGGCGTGCTCGATACGGAGCCGCATCGTGGGGTGGACGTCCAACTCCCGCAGGTCCGTTGGGTCAACCCAACGGACCTGCGTCGTCTCGTCGCTCGTACGCAGCTCTCCGCCGACAGGCCGCGCTCGGAAGCAGATGCTGAACTGCTGGCGGATCTCGCCGTCGTCGTACTGCATGACGTGCCCAGGGTCCGTGTAGATCCCGGACAGGTCGACGACTTCGGCCTTGACCCCCGTCTCTTCCGAGACTTCACGGACCACCGTGTCACTGATGGACTCGCCGACATCGTGGCCACCGCCGGGTAGCGCCCAACGGCCGTTGTCGGACCGCTGAATCATGAGCACCTGGCCTGCGTCGTTCTGGACGAACGCCACGACCGAGGGCACAACCGAGTTGGCCGGCGGAGCATCCGGATCGTGCAGGTAGTCGATGCGTCCCATGTTCAGGCTCCGGTGATGTCGTGTTCGGTCACTGGCCTGGCGCCTTCCCAGGTCTGCTGAACGCTATTGGCGAAAGTGTCGAACAGACCCCCTCCGGGGAGCCTCCGCAGGTGGAACACGGGCGCCATGTAGGCGCCGATGCCGTACACGTGCGTGTTGGCCAACATCTCGTCATCAGCGCAGTAGATCGAGTTGTAGAGCACAGTGTCGTGCAGGCGGAAGGCAATCTCGGGGTGGCTGGTGAACAACGGGCGGTAGTTGACCAGCGCATTACGGATCTTGCCGTCCATGATGCGATGCCCTTCGTCGATGCCGCGTCGTGTGACGGCTTCGCACTCTGGATCGCCCATGAGTACTCGGATGCGGACGCCAGTCTCTGCCTTCTTCTTCAGTGTCGAAAAGAAGCGAGGATCCTCCGCCAGGTAGATGCCTGCGTACACGAGGATGTCGATGCGCTCCGTGGCTCGCTCGCACATCTCACGCCAGAGGTCTGTCGGCACCGTGTGGCGATGCGGATAGACAGAGACGATCTCGGCCTTCGACAGGTCTGCTGCGCTCTCCGCATTGCGATCGTCGTCCCACAGCATCGTCACGTCGACCTTGAGCGCTGCCGCCGTTGCGTACTGATGTCGCCGGTATGGCGCTATGTCTTGCGTGATCCAGCGCTCAACGGTTTTCGGGTTGACCTTGATCTCCTCAGCGAGGCTCTGGATGGTCATGCCTCGCGCCAACAGGGCTGATCGCAAACGCTCGTTAGACATCCGTCCCCTCCGTTGGACATCTAGGGAGCTCTTGACGGTAGCGAGATCAATCGAAGCTGTCCACGAGCGGGGTGACCAACTCCCCTGACCTGGGGCGATTCTGATTGTGCGCCAAGAAGTCCTGGCGCGAACACCAACGAGTTCCGTGCCAGTACTTGACGGACCACTATGCAGTACCTGTAAAACAGGTACTGCAACACAGTGAAACCCCGTCGGCCCCGCTTGCACGCGGTCCGAGCGGTAGGGGAGACGTAGAAGTCCGTCGTCTTCACGGATCGATCGGTGTCATCGGCTAAGCCGCTGGTCTGACCCTCGGGCGTAGACCCAGGACCGGACCGGCGGGGACCCCGGTGATTGGGCTGCACCCGGTCCATGACAGGTAGCCATTCCAGGGAGATCGACTCAGCGAGTGACGTCTGAGTGACGCGGTGACCGCGCGCCGTCCAAAGGAGGCGGAGCAAGGCGCACACGGGAGCCGCGAGACGACAGTGACGGGCTTTCCCGTCACTCGTCATGCGGGCAGGGCGCCGACGTCATGTCGGTGCCCTGCCCGTTTGATGAGAAATCAGAGCAGCCCCCTGGGATGCCACCCGGGGGACCGCGTACAGGCACCTGATTGGGAGGCACCTGTGGTCACGAGTTTGACAGACGCGGAGCGGGACGAACTGTCCCGCAAGAACGGCGACGTGAACAAGCGCAGCGAGGACAACGCCCGTGCCCGGGGCGGCCAGTGATGGTCGGCAGCGAACACGACAAGGCGGGCGGCAGCCCGGTGCCAGCCGCCGGATTCAGGGTCGTGGCGTATCAGCGTGCCGTTGCAGTGTGTGAGGTCGCCAGCGTAGGCGCCGGCCTCACCGGGACGGACGCGACCTACTTCGCTCACGAACTGCGCGAGGAGTTCCCGGGCGCGATCGTAGCGATCCTTCCCTGGGACTAGGCCTAGTCACTCTGATCAGCCCCGATGTGCAGGTCGGGTTCGACTCCAGGCCGGGGCGCTTCGGTCCGCCGCTCCACGAGGCGGCGCCGCGCAACCCGGACCAGCCGCCGCCCTCTTGGCGCTCTCGCGGCCCGGCTTTTCTTCTATCCCCTCGACATGGGAGCTCCCATGCGTTCTTTCGTGTCTGGCCACCGGGCCGACACCCCCCAGGACTTCGCCGAACTCGCCCTCGGCACCCCCGCCGAACTCTGGCTTGGGGTCGACGGCGAGAGCGACGAGGAGCGCGCGGCCCGTCTGGACGCGGCCCGCGACATCCTCACTGATCCCGAGTACCGCACCCTGCCAAACGAGCTGATCCGCCTGGCCGCGCGGGTGGTCGAGGAGCACCCGGACCTGTTCAACGTGGTCCCGCTGGCCCGCCCCGCCCGCCGCCGTCCGGCACACCGGGAAGTTGCGGCATGAGCGAGACGCCGACGCTGGACGACCTGTCCCTGCCGCTGCGGGCGCTACGCCTGCTGGCCACCGACTTCGGGCACCTGCCCGCACCGCACGTGCACGTCTCCCCGATCTACCCCGCCCAGCTCACGCTGGCACTCCATGACGACCTGGCCCACTTCGAGGCCTGGCGCCAGGCGCTTGGCATCGCCCCGGACGCGGTCACCCACGGCACCCAGAGCGCGGGCCGCACGCACGTGCTGAAGACCTCAATCGAGTACGCGGGCGCCACGCTGGAACTGGTGGGCTACGCCGACATCCCCGACCCCGAGCCGGTCGGAGCCTCGGTCTGATGACCGCATGGGCCAAGTGCTTCGATCCGACCGGTGCCCGCTACGGCATCCCCACCTACCCCTGGCGCTACGCCCCCGAGGGACTGGCCACCAGGCGGCAGTTACGGGCCCGTGGCCTGCGCCCTGGCGGTCAGCCGATCGCCGGGCAGGCCTTGCTCCCGCGCTTTCGGCGGGCCCCGCTGGTCGCCTACTTCTACCGCATCGACCTGGCGAAGCCGGTACGGCCGATGACCTCCCGCAAGTGGGGCGCGCTCGCCCTGGCGATGCACGCCCGCCGCACCTGCCCGAAGTGCCAGATCACCTACAGCTACTGCATCCCGCCGTCGCTCGGCATGTGCGTGCTGTGCGCCTACCCCGACGACCAGAACTAAGGAAGTGATCACATGAACAAGGAGTGGAAGGACATCGCCCGCAAGGCGGTTCACTGGAGTCTGCCGGTCGGTCTGACCGGCCTGTCGCTGGGCTGGACGGTCTACGCGGTAGGCGAGATCCTCGCCCACCAGGCCCCGGCACCGCTCGCCTACACGGTGGCCGGGATCTACGACGCGGTATGGCTGTACGCGCTGGCGATGGAGACCGCGCACCGCCGGCAGGGCTCCAACGGGACGCTCCCCGCCGTGCTCGGCTGGCTGTTCCTCGTGACCTCGGTCGGCGTGCTGTTCACGCACGGCCTGCTCTACGCCACCGCGGTCGTCGCGGTGATCGGCGCGGTGGTTCCGGCCGCGGCGAAGGCGACGCTGATCATGGCTGTGGAGCGGGACACCACCCGGATCTCCTCCGCGGCGCAGCAACAGATCGACGCCGTGCGCAGCGCGACGCGGGATCAGGTGGCGGTCGGCCGTGCGGTCACCCGGGCCAAGGCCGACCGGCACAAGACGGCCGCGGTCCTGGAGCGCGAGGAGCGCACTGCCCGCGGCAAGGCGCACAAGGTGCGCCACGAGGCCGCCGACAAGCTGGCGAAGCTCACTGCCAAGCACCCTGCCGCGGACCTCCCCGAGGAGGTTCCGGCGCTGTTCTCGGACGACGACCTGGCCCAGGTGCTGGGTCAGTGGACGCAGGGGGGTGTGTCCCCGACCGTGTCCCCTGTGTCCCCGCAGGTCGGCCCCGTGTCCCCGATCGGGGAACTCCCTGCGCCGCAAGGCGGGGGACACGCCCCGCTCGACTGGCTGGCGCTCGCCGCGGTCGCGGCCGTGGCCGGTGTCGAGACCCCCGAGCCGGGCGAGCCGCTGACCGAGGATCAGCTCACGGTCGTACTGCGGTGGCTGCGCCACTCGGAGAACCCCCCGCTGTCTTACCGCAAGGCCCTGACCGCGTACCGCGCGGCGGGCTTCTCCGCGAAGGAGGAGCGGGTGCGCAAGGCGTACGCCGCCCTGATCGACGCGGAGGACGCACAGCCGTAAACCGGCATCCGGCACACATCAATGAAGGCCAGCCCAGGGCTAGTGGGCTGGCCTTCGTCGCGACTGCCGGAGCAGTCGACCGCACCAGTGAAGCAGACCCGGTGAGCCCCGGCGAGCGGCACGTTCGCAGACCCGGCGCGCAGACCCGGCGAGCACCACAGCACCCGAATCCCATGAATCCGAAAGGGACGCGCGAGTCATGCCCGCGTGCCCACGATCACACAGAACGGAGGGGGTGTGACGAGGAAGAAACAAGCAGGCCAGGGTGGGGACACCTACGGGCAGGCGGCGGGCGCGATCGGCGGTCTCGCCACCGTTTTCGGTGTCCTCGCCGCCATCAAGGACAAGTTGGGCCTGTCCTGGCCGGCCACGGTGCTTCTCACCGCCGGGGCGCTGGTCGCCCTCGGCTACCTGGCCTGGAGGATCCGGCGGGGCGTCCCACAGCTGTGGGCCCGCACCCCGCGCAGCTCCTCTGCGAGCCAGCCGACGGCCCTGCAACAGGAATCCCCTGCCCAAGCCGTCAACCAGGAACAGGCGCCTGGTCAGCCCGTCCATGAGGAGCAGACGCCCGGCCAGCCCATGAGCGAGGCGCATACGTCTGCCGCGGCCTCCCCGGGCGGGGAGGCGAGCCACCCGCAACTGACCATGGTGCTCAGCAGGGTTGGGGCCATTGGCAGGGGCGAGCAGGTCCGTGCCAGTGACGTCACGATCGAGGATCTGCCCGGTGTCGGCACCGTCTACGACTTCCTGGTGCCGGAGGGCCGTACCTGCGATGACGTGGCGAAACGGCTCGGTCCTATCGCGTCGATGTTCGGCGTGACCCGGCTGCACCTGAAGCTGGAGACGAGCCGGAAGACCGAGCGCCGTGTGCGTCTTCTGGTGCTGAACGAGCCCCCGTTCAGCAGCCCGTTCGCCTCCCCGACTCGACAGGAGATCCAGTCGTTCGCGGGAGTTCCCCTCGGACACGAGGTCACCGGCCGGCTTGCCGGGGTGCCCACGTTCGACAAGGCGTCACTGCTGATCGCGGGCATGACCCAGATGGGCAAGACGACGCTGGTCAACGGGCTCATCACGTGCCTGCTGATCGCGTACGGCGAGTTCGATCTGTATCTGCTCGACGGGAAACTGTGCGGGCTGACCAAGTTCGAGAAGCTCGCCGTCCGTTACGAGGCGTCCGACGATCCGGCCGTTCTGGAGGACATGCTCGATGAGCTGAACTCCCGTGTGGAGGGCCGGTATACGCAGTTGCAGGACGCCATCCGCAACCGGCAGCCTGCACCGGTCTTCAAGCCGGTGTTCTTCATCGTCGACGAGGCAGCCGACTTCTACACGGACAACGGCACCAAGGAATCCAGGGAACAGGTCCGCCGGGTAGAGGACAAGTCCCGGTCCCTGGTCTCGAAATCCCTGGAATCCGGCATTGCCACGGTGATGCTGACGCAGCGTCCGGCACGGGACGCGATCCCGGTGAAGGTCCGGGATCAGTTCCTGTACCGGATGTGCCTCTACGTGGCGTCGGAGGGAAGCGCGAAAGTCGCCCTCGGGGACTCGTATTTCGATACCGTCGCCCCGATCCACCCGGCGCTTCTCGATCCGGACATCAAGGGCCAGGCCGTGCTGTTCGCCAACGGCTCTTCGACCCTGCTCCGGGGCTTCAATTTCCCGGATCAGTTCATCTGGGACGTGGTCGACGAGGTCCACGCCCGCCGCGAGGCGGCGATCCCGGATTCTCCGCTGAAGCAGGCAATCGAGCTGATGCGGAACACCGGAGTGGAGTTCATGCCCACGCCCGACCTGGCCCCGGCTCTCGGGATCACGGAAACCGATCCGACAGAGCGCGGAAAGCAGTTGTCGCGGCTTCTGGGCGGGGTGTCGGCGGGCAAGACCGCGCAAGGCCGCGGCTACCGCCTGGCCGACCTCACCGCAGCCGCCATGTCCGCTTCCTGACCGCCACCCGGCACCGCCCGCCCACAGCCATGCGACCGCCACACACGACCCGCCCATGGCGGTCACATGGCGGTCCCCGGCGACGGCGTGGCGGTGCCCTGACGGTCCGGCATGGCGGTTGTGGCCAGCACAGACGACCACACACCCAGAAAGGAGGGAGGAAGCTCGTTGCGTGCCTCTTCAGCCGTCACCATCGGCGTGGGAGCGACCGCGGCCGTCATCGTGGCCGCTCTCGTACAAGCCGCCGGCAACAACCCCGTGGCGGGGACGGCGCTCAGCCTGTCCGTCCCGAGCACCTACCGCAGCCTGATCGAGGACGCGGGAAACACCTGCTCCACTGTCACACCGAATCTGCTCGCCGCGCTCCTCACACAGGAATCCGGCTTCGACCCGAAGGCGCAGTCCCAGGTTGGCGCGGAAGGCATAGCGCAGTTCATGCCGTCCACATGGGCGGCCCACGGAATCGACGGCAACGGCGACGGAAAGCGCGATGTGTGGGATCCCGTCGACGCGATCCCTTCGGCAGCCGCATACCTCTGCGACATCGCCAAGGACGTCAAGGACGTTCCCGGCGATTCGCAGAGCAACATGCTCGCCGCGTACAACGCCGGAAGCGGAGCCGTCCACAAATACGGGGGCGTTCCCCCCTACAAGGAGACTCAGAACTACGTCAAATCCATTCAGGCACTCGCCGACCAGCCGTCTGCCGGGAAAGCCGCGACCACGGCGCAGGCCGAAGCCGCGCTCAGTGCGGCGAAAGAAATGACCGGCACCCCGTATTCGTGGGGCGGCGGCACGGCCGGCGGTCCCAGTACGGGAATCTGCTGCTCGCCCAACGGGCGTTCCGGCACGAGCATTTCCGGGTTTGACTGCTCGGGGCTCACGCTCTACGCCTACGCGAAGGCAGGTATTTCCCTGCCCCGCACGGCAGTTGAGCAGTACGCGGCCTCGGAGCCCGTCAAGCCGGATGACATGCGCCCCGGGGATCTCGTCTTCTACGGCTCCAGCCTTTCGACGATCCACCACGTCGGCATCTTCGTCGGCGGCGGCTGGATGCTCGACGCCCCCCGCCCCGGCACCAAGGTCCGCTACGACCCCCTGAACGTCATGACGGACCTGATCGCCGTTGCCCGCCCCACCTCCCACCGCAACAAGGAGATCTGATCCATGTCCAGGTTCACCGTCCTAGCCAAGCCCGTCGACATGAGCGGCGGCTTCAAGGACTTCTTCGACACCATCGGCCTGACCGGCGGCGGCCTGGTCACCAAGGGCATCGCCGCCGTCATCACGATCATCGCGCTGCGGATGCTGCTGCAACTGTCCGGCGACCCCAAGGGCGCGCTGCGCAAGGGCTCCATGGCCATCGGCACCCTGTTCGTCGCCGTGGTCCTCGCCCTGTACGGCGACACCCTGTTCTCCACCGTCACCCAGGCCAAGGGCTGACCCGGCATGGCAGACAACCCCTCGTGCTCCGGCCTGTTGGGCGAAGCGAAGAAGATCTGCGAACAGGGGCAGTCGGGCAGTCCCCCCACCAACCCGGACGGAGGCGGCATCACCGGTGGCGCCTCCGACCACGTCAAAGACCTGGCCAACAGTCTCATTGGTGCGCTCAAGGGACTCATCGCGCCTCAGCACGCGTGGGTGCCGACGGACAACGGGCTGTACGCACCGTTCCTATGGCTCGGTCAGCACCTGGCGGTTGCGATCTTCGTGTGCGTGGTCGTCGTCTGCGCCCTGACCGCCTGGCAGGGCGCACCCCGCCTCAAGCAGATGGGCGCGTCGACCGGATGGACCCTGGTGGCCGTCGCCAGCATGGCGTCGGCCCCCGGGGCCGTCATGCTGCTGAACAAGGCCGTGAGCGGCGCGTTCACGGTCGCATTCAGCAGCAACGAGTCGACGCTGTTCGGCGCGATCAGCGACGACATGCAGCACGGAACGGACGCGGGCAACCCGCTCGCCACCCTGATCATCGTCAGTGCTCTGGTCGTCGCTCTCGGCTTCGCCGCGCTGGTGTTCATGACCCGTCAGCTCGGCATCCTGGCGTTCGTGTGCGTGGCCCCCCTGGTGCTGGCGTCGCTGGCCCGCGGGGGCAACACGTCGGCGGTCACCACGTGGGCGCGGCGGCTGCTGGGCCTGATGTTCGCCCCGTTCGCGCTGCTGCTGGTCAGTCCCTTCGTCGAACTCGCCCACGGCTCGCTCGTACTGGACGCCGTCCTGTTGGTCGCCGCGGACGTCCTCATGCTCCGCCTGATCTTCCACGGTGTGCCGTACTTCGGGCCCCGGGTGGCCCGTGGCGCCCGCGCCTGGGTGGAACGCCGAACCCCCAGCCCACTGGTCCACGCTCTGGTGCGGGCCGGTGCCCCCGACTTCTACGAGAAGGAGAACGCCCCGCGCAGCGCCCGCACTGTGAACACCCCGGGCCGCGCCGTGTCCCAGGACCGCGGGGTCCTGTTCGCCGCCTACGGCGCCAACAAGCCAGATCGGCCCGGACGGCTGACCACCACGTCGGCCGTCACGAAGGAACGGCGGGACGCCAACGAGAGCGCAGCCCGCCGTCAGCAACTCCGGACAGTGCGCGAGCAGTACCGGACCACCCGGACACAGACCCCGGCCCCGGCCCCCGCAGGCCAGCCGGCCAACACCCCCGCACCGACGCCCGGCCCCCGACGCCCGACCAGGGGCCGACCGCCCACCCCGTAGAGCCGGTTCCTGGCCCCGGCGCTCTCACCTCTGCCAAAGGGCAGCGGGGAGAGCGCCGGGGCCAGGACCGCTCACCCACAGACCCAGGAGGTTGCTCCCGTGTACTCCCTGACCCCCGGCTACCGCATCCCCGCCGTGCAGCGCGGACTCAGCCGCGCCGAAACCCTGCTGACCAAGGTGAATGCCGGGCTCGGGAGCGCCGCGCTGATGTCGGCGATGATCACCCAGCCCCCGGTGTGGGCGTTCGGCGCCGTGGGCGCGACGGCCGCCGTCGTCAACCTCGCCCCGGGGCCGCGCTCGATCGCCCGGTGGGCGACGGTCGGCTACCGGCATCTGCGCGAGCGCACCGTGCCGGACACGATCGCCACCCACCCGGGTACGACCACGACGTGGGAGCTCTACCCGGAGCACGGCACCATGCAGGACCCGCAGCGCCGGGCGGGCTTCCACGACGCGTTCGCCCGAACCCTGGTCTTCGCCGGCGGGCAGGCCCGCACCGCGGGCGTCCAGGTCCACGTCACCCACCACACCACCGCCCGCGACTACACCGACCACACCCAGACCATCACCGTCCACGTCCCCAAAGGGCTGATCGCCCATCCCGCCCGGGTCATCGACAGCCTGGAAGCCGAGTTCGTCGGCCTCGGGACACTGACCCGGACCCAGCCGGAGCCGCTGCCCACGGTGACTGAACGCGGCTCCGGCTGGGTGGGGTTGGACGACGGCTGCTTCGTGGCGACCGCGCGCATCACCGGCTGGCCGGAGGAGACCGACGGCGACCTCATGCCCAGGCTCCTGCTGGGACCCGGCGCCGACCGGTCCCTCGCCGTTCTGTACCGGCCGTTGCCGGTGGGCCTGTCCCGCAGGTCCGCGAAGTGGCAGCGCGCCGCGTCCGAGGCCTTCACCGCCGACAAGGTAAAGGCCGACGCGCAGGACATCGCCAGCGGATCGACGCACGGCGCGCTCGTGCAGGGCGCCACTCTTGTCGACCTGGACGCCTACCTCACGGTGTTCGGCGACTGCCCCGAGAGCGTCACCGAGGCACGCTGGCAGGCCTCCCTCACGGCCGACCGGCACCGCATCCGTCTGGACTGGCTCACCGGCCAGCAGCACCGCGCACACGTGATGACCACCCCGCACGGCGCCGCCACCAGGAAAGGGGCGATCCTGTGATTCGTCTGCCCACCACCCATGCCGCGATCACGGCGCCGCTGGTCGCCTCCAGCACCCGCTTCCCCGGCATCGCGATCGGCCGCTCCCTGCTGGACGGACGGCCCTTCCACCTCTCGCCCGTCCAGACGTCGGCCGCACTGCTGCCGTCGACCAACTCGCTCGCCCTGGGCGGTCTCGGCTCCGGCAAGAGCACGACCGCGAAGACGCGGATCCGCCGCGAGATCCTGGACAACGGCCACCAGGCCGTCGTCATCGACTCCTTCGGCGAGGACAACGCCGGCGAGTGGGCACCGCTGGTGCGCTCCCTGGACGGCCGGGTCATCGAAGCCGGCACGTTCACCCTCAACCCGGTCAGCACCCTCTTCCCGCCCGAGGTCCGCGAGCAACTGGTCCGGTCACTGATCCTGGCGGTCGAACCCGGCGCGCTCACCCACCAGGCCACCCACGCCTTGCAGCACGCGCTGAACCACCCCAAGGCCACCTCACTCAACGGCCTGGTCGACGCCCTCGTCAGCCCGGAAGACGGCCGCTGGCCCGCCGCGAAGCTGACCGAGTGGGGCGAGGGCGCCGCGATCGGCCTGTCCCGCTACACCGAAGGCAGCCTGCGCGGCCTCTTCGACGGCCCCGACGCGAGCCTGCCCGAGACGGACCTGCCGATCATCTCCTTCGACTTCTCCCACCTGGACCGCAACTCCCCGGCGATCCCCTCGCTGATGGCCGCGGTCAGCTGCTGGGCAGAGCACGTGTGGCTGCGCCAGTCGACCGCCGTGCACAAGCACCTGGTGCTGGAAGAGGCGTGGCAGATCCTGCTCTCACCGGCCACCAGCGAACTGATCCAGCGGCTGCTGAAGAACAGCCGCAAGGCCGGGCTGTCGCTGGACGTGCTCATGCACACGCTGTCCGACCTGGGGGAGGGCAGGGCCCGCGACCTGGCACGGCTGTGCGAGATCGCCCACGTCGGACGGCTGAACCCGGAAGAAGCCGCCCTCGTCGGCGCCCTGCTCGGCCTGCCCGCCTGGGCAGTCGAGAGGATCCCGGCACTCGATCCCGGACAGGCCGTCTGGAAGGTCGGCCCCGACTACGTCGACATCGTCCAGACCGTCCTCAGCGACGAGGAAGCCGCTCTCACCGACACCTCGGCACGACGCCGCGCGGCGCAGCACGCTCTGGCCGTCGAACAGGACACCACCGCCTCCCCGACCGAGCCGCTCGCGGAGCCGGGCGAGGACACTGACATCGCCGTCGACCCCCGCGAGGACCTGTACGTGCCGTTCACGACGGCCGACGACGGGTGGGACTGGGAGGCGCTGCCGCCCAACGTCATCGGCACCCCAGAGCACTTCGACCTTGCCCGGCACGAGAGCGTCCTGCGGACCGCGCTGGAGGGCCGGTTCGACGAGGCCGCTCAGGTTGCCGCCGTCTACGAGCGCGAGGACATCAGCGCCCACGGCCTCAACTCCGCTCAGGCCCTTGCCTGGTTGGAGACGCGGGCGCAGATGGCGGATCTGCGCGGTGAGCCCGGACAGGCCATGCAACTGCGCGCTACCGTCGCCCGTATGGGCATCGACGAGGGCGAGTGGTTCCAGAAGCGAGGCGACAGCACACCCCCGGCACCCCATCCCGAGCCGCCGTCGTCCGCCCCCGCGCAGGCATCGAGCGAGGAACAGCCCGGACGGAACCGTCGGCGCACCTGGCCGTACGTCGCTGCGGTCGCGGGCCTGTCGATTGCGGCTGCCGGCGTGTGGACGAACGCACAGAGTGAACACCACGCCCAGGAACGCCAGCAGAAAGCCGCCGCCTACAAGGGCCGTTCGGGCGCGGCGCTCACCATCGACGGCGTCAAGACCGATGTCGTGGCGCAGTGGACCACGGACAGGGACAACGTCATCGTCGAACTGCGCTCGTTCTTCGACAAGAATGCCCGGTACCTGCGGATCGACGGATCCGGCAAGACCGCCAGCAGCGTCCGCGAAAATGGCTGGTTCCCCAAGGACCCCGAGATCAAGCTCCCGGTGAGCGACTACCTCGCCGACGTGACGGTCCACATCGCGGTCGGCGGACGTACCTGGAAGGACGGCTCCCGAGCCCCCTCGCGGACCGTCCGCCTGTCCCCGACCGGAATCGCCTACGACGCACAGACCGGAGAAAAGCTCCCCTCCGACCTGTGACGCACGCCAGTCACTGAGGGCCCGCACCCACGAGGGTGCGGGCCCTTACTCGTGCTCGCCTCCCGGCGCTCCGTCCGGTCCTCGCCCATGCGCTCCGGCGCGGTGAGCGAGGACCGAACAGGCCGCCCGGCCACCCCGAACCGCCCCCGAGAGACAAGGAGATCCCGTTGTGGCGAACATCAACGACACCGGCCGTACCGACTTCCCGTGGCGGCGCCTGTTGTACCCGTTCGCCGTCGCCGGCGCATTCATCGTCGGCGCCTGGGGACTCGCCGCCGCCCTGGCCTGGCTGCTCGGCATCGCCGCCCACACCGCCACCGTCATGGCAAATGCTGCCGGACCCATAGGCGTCGGCGGCATCACCCTCAAGCTCTTCGCGAAGAAGTGACCCAGGAGGAATACCGGATGAATGCTGCTCTGTGGCCCGTCACGGCCCGCATCGTCACCACCCTGAACACCGCCAACGGCACCGGCGAACACGAGACCGCGATGCGCCTGATGAAGGTCGTCGAAGAAGCGGGCGAGGCATCGGCCGCGTACATCGGCATGACCGGCCAGAACCCCCGCAAGGGCGTCACCCACACCGCGGCGGACGTGGCCGACGAACTCTGCGACGTCATCATCGCCGCGGCCGTCGCCCTGCACGCCTTCACCACCCGCCCGCCCGCCGTCCTGGACACCAAGCTGCACGCCGTCGCCCGCCGGCTCAGCGCCCCCGCCGCGGAGTCGGCCGCATGAGCCGCCGCACCCTGCCCCGGCTCCGCTTCCAGGTCATCGGCTACCCCCGCCGGGCACTGATCCTGACCGACACGCCCCGCCCCGGCTGCCTCAACTGCGAGGGCGACGGCGGCATTGAGTACCCCTACGGCGACGACAACGGCGAGTACGCGGGCAGCGACTGGGAGCCCTGCGAGTGCTCGAACGAGACCCACCGCTGGCGCCTGCTGGCCCTGCCGCGACTTCCCCGCCTGCTGCGTCGCGGCTGCGGCGGCCGTGACCCGTGGGGGCCGTCCGGCTACAGCAACGAACCGCCCTTCTAACCCGACCAGTTCAGGAGACAAGCATGTCGTTCGGAGAGACCCCGATCACCATCATCGGCAACCTGACCGCCGACCCCGAGGTCAAGGTCACCGACTCCGGCCAGGCCCTGGCCCGCTTCACCGTCGCCTCCACCCCGCGCACCTTCGACCGCGACGCGAACCAGTGGAAGGACGGCACGTCCACGTTCTTCCGCTGCGCCGCCTGGCGCACGCTCGCGGAGCACGTCGCCGACTCGCTGACGAAGGGCTCGCGGGTGGTGCTGTCGGGCCGGATCCGTCAGCACGACTGGAAGACCCCGGAAGGCGAGAACCGCTCGATGCTCGCCGTGGAAGTTGACGACATCGGCGCCTCGCTCCGCTTCACCACCGTGGCCATCAACGGCAAGAGCACAGCCGGCGGCGCCCCGTCGGATGACCCGTGGGCCACGGACGGCCGACCGGCCGCCGACAAGCCGCCGTTCTAGCTGTGCCCGGGGCGACCGCCCGATCTCGCCAAAGACACGCGGTCGCCCCGGCCAACCAGTCCACAACAGACCTGTTGGAGGCATCCAGCATGACCCATCCCACCGACCCGCGGCGAGCATCCCTGCTCACCGCCGCCCTCAACACGGCCGCGCGCGGCTGGCACGTCTTCCCGCTCCGGCCCGGCAGCAAGCAACCCGCCCTGCACGGCGCGGCGCGCTGCCGCACCACCGGTGACTGCGCCGACGGACACCTGAAGTGGGAGCAGCGGGCCAGCACCGACCCGCACCGCATCGCGCAGTGCTGGGAGACCCACCCCGCCAACATCGCGATCGCCACCGGCCCCTCCGGTCTACTCGTCGTCGACCTGGACGTGCCCAAGGAGCAGAACGGGAAGGGAAGTTCGGACACGTCTGACGGCGTGAGCTCCTTCCTGGCGCTCTGCGCGCGCGCCGGCCAGACCTGGCCGACGACCTACACGGTGCGGACGCCTTCCGGCGGCATGCACCTCTACTTCCAGGCCCCACCCGGCATCCGTCTGACCAACACGGCGGGCACGCTCGCGCCGATGGTCGACACCCGAGCGTGGGGCGGCTACGTCGTCGCCGCGGGAAGCACCCTCAACGGTGCCGAGTACGAGGTCACCGCCCCCTGGCGCGTCGCACAACTCCCCGACTGGCTGCGCGCCACCCTCGCCGACACCCCGAAGACCGGCGCCACGGGCACGATCGCCCCGGCGCGCAACGCCACCCGGCTCGCCCAGGTGGTGCTGGAACGCGAGACCGCCGCCATCGCGGCGGCACCGGAGGGCGAGCGGGAGCAGACCCTGTTCAAGGCCGCACGCGCCATGGGGCGCTTCGTGGCCTGGGGCGACATCCCCCGCGACGAGGTCGAAGAGGCTTTTCAGTGCGCGGGAGAGACGGCCGGACTGCGGTCGTACGAGTGCCGCTCGACCCTGCGCAGCGCCCTGGACTGGTCCATCCGCAACGCCCGACCGCGGGAGACGCGATGAACCCCGCCGCCCCGCCCGCATCCCCCACTGAAAAGCCCCTCACCCCCGCCGAACCAGGCCGTGTGCGCCCGGTTGCGGCGGGCCCCGGCGGGGGTGATGGCGCGAAGGACGACGGCCGTCAGGCCGTCCTTTCAGCCCTTCCCCCGGGGCAGGACCCCAGCCTCCCGCCGCCCGGTGACGGGCGCTTCCCCGTGGCCTGGCTCTGTATCCGCGCACCGCGCGGCGCCACCCCGACGGCCACGTCGACGTGCCTGTGCGGCAGGGATCGCAGCGCCGTCGGACACCGCAAGGTGCTCGCCCTGATCGCCGACCACAAAGCCCACCGCGACCTCTGCCCGCTCCGCACCACCGAGGAAAGGAGGAACGCGGCATGACCAGCACCAACACGTCCGAGCCGATCGACGGCGCGGCCCTGCTCGACGAGGTCGAAGCGTTCCACCGCCGCTTCAACGTCTTCCCCACCGAACACGCCTACGTCGCGGTCGCGTTGTGGGACGCGCACGCCCACCTGATGGACGCCCTCGACGGTACCGCCCGCATCGCCTTCCTGAGCCCCGAACCGGGATCGGGGAAGTCCCGCGCCCTGGAGATCATCGAGACACTCACCCCGCGCGCCGCGACCACCGTCAACGCGTCCGCGAACGCCCTGTTCCGGCTCGTCTCCGCAGACGAGGGAACCCCCACGCTCCTCTTTGACGAGATCGACACCGTGTTCGGGCCGAAAGCCGGCGGGAACGAGGAAGTCCGTGGGTTCCTCAACTCCGGCTACCGGCGCGGCGCCAAGTCCCTGCGCTGCGTCGGTGAAGGCTCCGACCAGAAGGCAGGGTTCTTCCCGTCGTTCTGCGCGGTCGCCATGGCCGGACTGGGCTCGCTGCCGGACACGATCCTGACCCGCTCGGTCATCATCCGCATGCGCAAGAAGGCGCCCAACGAGAAGTGCGAGCCCTACCGGCGCCGCATCCACGAGAAGCAGGGCCACGTTCTGCGGGACCAGCTCGCGGACTGGACCGCCACCCTGCACGACCAAGTCGCCGAAGCCTGGCCGGAGATGCCCGAAGGCGTCTCCGACCGGCCCGCCGACGTGTGGGAACCGCTCCTCGCGGTCGCGGACGCGGCCGGCGGACACTGGCCCGAGCGCGCCCGCACCGCCTGCGTCGCGCTCCTCCAAGACGCGTCCGCGGGTGATCAGGCATCCCTCGGGGTGCGTCTACTGACCGACCTGCGCGACAAGGTGTTCTGCGGAGTGGACCGGATGCCCACCGCGGCCATCCTCGAAGTCCTCCATGGTCTGGACGACGCTCCCTGGTCCGACATGAGCGAGGACGGGCAGAACGCCAAGCCGCTCACCGCGCGTGGCCTGTCGAAGCTCCTGAGCCAGTACGTGCGCCCCGACATCACCCCCATCAAGCCCCGCGGAATCCGGGTCGGAGCCGCGACCCCGAAGGGGTACTACGCGGAGGATCTCGCGGACGCGTGGATGCGCTACTGCCCCCAGGACCCCCAGAAGTCCGCAACATCCGCAACGTCCGCAACATCGCAGGTCAACGGAGGTGAATCTGTGGCGGATACCCCTTCCGAGACCCGCCACATGTTCGAGGAATCCGACACACGCCCACTCCGCATCGCCGGCTGACCAGCGCGTACCCCAGAGTCCCGCCGCGCCGCGGTGCGGCGGGACCTATCCGCAACAGAAACGGCATCCGCCACAGATTCAAGCCGCTGACCAGCAATGTTGCGGCGTGGCGGATGTTGCGGATTCCCCAGAAGGCAGAGAGGAGTCACGCAGGTGCCGAAGGAGAGTGGACTTCCCCTGAGCTATTCGGCGGCGGAGGTAGCGACGTCACTGGGGTGCTCGGAGTGGTGGGTGAAAGAACAAGTCCGCCGACGGCGTATCCCCTTCCTGAGGAGCGGTGGCGGGTACCGCTTTACCGGCGATCACGTTCAAGAGATCTTCCACATTCTTGAAGAGCGACCCAGCCCGGCAAACGCCACCGACGGCGAAGCCGTACCCCGCCGCCGCACTGTGGCGCAGCCGGTACGACCAGTAGCGAATCTCCGTGCGCGCCGTCCGCGTCGCGCACAGAACGCCGCCTGATAGAAGAGCCGATCATGAGGGGTGGAGGCCAGCCATGGCCTCCACCCCTCTCCTGTCGTGAGAGGTACCCATGGGCTACGGCGAGAAGCGAGCCGATTACTACCGAGGCCGGTACTGGATTGCACCCGGTGTGCTTCGCACCGTGGTGGACGCCAACGGTGCCACGATCCGATTCGCCACCAAGCGCGAAGCCGCGAAGGCGGCGAACGATGCGGAGGCCAAGGTCCGAGAGGTCGGCTACCGCGACCCGAATGCCGGTAAGGAGACCTTCGGCGAGTACGTGAATCGCTGGTACGCGGCACAAGAGTTGGCCGCGTCCACCATGCAGAACTACAAGCGGCACATCGAGGAACACCTTCTCCCCGCCTTCGAGAACAAGGCCATTGCCGACATCCAGCCCACGGACGTTGGCGCCTGGGAGAAGCAGGAGCAGAAGCTCTACGCTCCCTCCAGTGTGAAGACCTGGCATGGCACGCTGCACCTCATCCTCGCTGACGCCGTGGACGAGGGGCTTCGAGACTCCAACCCGGCCACCAAGCGGCGCGGCCGAGGCAAGCGTGCCGGCCGCTCCCGGAACCGCGGCCCCGAGAAGGTGGTAACCGACGCTCTTGGCATCCTCCTGACAGCCGAGCGAGCCTCACTACTGTCCGGCCGCGATGACGAGTTCGTGGCTGTGGTCCTTAAGGGCTACACCGGTATGCGGTGGGGCGAAATCGTCGGCCTGGAGCGCAAGTTCGTGCGCCCCGCATCGGTGCGGGTGGAGTGGCAGCTGTACGAACTCGACTCGGGAGAGTTCGAGCGCTGCCCGCCCAAGGACGACTCCTACCGGACCATCGACACGCCGAAGTGGCTGTCTACCTTGGTCGCAGGCCATATCGCCAGGACCGAGTCGGCACCCTGCCCGTGCCACGAGCACACCTACGTGTTCCGTGGCCACGGTCCCGCCAACGGCGCTGCCCGGCATATCGGCGCAAAACTGGTCGACGTCGCCCGCCGCGCCGAGGTCTCTGCCGCAACGGTCTCGAACGTGCTGAACCGTCCGGACACGGTCGCGGAGCGAACGCGGATCAGGGTGGAGACGGCCATTGCGGAACTCGGCTACGTCCGTGCGGGCCAGGCGGGAGAGACAGCCGCGCACTGGCGTCGTACCGGCTTCGCGACCTGGCTGTTCCATCCGGCCACGACGGGGTGGTATCCGAAGAAGGCCCCGCAGGCAGCTCACCCCGTACCCGTGATGGCGCATCCCTGGCCAGGGGTGCCGGCGCGGGGCCGGAATGCCTCGGGCCGTGCCGACGCGTGCTGGCTGCCGATCGCACGGGGGCTCACTCCGCACGGGCTCAGGCACTCCCACAAGACAGTCATGGAGGAGCTCGGGACCCCACCCAAACTCATGGATGAACGGATGGGACACGAGGATGGCTCGGTGCAAGCCCGCTACTCGCATATCACGGCGCGGATGAGGAACCGGCTCATGGACGAACTGACCGAGCAGTGGGAGGAGGCGTTGGCGGTACGGTCTGCCATGCACCCGCGGTCACCGGTGCGCGCGCTTGATGGTCTGCTGAGCGCATCCACTTCGGAATCGGCGCGCTCTGACCGCAGTTGGCGTCCTACAGGTCCATCGGGATGTACTGGGTGACTTGCTGGACGCGCATGTTGAGCTGGAACGGGAGGAACCCGTTCTGCCTGTGCGGGTCGTCGTGGCCTCCAGCGCCTGGCGGCGCATCGCATCCCGGGACTTGAACTGGTCGAGGCCCGGGTTGGGCCACTTCCAGTTCGCCTCGTCCCACGGGTCGAGGCTCACCGACAGGTCGGGGTGGCAGGGGAAGACGCGGTGCAGCCGGTCCAGCTCGTCCTGGGAACGGGGGCGCCTTGCGGACGTAGGCGAAGATGTGCGGCGCCCGGGCCTTCCTCCTCCGGCCGGTCATGCGGGCGGGGTCACGCGCTCCTTGTAGAGCTGGAAGCCGTACTCGACCATCTGCACGGTGCGCGTCGTGACCCAGACCATGATCTTGGAGTCGGTGGAGAGGCGGGTAAGCGCGACGTTGCCCACCTGGCCGACTGTCTCCTTCTCCAGGAAGCCCATGCTGTGGACGTCCCCGTGCGCGAGCGCGCTGCATGCGCTCCAGACAGCTTCTGCCTGGTCCTTCCCCATGCCAGCGAGGTGTTCGCCAGCGGTTTGGACCATCTTTGTGTAGCCGAAGGCCAGCTCCTTCTTCACGTCGCTCTGCGGGATCCCGGCGCCGACGGCCAGGTCCCGGATCTGCTTCGCGCGCTCGGCCGTGGTGCGCGGCGGGGTCGTGCCGAGGAGCTCGTGCACGCGGTCCGAGTGCTTCTCGTTGTCCGCCTGGAGGGCCAGTCTGCGCTTGATGCGCGTCAGGCGCTTGCCCGGCGCGAGCAGCCAGACCGAGCGAGCGCCGTTCTCGAACGCCCCGCGCAGCAGCGTCGCCTGGGCGTAGGGGTGCATCGTGACCGTGATGTGATCGCCCTGCTGGTCGCCGACAAGGCTGCGGCGGAGGGCATTCAGGTGATCGGACGCGACGGTGAGTGCCTGCCAGGCCAGATGCGATACCTGATACGGGTTGGTCTTGGCGTCGTCGCCCGCCAAGGCGCTGCTCGCCTGCACATCCCAGGCTGACGAGCGCGTGGAGGTGAGCGCCTCGTAAGGTTTCATCCTCTCCAGCTGCGTCAAGATGGCCTGGAGGTACTGCTGTTCGTTGGTGCTCGTTGTCACGGGATGAGCGTATTCAGGGAACTCGCCCGTACGCGACCGACTTTCGAGGGCGGGTAAATGGGCGCCAGCGGTGGCGGCCCGGGCTCTCAGCCGTGGTGTGGCGCCCGGGTCGATCGGTGGCCGGGGGCAGAGCCCGCTTCCGTTTTACGGTACCGGCCAGCGCGTACCGCCACGGGCGGGGGTCGGCCTACCCATCCCTGTGCGTCACCCCTATGTGGGAGTCCTCTGCATGTGGCGCTCAGCGTACGTCTTCAGATGTGCTGGCCAGACCGGATGGCTGCGGAGTGCTCCGCGAAGGCGACTTCGGCCACGGCGCCGCCAGGGCTTGACCCGGCAACGTACCCACAGGAGCAGATAGTTACCTTGCCGTTCGGCGCGAGCACAGCGCGACCATCGCGGCCAATGATCTTGTGATGGATAGGGCGTATTTCGAGTCTGTGGGTAGTCATGCCCCAAGTGTGCGCCCCATTTCTCCTTGATCGTTCCGGAACGCCAGGGGCGCTGGGGGGAGTCAATTTCCTTGATCCACTCCCCATTCACTCCCCAGGGACCTTGCGGAACGAGTCAGGGCCGGTTTCCCGTTAAGGGGAACCGGCCCTGACCTGGTGCTCTAGCTGTCGGGGTGGCGGGATTTGAACCCACGACCTCTTCGTCCCGAACGAAGCGCGCTGCCAAGCTGCGCTACACCCCGATGTCGCCGCTCATCTTGCCGGTGTTGCTGCTCATCGCGGCGACGTCGTTTACTTTAGCCCACCGGTGGCTGGAGACGAAATCCGGTTTTGGCGCGGTGGCGGATCGGGTTGGGGCGGGCGTGGTCGAGGGCCACGAGGAGGACGGAGAGGGCGTAGAAGGCGAGGCCGAGGAGGAGGGCGTTGCCTAGGACGCTCTTGTAGCCGTGGTGCTCGACGTCCAGGAACGTGTAGAGGTAGCGGCCCGGTGTGCCGGGGAGGATCAGTTCGCCCCGGGCCAGATAGACCGCCAGGTACGTGAGCGGGTACAGCAGCCACGTCGCCGCCATCCGCAGGTGCAGCCGGCCGGGTGCGGTCAGCAGCAGCCAGTCGAGCACCGCCGCGATCGGTGTCACCGTGTGCAGGACCTGGTTCGTGACCGCCTGCCAGCCCGTGGGGGCCGTCGTCCCGCCCGTCATCGCGAACGGGATCGACGCGTGCGCCAGGATCAGGTGGTACACCAGGCCGGTGATCGTGATGTAGAGGAGTGCCGCGCCCGTCACCAGGGGGGAGAGGGGGCGGCGGGCCGTCCATGCCCGGCGGGCGGTGGCGAGCATCACCAGGGCCAGCAGGATGTTGCTCTGGATCGTGAAGTAGGTCAGGACCCTGATCGGGCTGCCGAGGAACAGGTCGGCGGTCACCGCCGCCGCTGCCACCAGCGCGACCAGCAGTCGGTACACGGCCGCCGTCGGACGGCGGTACGGAGCCACCACCGCGGTGGCGGGAACGGGTGAGGCGAACAGGGCGGGCATGCCGGGTACCGCGGGGAGGTCCGGGATGTCCCTGGGTATCGGAGCGGTCATGTCCTCACGCTAGACAGAGGGGACGAACCGGGCGATACGGGTGGGCCGCACGAGCTACCCGGGTCGGCCGAGCTACGTGGTCCCGCACGAACTGCACGGGCCGCACGAGCTACGCGGGTCGGCCGAGCTACGCGAGTCGACCAAGCCGCACGTCCCGCGAGCCCTCCCCCGCGGCGCGACGGTACATCGCCCCCCGCGGCGCGACGGTATCCCGCCCGCCTACTCCCGCCCCACCAACGTCATCAACGTAGCCTCCGGCGGGCAAGCGAACCGCACCGGCGTGTACCGGCTCGTCCCGCACCCCGCCGACACGTGCAGGTACGACGTCCGGCCCTCCGCCGTATGCGTGGAGAGGCCCTTCACGCGGTCCGTGTCGAGGTCGCAGTTGGTGACCAGGGCGCCGTAGAACGGGATGCAGAGCTGGCCGCCGTGGGTGTGGCCGCCGAGGATCAGGGGGTAGCCGTCGGCGGCGAACGCGTCCAGGGCGCGGAGGTACGGCGCGTGCACGACGGCCATCGAGAAGTCGGCGTCGTCCGACGGGCCGCCCGCCACGTGCGCGTACCGGTCGCGCTTGATGTGCGGGTCGTCGAGGCCGGTCAGTTCCACCGACGCGCCCTCGATCTTGAGCGTGCCGCGGGTGTTGGTGAGGTTGAGCCAGCCTCCCGCGTCGAAGCCGTCCCGGAGGTCCTCCCACGGGTTGTGGACGGCTCCCACGATGGGTGGGTTGCCGTTCAGACCGTGGCGGCCCGCGGTCTTCTCGAACAGGTACCGGGCGGGGTTGCGGAGGGTGGGGCCGTAGTAGTCGTTCGAGCCGAAGACGTACGCGCCCGGGAACTCCATCAGCGGGCCGAGCGCGTCCAGGACCTCGGGGACGCCCTCCGGGTCGGAGAGGTTGTCGCCGGTGTTGATCACGAAGTCGGGGCGCAGGCCCGCGAGCGAGCGCAGCCAGCGCTGCTTCTTGCGCTGGCCGCCGACCATGTGGATGTCGGAGACCTGGAGGACTCTGAGCGGGCGCATGCCGGTCGGCAGCACCGGGACCGTCACCCTCCGCAGGCGGAAGGAGCGGACCTCGAAGGCCGCCGCGTAGACCACACCAGCGGCGCCGGCCGCCGCAATTCCCAGGGGTACTCCGTATCGCGCGCGCATGCCTCCATCGTGTCAGACCCCACTGACACGCCTGACACCCCGTCGGCCGGGGCCCGGTAAATCGGCGGGCGGAGGCGGCCGCGCACCTGCGAGAATCGGACCCATGACCACCACGCTCAAGGCGAAGCTGCAGGAAGACCTCAACACCGCGATCAAGGCGCACGACAAGCTGCGTTCCTCCACGCTGCGGCTGACGCTCGCCGCGATCACCAAGGAGGAGGTCGCGGGCAAGGAGAAGCGCGAGCTCTCCGACGACGAGGTCCTCAAGGTGATCACCAAGGAGGCGAAGAAGCGCCGTGAGGCCGCGGACGCCTTCGCGCAGGGCGGTCGCCCGGAGCAGGCCGCGCAGGAGAAGGCGGAGGGCGAGGTCCTCGCCGAGTACCTGCCCAAGCAGCTCGGCGACGAGGAGCTGACCGCGATCGTCTCCCAGGCCGTCGAGGAGGCGAAGGCGGCCGGCGCCGAGGGCCCGCGTGCCATGGGTGCCGTGATGAAGATCGTGAACCCGAAGGTGGCCGGACTGGCCGAGGGCGGCCGCGTCGCCGCCGTGGTGAAGAAGCTGCTCGCCGGCTGACCCACGAACGTGCGTCCACGAACGTGCGTCCACGACGACGGGGGCGCCCCTTTTCACCAGGGGCGCCCCCGTCGTCGTAGACGAAGCCTCAGAACGGCCGATGGCCGCAGGGGAGTTATCCCCTGTTGCCGCCGTTCCCGTTGCCGTTGTTGCCGCCGTTCGTCGTGCCCTGGATGAAGCCGTCCGGGAGGGAGAACGTCGGGGTGGGGGTGGTGCCTCCGTCGGTGGTGCCGCCGTTGTCGTTGGCCCCGTTGGTGTTCCCGCCGTTGTCGTTGTTCTTGCCGTCGTTGTTGCCCTTGTCCTTGACGGGGTCGGGGATGTTGACGAGCTGGAAGTTCTCGACCTGCTTGCCCTCCAGGGCGCCGGTCATGGCGTCCTTCCAGATCGGGCCGGGGGTGTCGGCGCCGTAGACCTGGTCGTGCCAGACGCCGCCGATGCGGATGCTGGTCATCTCGACGTTCTGCTTGGCGCTGCCGACCCAGACCGCGCCCGCGAGCTGGGGCGTGTAGCCGACGAACCAGGCGTTCTTGCGGGAGTCCGTCGTACCCGTCTTGCCGGCGCTCTGGCGGTCGGTGAGGCCGGCCTCCTGGCCGGTGCCGGAGTCGACCACGCCGCGCAGCACGGTGTTGATGGTGTCGGCGGTCTTCTTGCTCATCGCCCGCGAGCAGGTGGACTTGGGGACGGCGAGCGACTTCTGCTCGTTGCCCACCTTCTGGGTGATGGACTCGATGGCGATGGGCGTGCAGTACGTGCCCTCGTTGGCGAAGGCCGCGTACGCGGAGGCCATCGTCAGCGGCGAGAGGCCCTTGGAGCCGAGCGCGATGGCCGGGACCTCGGGGATCTTGTCGCCGTTGCCCTGCACGACCCCGAGCTTGTTGGTCATGCTCACCACGGGGCACAGACCGATGTCGGAGATCATCTGCACGAAGTAGGTGTTGACCGACTTGGCCATCGCCTCCTTCAGCGCGTACGGACCCTTCTCCGACTCGCTCTCGTTCTCCACCGTCGCGCCGTCCGTGTTGACCCAGTTCTTGCCGCTGCAGGTCGAGACGGGGCTCGGGTAGTCCATCGAGTACGGCGCCGGATACTGCTGGGTGGCCGGCAGGCCCTGCTCCAGCGCGGCGGCGGCGACGAAGGGCTTGAACGTCGAACCGGTCGGGAAGCCGAAGTTCGAGCCGCCCATGTCGGCGTTGACCGAGTAGTTGTACTCCGTCTCGTTCTTGCCGTAGCCGTACGGCTTCGACTGGCCCATGCCGAGGATCTTGCCGGTGCCGGGTTCGACGAGGGTGGCCGCGGCGGCGACGGAGTCCGACTTGTAGATGTGGTCCTTGAGCGAGGCCTGCACCGAGTTCTGGGCCTGCGGGTCCAGGGTCGTACGGATCGTGAGGCCGCCCTGGTTCCAGATCTTCGCGCGGGCCTCCTTGGTCTTGCCGAAGACCGGGTCGCTCAGGAAGACCTTCTCGACGTACTTGCAGAAGAAGCTCGCGCCCTTGACCGCGGTGATGCAGCCGTTCTTCGGCTGGCTGACCTTCAGCCCGAGGTCGGTCTTCTCGGCCGCCAGGGCCTCCGCCTTGGAGATGTCGCCGACCTCGGCCATGCGGGCCAGCACGGTGTTGCGGCGCTTCTTGGCCTCGGCCTCGTCGTTGATCGGGTCGTAGCGCGTGGGCGACTGGACGATGCCCGCCAGCAGCGCCGACTGCTGGAGGTTCAGGTCCTTGGCGTGCTTGGAGAAGTAGCGCTCGGACGCGGCCTCGACGCCGTAGGCCTGCTCTCCGAAGAAGGTGATGTTCAGGTAGTTCTCGAGGATCTTCTTCTTGCCGAGCTTTTCCTCGATCTGGATCGCGTACTTCAACTCGCGGACCTTGCGGCCCAGCGTCTGCTGGGTGGCCTCGGCGACCTTCGTCGGGTCGTCGCCGGCCTCCTCGATGAAGTAGTTCTTCACCAGCTGCTGCGTGAGCGTGGAGGCGCCTTGGGAGACGCCACCGCTCTGCGCGTTCTTGTTCAGGGCGCGCAGGACGCCCTTGAGGTCGATCGCGCCGTGCTGGTAGAAGCGCGAGTCCTCGATCGCGACGATCGCCTTCTGCATGTACGGCGAGATGTCCTTGAGCTCCACCACCGTGCGGTCACGGGAGTAGACCGTGGCGAGCTGGTTGCCCTTGCTGTCCAGGATCGTGGTGCGCTGGCTCAGCTGAGGGCTCTTCAGGTTGTCCGGGATGTCGTCGAACCCCTGGACCGAGCCCTTGGCCGCGAGCCCCAGCGCTCCGGCCGCGGGCAACGCGATTCCGGCCATGAGGGCACCGGCGAGCACACTGACACCGAGGAACTTGGTGGCCTGCTGCAGAGGGGACAGACCACCACCCGAGCGCTTTTTTGGCATGGGGGCAGCCTAATCCCTCACCCGGGGCGTCCCGGGGGAGCGGGTGGGTCTCGGGATGTTCGGGTGCGGGATCGTGACATCCGGGGCAGCGGGGCGATCCGCGGCGGGGTGATCCGCGGCGGGGTGATCCGCGGCGGGGTGATCCGTGAAGGCGCCTTGCGCACGGTGGTGGCCGCCCGGCCCGCGGTGGTGGTCGCCTGGCCGGCGGTGGCGGACGCCCCTTGCCCGCGGTGGTGACCGAAGTCGGTCACTCGCCCATGAGACCCGAAGTGCGGGCGTTCGTCGCCGACGGCCCGCTTCCCTACCGGGACGCGAGCGAGGACGAGATCGACCGGCGCGACCGCCAGTCCGATGCGACCGCCGGCCCGATGCGACCGGCGGCTCGGCGTGATTGCGAAACCGGTCACGGGTGAGGAGGCCCGGGCGCTCGTCCCCTGCTTCGGCCCGCGAGCGACGCCAGCGAGTGGCACCCACGGCTCCACGACCGCGCGGTGAACGGCGGGCTCGTCCCGGGAACATGACGGCGCGGCAATAGGAGCCGTCTACGTTCTCATTTGCCGGACAGGTGTATAGGCCTTGGCCTAAGCTGCTCTCAACTGTCACAGCAGAGCGGTCACGTATCAATACGTCCGGCGACCCCGAATCGTTCCGGTCGTGCCCTGTTTTTTTGTGGGAGGCGTGTCCGAATCCGCCTCCTGTGTCATCCGGTGCCCCTTGTGGCGCATGTCAACTGTCCCGGTTTGCCGGGAAGGTCACGCATGTCGTCAGCTCACTCCCCCGGGTGATCTGCCGCTTACCCATAGTCCGTTCGGGCCATTCAAGATTGGGCCCGAAGGGGGTGTTGCGCTGTGCCCACCTTCCGTAACGTCCTCAACTGGCGGCGGTGAATATGCCGCTGCCGCCGTGGGGGAGCCTCGATTCGGGAGAGGACGGCGCCGGTATGGGCTGGGTAACCGACTGGAGTGCGCAGGCGGCCTGCCGCACTACCGATCCGGATGAACTGTTCGTTCAAGGAGCAGCGCAGAACAGGGCGAAGGCAGTGTGCACCGGATGTCCGGTACGCACGGAGTGCCTCGCCGATGCGCTCGACAACCGCGTCGAATTCGGCGTATGGGGAGGCATGACGGAGCGGGAGCGCCGCGCACTGCTGCGCAGGCGGCCCACTGTCACTTCATGGCGCCGGCTACTGGAGACCGCGCGCATCGAGTACGAGCGAGGGGTCGGCATCATCCCCCTCGACGACGACGAGATCTACGAGAACTACGCGGCGGTGGGCTGAGGCCCACCGGTCCCCTCGGGGCCGACCTCGGGCGATCCCCGGGGGGTACGCGCCCGGAGGTCCGCGTCAGACCTTCGTCTCGGGCAGCTCCGGCCGACCGGCCGCGAGCCGGTTCCCGATGTCCCGCAGCCCCGCGAGGTCGTGCACATCGCCGGGCAGCGCGGCCACTTCGGCGACGGCCACCTCGGGGTGGCGCGCGGTGAAGCGGTCACGTGTGCGCTGCTCACGGGAGAGCAGCCGCATCCGGTCGGCATGCAGTCTCAGCAGGCCTGCGGTGAGTCGGTCGACGGATGGCTCGTCGTCGGGTCGCTTGTCGGCGGGGCGCTCGTCGTCCGTGGCGGCGGGGGAGCCTTCGTCACGAGCTGCTGCCCGGGAACCGGGAGATCCGGTACCGGAGGATTCTGAACTGCCGTACGTGTCGGGAGAGTTACGAAGTCCAGCTTTCCCGCCCACCTGATCGACAATGCGGGACTCCTCAAGATTTTCCGCGGCGGCGAGTGCCCGCTCGGCCGACAGCCGGGCGGCTCCGCTCCCGTGCACCCGGTTGAGCACCAGACCGGCCAGCGGCATGTCCTCGGCGGCCAGCCGCTCCACGAAGTACGCGGCCTCGCGCAGCGCGTCCCGCTCCGGGGCCGCGACCACCAGGAACGCCGTCCCGGGCGCCTGCAGCAGCTTGTACGTCGCGTCCGCGCGGGTGCGGAAACCGCCGAAGGTGGTGTCCATCGCGGCGATGAACGTCTGGATGTCCTTGAGTAGTTGACCCCCGAGCAGCTTGCCGAGGGTGCCGGTCATCATCGACATGCCGACGTTCAGGAACTTCATCCCGGCCCGGCCGCCCAGCTTCGCCGGCGCGGTCAGCAGCCGGATCAGCTTGCCGTCCAGGAACGAGCCGAGACGTTTCGGCGCGTCCAGGAAGTCCAGGGCCGAGCGGGACGGCGGCGTGTCCACCACGATCAGGTCCCAGTCGTGCTGGGCGCGCAGCTGGCCCAGCTTCTCCATGGCCATGTACTCCTGCGTGCCCGCGAAGCCCGCCGAGAGCGACTGGTAGAAGGGGTTGTTCAGGATCGCGGCGGCCCGCTCGCGGTCCGCGTGCGCCTCGACGATCTCGTCGAAGGTGCGCTTCATGTCGAGCATCATGGCGTGCAGTTCGCCGTCCCCGTCGACGTCCTTCACCCGCCTCGGGGTGTTGTCCAGCGAGTCGATGCCCATGGACTGGGCGAGTCGGCGGGCCGGGTCGATGGTCAGGACGACGACCCTGCGGCCCCGCTCGGCGGCCCGCAGTCCGAGCGCCGCCGCGGTGGTCGTCTTGCCGACCCCGCCCGAGCCGCAGCACACCACGATGCGGGTCTCCGGGTCGTCGAGCAGCGGGTCGACGTCGAGCACGCGCGCGGAGGACAGCCGACGGCCGCCGTCGCGCCCCTGCTCCTGGTCCGGGCTCATGACATCCCCTGCTTCCGCAGCTCGGTGGCGAGTTCGTACAGGCCCGCCAGGTCCAAGCCCTCGGCGAGCAAGGGCAGTTCGTGCAGCGGCAGGTCCAACGCGCCGAGCACGGCCCGCTGCTCGTGCTCCAGGGCGTACCGCGCGGCGTACTCCTCGGCCTGTGCGAGCAGCGGATCCACCAGCTTCTCGGCGTTCCCGCCGCGCCGCGCCCCGCCGAGCCCGGCGGCCGACAGCGACTGCGCGACGGCGGTGCGCGGCAGGGCCCGTACGAGATCCAGCTCGGCCGGGTCCAGCACCTCGGGCCGCACCATGTTCACGATGATCCGGCCCACCGGCAGTCGCGCCGCCCGGAGTTCGGCGATTCCGTCGGCGGTCTCCTGGACTGGCATCTCCTCCAGGAGCGTCACCAGGTGCACCTCCGTCTCCGGGGACTTCAGGACCCGCATCACGGCCTGCGCCTGATTGTGTATCGGGCCGATCTTGGCGAGCCCGGCGACCTCGTCGTTGACGTTCAGGAAGCGGGTGATGCGGCCGGTCGGCGGAGCGTCCATCACGACGTAGTCGTAGACGAACCGCCCGCTCTTGTCCTTGCGCCGCACCGCCTCGCACGCCTTCCCGGTCAGGAGGACGTCCCTCAGGCCGGGCGCGACCGTGGTGGCGAAGTCGATCGCGCCGAGTTTCTTCAGGGCGCGGCCCGCGCCGCCCAGTTTGTAGAACATCTGGAGGTAGTCCAGAAGGGCCAGTTCGGGGTCGATGGCCAGTGCGTACACCTCCCCGCCCCCGGGAGCGACGGCGATCTTCCGCTCCTCATAGGGCAGCGTCTCCGTCTCGAAGAGCTGCGCGATGCCCTGGCGACCCTCGACCTCGACGAGAAGCGTCCGCTTCCCCTCGGTGGCCAGGGCCAGCGCGAGGGCTGCGGCCACCGTGGTCTTGCCGGTACCGCCCTTGCCACTGACGACCTGGAGCCTGCTCACGTCTTCGAGCCTAACCAGTCCGCGACCGAACCAAGCGGGAGGCTGTGGATAACGCGACCACTGACGGCCGGTTCGCAGCCGCTAAAGTCGGCCGCATGACCAAGTGGGAATACTCGACTGTGCCGCTGCTCGTCCACGCCACGAAGCAGATTCTGGACACCTGGGGCGAGGACGGCTGGGAGCTCGTCCAGGTCGTGCCCGGGCCGAACAACCCCGAGCAGCTGGTGGCCTACCTCAAGCGGGAGAAGGCGTGAGTGCCGTAGAGGCCCGGCTGGCCGAACTCGGCCTGACCCTGCCGGCGGTCGTCCCGCCGCTCGCCGCGTACCAGCCCGCCGTGCAGAGCGGGGTCTACGTGTACACCTCCGGCCAGCTGCCCATGGTGGACGGCAAGTTGCCCGTCACCGGCAAGGTGGGCGCCGAGGTCACCGCGGAGGAGGCCAAGGAGCTGGCCCGCACCTGCGCGCTGAACGCCCTCGCCGCCGTCAAGTCCGTCACCGGTGACCTGGACCGGATCGCGCGCGTGGTGAAGGTCGTCGGCTTCGTCGCCTCGGCCCCCGACTTCACCGGCCAGCCCGGTGTCGTCAACGGCGCCAGCGAACTCCTCGGCGAGGTCCTCGGCGACAAGGGCGTGCACGCGCGCAGCGCGGTCGGCGTGGCGGTGCTGCCGCTGGACTCGCCGGTCGAGGTCGAGATCCAGGTGGAGCTGACGCAGGCCTAACCAGGCTGTTCGCCGTCCCGGAGCGCGCGTTGTTGCCTCTCGAACATCCGCGCACTACGGGATAGCCTCCGCCCATGGCGAACGGTCAGTGGTTCCCGGCGGAGTGGCCCGAGCGCATCCGCGCGCTCGCGGAGGGCACTCTCACACCGGTCGTGCCCAGGCGCGCGGCCACGGTGATGCTCCTGAAGGACACCGACACCGGCCCCGCCGTCCACATGCTGCGCAGACGCGCCTCCATGGCCTTCGCCGGGGGCGCGTACGCGTACCCGGGCGGCGGTGTCGACCCGCGCGACGACGACCGCCAGGTCCGCTGGGCGGGCCCCACGCGCGCGTGGTGGGCGAACCGGCTGGGCGTCGACGAGACGGCCGCCCAGGCGATCGTGTGCGCGGCCGTACGGGAGACCTACGAGGAGGCGGGCGTCCTGCTCGCCGGACCGAACCCCGACACCGTGGTCGACGACACCACGGGCGAGGCCTGGGAGGTGGACCGCGCCGCCCTGGTCGCCCGTGACCTGTCCTTCGCCGAGTTCCTCGACCGCCGGGGCCTGGTCCTGCGCTCCGACCTGCTGGGTGCGTGGGCACGCTGGATCACCCCGGAGTTCGAAACCCGCCGCTACGACACCTGGTTCTTCGTCGCCGTCCTTCCGGAGGGGCAGCGCACCCGGAACGCCTCCACGGAGGCCGACCACACGGTGTGGATCGCCCCCGGCGAGGCGGCCACCGGGTACGACAAGGGCGATCTGACGATGATGCCGCCGACCATCGCGACCCTGCGCGGACTGATCCCGTACGGCAGCGCGGCCGAGGCCCTGTCGTCGGCCCCGGAGCGCGATCTCACGCCCGTCCTCGCACGGGCCCGCCTGGAGGACGGCGAGATCGTCCTGTCCTGGCCGGGCCACGAGGAGTTCACCAAGCACATCCCGACCGACCTCTCGACCGGTGGAGCCCCCGCATGACCGACGCAGCCGCGCTCCCCGGCCAGCCACGGGGCGGGGTCCTCACCGGCCCCGCCACCGCACGTGCCGTGAACGTCCTCGCGCCCAACGCGTCCGCGATGACCCTGGACGGGACCAACACCTGGATCGTCGCGGAGCCCGACTCCGAGCTGGCCGTGGTCATCGACCCGGGGCCCCTGGACGAGGGTCATCTGCGCAACGTCGTGGACACCGCCGAGAAGGCCGGGAAGCGGATCGCTCTGACCCTGCTCACGCACGGACACCCCGACCACGCGGAAGGCGCCGTCCGCTTCGCCGAGCTGACGGACACCAAGGTCCGCGCGCTGGACCCGGCGCTGCGCCTCGGGGACGAGGGCCTCGCCGCCGGGAACGTCATCCGGGTCGGCGGCCTGGAACTGGTCGTCGTGTCGACGCCCGGCCACACCGGGGACTCCCTGTGCTTCCATCTCCCGGCCGATCAGGCCGTCCTGACGGGAGACACCGTCCTGGGGCGCGGCACGACCGTGGTGGCGCATCCTGACGGCCGCCTGGGGGACTACCTGGACTCGCTGCGGCGGCTGCGCTCGCTCACGGTCGACGACGGCGTCCACACGGTCCTGCCGGGCCACGGACCGGTCCTGGAGGACGCCCAGGGCGCCGTCGAGTTCTATCTCGCCCACCGTGCCCACCGGCTCGCCCAGATCGAGACGGCCGTGGAGAACGGCCACCGGAGCCCGGCCGAGGTCGTCGCCCACGTGTACGCGGACGTCGACCGCTCCCTGTGGCCGGCGGCGGAACTGTCGGTACGCGCCCAGCTGGACTACCTGAAGGAACACGGCCTGATCTGACGGCCTGACCTAGGCGATGCCGTTCGGGCGCGGCGCCTTCACGCCGTGCACGCGCGCGTACTCCTCGGCCAGCCACGGGCCGAGATCGTCGACGTACGACCGCAGCACGCGCCCGTCGCCGTTCGGTTCGCCACCCAGGACCGCCGCCTCGCGCAGTTCCGCCGCCCGCCCGGGGTAGTAAGCGCCGAACGCCCCGGCCATCTCCCCGAGGTCGCTGGTCCAGCCGTTCCAGCGGGGCATCACCAGAGTGAAGCCGGTGCGGACCAGGTGCCGCGACATGAAGCGCACCAGGGGCCTACGGGCCTCGTCGGTGTCCTCGGAGGCGGCGATCCGTTCCCGCCAGCGGGGGAGCAGCAGCGACAGGTCGCCGTTGGTCTCCCGGGCGAGGAGCGAGTCCGGGCGGTAGCGGGGCAGGTACTCGGCGAGGTCCTCCCCGAGCAACGGTGTGCACAGGCACGCGACGAACCACCCCAGGTCGTACGTCTCCGGCTCGCTCAGCAGCCGTGTGCGGCCGTACAGGAGGATGCCGACCCCGTCGATCTCCGGGAACTCCTTGTCGAGCGCCTCGCCCAGGCCGCGCGCCGCGTCCCGGTCCTCCTCGGTCGGCTCCCGCCGGGTCGCCACGAGCAGGTCGAGATCACTGCGCCCCACGCGCGCGGTGCCGCGCGGGATCGACCCGTAGAGGTACGCGCTGTCGAGGCGTCCCCCGTAGACGTCGAGCAGCCGGTCCCGCGCGGCGGCGACGACCGGCCCGAAGACGTGCGGGATGCGTCCAAGGGAGCCTTCGCGATCGATGTATCCCTGGGCGTCCAGCCCCTTGTTCCGCATGGCACCACTCTGCAACCGATCGAGGCCGGGGCAGGTCATTTCCAGCGGAACACGCGTACGCGTGCGGCGGTACGCGGCGCCGCAGACCACGGCGAGGCAGTCCCCGGCGGCGACGAGACGCGCCTGGTGGTCCTCGTGGTCCTCGTGCATTCCCGCCCCCTGTTCCTGGGCCCCCGCCCGGCGATGCGCTGAGGGGCCCCGCCGTGCGGCAGGGCCCCTCAGTAAGAAGACGTGCGATTCGATCTAGCGCGAGCGCTTCGCCAGCCGCTCGACGTCCAGCAGGATCACCGCGCGGGCCTCCAGGCGCAGCCAGCCGCGGCCCGCGAAGTCGGCGAGGGCCTTGTTGACCGTCTCGCGGGAGGCGCCGACCAGCTGGGCCAGCTCCTCCTGGGTGAGGTCGTGCACCACGTGGATACCTTCCTCGGACTGCACGCCGAAGCGGCGGGAGAGGTCCAGCAGGGCGCGGGCCACGCGGCCGGGGACGTCCGAGAAGACCAGGTCGGACATCGCGTCGTTGGTCTTGCGCAGCCGGCGGGCGACCGCGCGCAGCAGCGCGGAGGCCACCTCGGGGCGGGCGCTCAGCCAGGGCTGGAGGTCGCCGTGGCCCAGACCGAGCAGCTTGACCTCGGTCAGCGCGCTGGCGGTGGCCGTGCGCGGGCCCGGGTCGAACAGCGACAGCTCGCCGATCAGCTCGCCGGGGCCGAGGACGGCCAGCATGTTCTCGCGGCCGTCGGGGGAGGTGCGGTGGAGCTTCACCTTGCCCTCGGTGACCACGTAGAGCCGGTCGCCGGGGTCGCCTTCGTGAAAGAGGGAGTCCCCGCGCGCGAGGGTCACCTCACTCATGGAGGCGCGCAGCTCCGCGGCCTGATCGTCATCGAGCGCCGCGAAGAGCGGGGCGCGCCGCAGAACGTCGTCCACGAGTTCTCTCCTTGTCGACCTGCTCAGGGGATGGTGCTCCCCCTTGGTACCAGGGGACCGTGCTCCCCATTTTGCCGGACCGTCCAAACAGTGTGATCTGTCACAAGGATGCCGTACAGGTGTCCCGAGGTAAGCGGCAGGGGTCCAATTGGGGGCTGATCTTCGGGGTCCGGGGCGGATGTCAGTGGTGGGCTCTAGGCTGGCCGGGTGTCCAAATCGCCGGTGAGAGCACAGGCCAAGGGGGCTGGGCGGATGGTTGTACCTCGTGATTCCGCCGTGGGCGAACAGAGCCCTGACGGCGGCAGGAAAGCGGCAAAGGGGGTAAAGCGGGTGGCTGTCGTGAAGAGCGGGAAGAGCGAGTCGCAGACCGCCCTCGTCCGCCGTGCCCGCCGTATCAACCGCGAGCTGGCCGAGATCTATCCGTACGCCCACCCGGAGCTCGACTTCGAGAACCCCTTCCAGCTCGTGGTCGCCACGGTCCTGTCCGCCCAGACCACCGACCTGAGGGTCAACCAGACGACACCGGCCCTGTTCGCCAAGTACCCGACCCCCGAGGACCTGGCCGGCGCCGACCCGGAGCAGGTCGAGGAGATCCTCCGGCCGACCGGGTTCTTCCGGGCCAAGACGAAGTCGGTGATAGGCCTCTCCAAGGCGCTCGTCGAGGACTTCGGCGGTGAGGTCCCGGGTCGGCTCGAAGACCTCGTCAAGCTGCCGGGCGTCGGCCGCAAGACCGCCTTCGTGGTGCTGGGCAACGCCTTCGGGCGCCCCGGCATCACCGTGGACACGCACTTCCAGCGGCTCGTACGGCGCTGGAAGTGGACCGGGGAGACCGAGCCGGACAAGATCGAGGCCGCCGTGGGAGCGCTCTTCCCGAAGAGTGACTGGACGATGCTCTCGCACCACGTGATCTTCCACGGCCGCCGCATCTGCCACGCCCGCAAGCCCGCCTGCGGCGCCTGCCCCATCGCCCCGCTCTGCCCGGCGTACGGCGAGGGCGAGACCGACCCCGAGAAGGCCAAGAAGCTGCTCAAGTACGAGAAGGGCGGCTATCCGGGTCAGCGCCTGAACCCTCCGCAGGCCTATCTGGACGCGGGCGGCAAGCCGGCGCCGCCGCTGGGATCGGCATGACGACGGCATCGAGGGCCGGATCGCGGAACGATCTCGGAGGTATCGGGCGTTGATCAGTGGGAACGGGGGTGGGGGATGACACACGCGAGCAACACCCAGGGTGTGGGGCTCAGCAAAGAGGGGCTGCCCGACTGGCTTGATCCGGTGGTGCACGCGGTGGAGACGGTCGAGCCGCTCCAGCTGAGCCGGTTCCTGCCGCCGGAGGACGGGGCGGGCCGGCAGTCCGCGGTGCTGATCCTGTTCGGCGAGGGGGACGGCGAGCGCGGGCCCGAGCTGCTACTCATGGAGCGGTCGAGCTCGCTGCGCTCCCACGCGGGGCAGCCGTCCTTCCCCGGTGGCGCCCTCGACCCCGAGGACGGCGACCCGACGGGCGACGGCCCGCTGCGGGCCGCTCTCCGCGAGGCCGAGGAGGAGACCGGGCTGGACCCCGCCGGAGTGCAGCTCTTCGGGGTGCTGCCCAAGCTGTACATCCCGGTGAGCGGCTTCGTGGTGACCCCGGTGCTGGGCTGGTGGCGGGAGCCGACACCGGTCGGGGTGGTCGATCCGAACGAGACGGCCAGAGTGTTCACGGTCCCCGTGGCGGATCTCACGGATCCGGCCAACAGGGTCACGGTCTCGCACCCCAGCGGCTTCCTGGGTCCGGCATTTCTGGTCGAATCGGCCCTCGTCTGGGGTTTCACGGCCGGAGTCATCGACCGCCTGCTGCACTACTCGGGCTGGGAGCGCCCCTGGGACCGCGAGAAGCAGGTCCCCCTCGACTGGCGGTCATGACAAGGTGTCGCTCGTGAATGTGCTGGACATCCTGTTGCTGGTCGCCGCCGTGTGGTTCGCGATCGTGGGCTATCGCCAGGGGTTCGTCGTCGGCATCCTGTCGGTGATCGGCTTCCTGGGCGGCGGCCTCGTCGCCGTCTACACGCTGCCCGTCATCTGGGACGCGGTGACCGACAACGCGGAGGTCTCCACCACCGCGGCCGTCGTCGCGGTCGTCGTCGTCATCGTCTGCGCCTCCGTCGGCCAGGCCCTGACCACCCACCTCGGCAACAAGCTGCGCCGCTACATCACCTGGTCCCCGGCCCGCGCCCTGGACGCGACCGGCGGCGCCCTCGTCAACGTCCTCGCGATGCTCCTGGTGGCCTGGCTGATCGGCTCGGCGCTCGCCGGCACCACCCTGCCGACGCTCGGCAAGGAGGTCCGCAGCTCCAAGGTCCTGCTGGGAGTGTCCCGGGCGCTGCCCGCGCAGGCCGACACCTGGTTCGCGGACTTCTCCTCGGTCCTCGCGCAGAACGGCTTCCCGCAGGTCTTCAGCCCGTTCGCCAACGAGCCGATCAACGACGTCCAGCCGCCCGACCCGGCTCTCGCCTCCAGCGAAGTCGCCGTCCGCGCCCAGCGGTCCATCGTCAAGGTCATGGGCACCGCCCAGAGCTGCGGCAAGGTCCTGGAGGGCACCGGCTTCGTCTTCGGCGACCGCCGTGTCATGACCAACGCGCACGTCGTGGGCGGCGTCGACGAACCCACCGTCCAGATAGGCGGCGTGGGCCGCAAGTACGACGCCAAGGTCGTCCTCTACGACTGGCACCGCGACATCGCCGTACTCGACGTACCGGACCTGAAGGCGCGCTCCCTGCAGTTCGCCACCAAGGACGCGGACAGTGGGAACAGCGCGATCGTCGCCGGCTTCCCGGAGAACGGGTCGTACGACGTCCGGGCCGCACGCGTGCGGGGACGCATCACGGCCAGTGGCCCGGACATCTACCACCGCGGCACGGTCCGCCGCGATGTGTACTCGCTCTACGCGACGGTCCGTCAGGGCAACTCCGGCGGCCCGCTGCTCACGCCCCAGGGCAAGGTGTACGGCGTGGTCTTCGCGAAGTCCCTCGACGACCCCGACACCGGGTACGCGCTCACCGCCGACGAGATCCAGCCGGACATCGTCAAGGGGCGCAGTGCCAACGAGCAGGTGGACAGCGACAGTTGCGCACTCTGACGCGGTGTGAAGTGGCTAGCCCCGTGGATGACGCAGCCGTACCGAGACCCAGCGGGCCCGGCGGCGCAGAATGCGCGGGATCCCCACCCTGAGGTCTGTGCCCTGGAGTTGCGGCGCGCCCCGTTGGTGGGAGCTCAGACCGTGGTCCGAGCGGCGATTGCGTGCTGCGTCACTGTAGTCGTGCGTCCAGCCCATACCCCGACGTCTGCCCCTGCCCCAAGGTCGATAACCACCCCTTGGGGCCCCAATTGGCGTATGCGCCAGGCAAGTGGCCGTTCGTAGTACAGGTGTTCACGTCCGGATACCGGGCGCGACGGCTTCGTCACCGATCGGGTTCGGGATCCTTGAGCCAGTTGACCAGTTCGGTCGAGAAGACCGCCGGCTCCTCCTCGTGCGGGAAGTGCCCGAGACCGTCGAACAGCCGCCAGCGGTACGGCGCTTCGACGTACTCCCCGGAGCCCGCCGCGCTGCGGGTGCGCAGCACCGGGTCGAGGGAGCCGTGCAGATGCAGGGTCGGCACCCGCACCGGCCGCTTCATGCGCCGGTTGAACTGGATGCCGTCCGGGCGCGCCATCGACCGCACCAGCCAGCGGTACGGCTCGATCGAGCAGTGCGCGGTCGACGGGATCAGCATCGCCCGCCGGTACGCCTCGATCGCCTCGTCGTCCGGCAGCTGCGGGCCGGACCAGTCCCGGATCAGCTTGCCCACCAACTCGGCGTCCTCGGCCAGGAGTTGCCGCTCGGGGAGCCAGGGGCGCTGGAACCCCCAGATGTATGAACTCGCCGCCGACTGCCTGACGTCGGACAGCATGGCGTTGCGCCAGCGCCGGGGGTGCGGCATCGAGGAGACCGCGAGCCGACGGACCAGCTTGGGGCGCATCGTGGCGGCCGTCCACGCCAGATAGCCGCCGAGGTCGTGGCCGACCAGCGCGGCGTCCGGCTCGCCGAGGGAGCGGATCACGCCGGTGATGTCGAGGGCGAGGTTGGCGGGGTCGTAGCCGCGCGGGGTGCGGTCGCTGCCGCCGACGCCCCGCAGGTCCATGGCGACGGCCCGGAACCCGGCGTCGGCCAGCGCGCCGAGCTGATGCCGCCAGGTCCACCAGAACTGCGGGAAACCGTGCAGCAGCAGCACCAGCGGCCCGTCGCCCACCTCCGCGATGTGGAAGCGGGCGCCGTTGGCCGCGACATCCCGGTGAGTGACCTGGCGCCCGCCGGGAAGGGCGAGCCGTACGACCGAAGCAGGTTGTGCCCAAGGATGGGCGGGGTCCGTCATGAGGACGAGCGTGCCACAGCCTCGATGGCTTCGGGGACACGGTCCTCGATCGCCGCGCGGGGATGCGGCTTCGCGTTGCCGAGGACCCCGGCGGTCTCCTTGACCGACGCGGCCACCTTCTGCGGGCCCTTGCTCTTGGCTGCCTTCTTCGCGAAGGCCACGCCGATCAGGCCGAGGACGACCGCGACCAGCACGTTCGCCGCGAAGGAGAGCAGGAAGCAGAGCGCCATGTTCCAGCCGCTCCAGGTGCGGATGCCGTACGCCAGCGCGAAGTTGAGCATCGGCAGGGAGAACAGCAGGACCACCGCGGCGACCGTGAACGCGCCGCCGCTCACCGCCCCGCGCTTGACGTCCTGCTTGAGCTGCGCCTTGGCCAGCGCGATCTCGTCGTGCACCAGCGCGGACATCTCGGTCGTCGCCGAGGCGAACAGCTGGCCGATGCTGCGTTCGGCGCCGACCGGGCTGCCGTCGGGTGCGCTCATCGCGTACTCCCTCTTCCGCATGTGTCTGTACCGGCATGTGTTTGTACCGTCTCGTCAGATCATGCCGGACCGTCGTTGTCCTCGCCTGCCCCGCCCGCCACTTCGACACGCCCGCGCCGCTGTTCGGCGGCCTTCTCCGCGGCGATCCTGCGGTGCTCGGCGGCCTTGCGGTCGTGGAGTTCGGCCATGCGCAGGTGGTACGCCGGGTCGTCCTGCTCGTAGATGTCGGGGATGCCGTCGAGATCCTCGTCGCGCTCCTCGTCCTCGTACATCCTGCGGTACCGGGCGTTGCGCAGCTTGAGCAACACGGTCGCGCACAGGGCCGCGACGAGGGATCCCACGAGGACGGCCGCCTTGACCTCGTCGGTGAGCACCTGGTCGCCGTCGAACGCGAGTTCCCCGATGAGCAGTGACACGGTGAAGCCGATGCCGGCCAGCGAGGCGACCGCGAACACGTCCGGCCAGGCGAGGTCGTCGCTGAGCGAGGCCCGGGTGAAACGGGCCGTCAGCCAGGTCCCGCCGAAGATCCCGACCGCCTTCCCGACGACCAGCCCGAGGACCACACCGAGGGTCTCGGGCTTCGTGAATACGTCACCCAGCGCGCCGCCGGAGATGGCGACCCCGGCGCTGAACAGCGCGAACAGCGGCACCGCGAGGCCCGCCGACAGGGGCCGTACGAGATGTTCGACGTGCTCGCCCGGGGAGTGGTCCTCGTCCTCGTGGGTGGTGCAGCGCAGCATCAGACCCATCGCCACCCCCGCGATGGTGGCGTGGACGCCGCTGTTGTACATCAGCGCCCAGATGACGAGCGCGAGCGGGACGTACACGTACCAGCCGCGCACGCCCCGGCGCAGCAGCAGCCAGAAGACCGCCAGGCCGATGGCCGCCCCGGCGAGCGCGGCGAAGTCGATGCGGGCGGTGAAGAAGATCGCGATGATCAGGATCGCGAACAGGTCGTCGACCACGGCGAGGGTGAGCAGGAAGGCGCGCAGGGCGCTCGGCAGGGAGGTGCCGATCACCGCGAGGACGGCGAGCGCGAAGGCGATGTCGGTGGCGGTGGGGACCGCCCAGCCGTTCAGGGAGCCGCCGCCGGTGAGGTTCGTCAGCGTGTACACGAGCGCCGGTACGGCCATTCCGCACAGAGCGGCTACGACGGGCAGGGCGGCGGCCTTGGGGTCGCGCAGGTCGCCCGCGACGAGTTCGCGCTTGAGCTCGATGCCGGCGACGAAGAAGAAGACGGCGAGGAGGCCGTCGGCGGCCCAGTGGGCGATGGAGAGATGCAGGCCGAGGGCGGCGGGGCCCAGGTGGAAGTGGCTGACGCTCTCGTAGCTGTCGTGCAGGGCGGGGACGTTCGCCCAGATCAGGGCGGTGACCGCGGCGATCAGGAGGAGGACACCGCCGACGGTCTCGGTGCGCAGCGCCTCCGCGACGAAGTTCCGCTCGGGCAGGGACAGGCGTCCGAGCACCTTGCGGGCGGGAGTGGAGCGGGGCGCGGCCATCGGGGGAACCTCCGGTCGGTGGGCAGGACGGATCTACTCGCCGACCAGACTTCCCGGCACACCATGAGGGTCACGTTTTGCTTAGTTTACCTAAAAGGGGTGCCCGGCGCGCGCTGCGCCGGGCACCCCTCAGGGACGTGCACTTCCGTGACGTACTGCTCAGTCCTCGCTGGGCGCCGCCGGAAGCTTGTCCTGGATCAAGGACATGACCGATGAATCGGTCAGCGTCGTGACGTCTCCGAGCGCACGGTTCTCCGCCACGTCGCGCAGCAGGCGGCGCATGATCTTGCCGGAGCGGGTCTTCGGCAGCTCGGCCACCGGAAGGACCCGCTTGGGCTTGGCGATCGGACCGAGGACGGCGCCGACGTGGTTGCGCAGGTCGTTGACCAGGTTCTCGTCCTCCGCGTTCGCCGTGCCGCGCAGGATGACGAAGGCGACGATCGCCTGACCGGTCGTCTCGTCGGCCGCGCCGACCACGGCCGCCTCGGCCACGGACGGGTGGGAGACGAGCGCCGACTCGACCTCGGTGGTGGAGATGTTGTGCCCGGACACCAGCATCACGTCGTCCACCCGGCCGAGCAGCCAGATGTCGCCGTCGTCGTCCTTCTTGGCGCCGTCACCGGCGAAGTACTTGCCCTCGAAACGCGACCAGTACGTGTCGAGGAACCGCTGGTCGTCGCCCCAGATCGTGCGCAGCATCGACGGCCACGGCTCGGTGAGGACCAGGTAACCGCCGCCGCCGTTCGGGACCTCGCCCGCCTCGTCGTCGACCACCGTCGCGGAGATGCCGGGCAGCGGTGTCTGCGCGGAACCGGGCTTGGTCGCCGTCACGCCCGGCAGCGGCGAGATCATCATCGCGCCGGTCTCGGTCTGCCACCAGGTGTCGACGATGGGGGCCTTGTCGCCGCCGATGTGCTTGCGGTACCAGATCCACGCCTCGGGGTTGATCGGCTCGCCGACCGAACCCAGGACGCGGAGGGAGGACAGGTCGAACTTCGCGGGGATGTCGTCGCCCCACTTCATGAACGTCCGGATCGCGGTCGGCGCCGTGTACAGGATCGTCACCCCGTACTTCTGCACGATCTCCCAGAAGCGGCCCTGGTGCGGGGTGTCCGGGGTGCCCTCGTACATGACCTGCGTCGCGCCGTTCGCCAGCGGGCCGTAGACGATGTACGAGTGGCCGGTGACCCAGCCGACGTCGGCCGTGCACCAGTAGACGTCGGTCTCCGGCTTGAGGTCGAAGACCGCGTGGTGGGTGTACGCGGCCTGGGTGAGATAGCCGCCGGAGGTGTGCAGGATGCCCTTGGGCTTACCCGTCGTACCGGACGTGTAGAGGATGAACAGCGGCTGCTCCGCCTCGAACGCCTCCGGCGTGTGCTCCGTCGACTGCCGGGCGACGATCTCGTGCCACCACACGTCGTGGCTGTCGTCCCAGGCGACCTCCTGCCCGGTACGCCGTACGACGAGCACGTGCTCGACGTTGTCCACCTTGGTGAGGGCCTCGTCCACCGCCGGCTTGAGCGCGGACGGCTTGCCGCGCCGCCAGCCACCGTCCGAGGTGATGACGACCTTGGCGTCCGCGTCCTGGATCCGGGTCGCGAGCGCGTCCGCCGAGAAACCGCCGAACACCACCGAGTGCGCGGCGCCGATGCGCGCGCAGGCCAGCATCGCGACCGCCGTCTCCGGGATCATCGGCATGTAGACGGCGACCCGGTCGCCCTTCCGGACTCCCAGTTCCAGCAGGGCGTTCGCGGCCTTGGAGACCTCGTCCTTCAGCTCGGCGTAGGTGATCGCGCGGCTGTCGCCGGGCTCGCCCTCGAAGTGGATGGCGACCCGGTCGCCGTTGCCCGCCTCGACATGCCGGTCCACGCAGTTGTACGCGACGTTGAGCGAGCCGTCCTTGAACCACTTGGCGAACGGCGGGTTCGACCAGTCCAGCGTCTCGCTCGGCTCCTTGGCCCAGCTCAGGCGGCGGGCCTGCGCGGCCCAGAAGCCGAGCCGGTCAGCCTTGGCCTGCTCATACGCCTCCGCCGTGACATTGGCGTGCGCCGCCAGGTCCGCGGGGGGTGCGAACCTGCGCTCTTCCTTGAGCAGGTTGGCCAGGCTTTCGTTGCTCACGGCATCTGCCTTTCCCAGGGTGTCCGTTGTGTCCCGGGCCAGCTCATCAGACCCGGGGGTCCGATGACAAGGGTCGTCGAAATATTGGTTTAGACCTGTCATCGGACTCGGGGGCGATCTGAGTGGCGTGGGTCTTTCGTACCCACGGACACCGGGCGAATCAGGTTCAGGCCGACGCGTCCATCACCCCCACCCGATCGAACAACTCGTCCTCCTCCGTCAGCAGATACGCCTGCGCCTCACCCACGTGGAAATACATCCCGTGCAGTTCCAGCGCCCCTTCCTGCAGGGCCCGCGCCACCGACTCGTGCCCCCTCAGATGCTCCAACTGCTGCACCACATTGGTCAGACACAGCTGCTCCACGGCGTCGGCGGGCGCCCTGGCGGCCAACCGCGCCCAGGGCCGGTTGCCGCCGGCCATCCGCTCCAGGCTCGGCCGCCCGTGCCGCAGCCATCGCTTGAGCGGCGAACGGGCCTCTCCGGGCCGGGAGTTGAGCAGCGCCTGCATGGCTCCGCACCCGGAGTGTCCGCACACGGTGATCGATCTCACGCGGAGCACGTCCACCGCGTACTCGATCGCCGCCGCCACCGAGTCGTCGCCGCTCTCCTCGCCGGGCGGCGGCACGAGGTTGCCCACGTTCCGCACGACGAACAGGTCGCCGGGACCACTGGAGGTGATCATCGACGTGACCAGCCGCGAGTCGGCGCAGGTCAGGAAGAGCTGCGAAGGCTGCTGCCCCTCCCTGGCCAGCCGGGCCAGCTCGTCCCGCACGAGGGGTGCGGTGTTGCGCTGGAACGCGCTGATGCCACGGGTGAGTTGATGCCCGGAGCTGGGACCGCCGCTGCGGGGCGTGGACTGCGGGCGCTCGCAGCGATGCTCGCGCCACGGCGTCCAGGGGTGACAGCGGCAGGCCTCCGCACCCGTCGCGCCGGCACTGACGCCCGTACGGCGGCCGGTCAGTTCGGCCGTGCCTCCCCGCGCGGTGTGCGCGTTCTGCCAGTCCTGCAGTGACTCGTACGCCGCGTGGTCCATGAACGAACCGTCCAACTCCACGACGGCGTGGGCGCCCTGGGGTACGAGATGCAGGGTGCGGCTGAGCCGCGGCACCGCGAGGAACGTCAACTGCCCTCGGACGTGTACGTGATGGACTCCTTCCTTCTCGTCGTGCGTGATGCGGGTGTGGGTGAGGCGGTGCAGGGCGACGGCCACCGCCACGGCCACCCCGAGGAGCACGCCCTCCAGGACGCCGAGGAAGACCACGCCGAGGGTGGTGACGACGTAGACCAGCACTTCTCGGTGGCGGGTCACCGTGCGGATGTGGTGCAGGGACACCATCTGGATGCCGACGGCCATCACGAGTGCGGCGAGCGAGGCGAGGGGGATCAGCTCCAGCACGGGGACCATCAGCAGCGCGGCGATCACTACGAGAACGCCGTGCAGCATCGTGGAGTTCCGGCTCACGGCACCCGCTTGCACATTCGCCGAACTCCGTACGGCCACGCCCGCGACGGGAAGTCCGCCGAGCGCGCCGGAGACGATGTTGGCGGCGCCCTGGCCCAGCAGTTCGCGGTTGAGGTCGGAGCGGCCGACGCGGGCGGAGAGCCCGGGCCGCCCGGCGACCAGCTTGTCCACGGCGACCGCGCCGAGCAGCGACTGCACGCTGCACACCAGCGTGGTGGTGAGGACGGCGGCGGCGATCCCGAGCACCGGGCCCTCGGGCAGTCCGGCCAGCGCGTGGCTGCTCCAGGACGGCAGGTCGACCTTGGCCAGGGTCAGCCCGGTGAGGGAGGCGGTGAGCGTGGCCCCGGCTACGGCGACGAGCGCGGCCGGGATCTTCCGCATCAAGTGCCCGAGCCGGCCGGGGACGCGCGGCCACAGCAGCAGAAGGGCCAGGGTCAGCGCGCTCATCGCCACGTCGGCGGGGTGCAGGTCCGCCAACTGGGCGGGCAGGGCGCGGAGGTTGGCGAGGACCGAGCTCTGCGGGGTGCCGCCGAGCACGATGTGCAGCTGGGCGACGGCGATGGTGACACCGATCCCGGCGAGCATGCCGTGCACGATCGCGGGGCTGACGGCGAGCGCGGTGCGGGCCACGCGCACGCAGCCCAGGGCGAGTTGGGCCAGCCCCGCGAGGACGGTGACCGCGCAGGTCGTCCGCCAGCCGTAACGGTGGATCAGGTCGGCGGTGACCACGGTGAGTCCGGCGGCCGGGCCGCTGACCTGGAGGGGGCAGCCTCCGAGCAGTCCGGCGACGAGTCCGCCCGCGGCGGCGGCGACCAGGCCGGCCTGGAGGGGCGCGCCGGTGGCGAGGGCGATGCCGAGGGACAGGGGCAGGGCGATCAGGAAGACCGCGATGGAGGCCGACACATCGGCGCCCGCGATGCGGAAGCGGCGGTGCGGGGGCGGTGGCGGGCTGTGGGGCGGGTGGACGCGCTTGGTCCGATCGGCGTTCGAGTCGGTGGCGCGGGTGGGTACGCAGGCTGACATGTCTTCCCGTCTCCTCCGGGGCAGCGCGGTCGCGGAACTGGTGGTCCCCGTCGATGGCGGGGGTCGGTCGCGGCCGTGGGTCACGGCGTGCAGCGGCGGGATATCTCAACGCTCGGTAAACGGATCGTAATGCAGAGTAAAGGTCAAGCATAGACTTTGCGGGCAAATGGGTTAATAAGTCACCTTGCAGAGTGAAGTGAGAATTTCATCGGCTTGTCGTACTAATCCCACCTTCGGCCCCGTGCGACCTTGGCGGCGCTGCCGGGAATACCGGCACATAGCCAGAAAACGCCCTGATCGGCGTCGGTCCGAACGAAGGAAGAAGGTGGGCGGACATGGCCGCCACCCAGAGGATCACCGCGGGCGCCGTGATCGCCGCGGCCTGTGCCGCGTCGCTCGCCGGTTGCGCGATCGGTGACAACGGTTCCCCGCACGGAGCGAACGGTCCGCACAAGGCGGCGCCCGCCCCGGCACCCAAGAGCGGAGTCCGCCTGATCGGGGACGGCTCCACGTCGTACACCGGGGCGCAGCCGCATCTGCCCAGACCCGAGCGGCTCAAGCCCGGTCAGAAGCCCCCGCAGTTCGTGGTCTTCTCCTTCGACGGGGCCGGCGAGGACAGCCAGAAGCTGTTCTCCCACTTCCGCAAGGTCTCCAAGGCCAACCACGCGAACATGACGTACTTCCTCAGCGGCGTGTACATGCTGCCGGAGGACAAGCGCGACCTCTACAAGCCCCCGGAGCACTCGCCCGGCAGCTCGGACATCGGCTTCAACGACGAGCAGGGCATCGCCGACACCGTGAAGCAGCTGCGCCTGGCGTGGCTGGAGGGCAACGAGATCGGCACCCACTTCAACGGTCACTTCTGCGGCAAGAACGGCGGGGTCGGCGAGTGGTCGGTCGCCGAGTGGAAGAGCGAGATCGCCCAGGCGAAGCAGTTCGTGAAGACCTGGAAGACCAACTCCGGGATGAAGAAGGCCTCTTCACTGCCCTTCGACTACGACAAGGAACTCGTCGGCGCCCGCACGCCCTGCCTGGAGGGCCAGGCCAACTTCATGAAGGCGGCCAGCCAGTTGGGCTTCCGCTACGACACCAGCGGGGTCAACGACCAGATCTGGCCCAAGAAGAAGGAGGGGCTGTGGGACCTGTCCATGCAACTCGTCCCCTTCCCCGGCCACTCCTACGAGCAGCTGACCATGGACTACAACTTCATGGTCAACCAGTCCGGCACGCAGACCCAGGGCGACCCCGACAAGTTCGACCAGTGGGGCGACGAGATGCGTGACGGCCTGCTCAAGGGCTTCGACCGGGCCTACGACGGCAACCGCGCGCCCCTGGTCATCGGCAACCACTTCGAGTCCTGGAACGGCGGCACCTACATGCGTGCCCTCGACGAGGTCGTCGAGAAGGTGTGCAACAAGCCCGAGACGCGCTGTGTCTCCTTCCGGCAGCTGGCCGACTGGCTGGACGCCCAGGACCCGGGGACCCTGGCGAGGCTGCGCACCCTGAACGTCGGCGAGGCACCGAAGCCCGGCTGGGCGTCCTTCCTGACCGGCCGCCCCGCGCCGGCCCCGAAGGGTGTGCCCGGGGCGCCGGCGGTCAAGCAGTAGCGGGACGGGAGGGGACGCGCCTCACACCGAGGCGGTGACGCTCTCGTCGAGCACGAACCCGGGGTCGACCTGCGCCGCCAGGTCGGCCCCGGTGCGTTCGTTGCCCCAACTCCGGGCGTTCTTCAGGTGGAAGTGCACCATCTGCTGCGTGTAGCGCTCCCAGTCGCGCAGTTCGTACGTCGCGTCGGCGGCGATCTCCAGCATGCGCAGGGCGCGGCGGTTGACGTCCTCCAGGAGCTCGAACCGGGGCGGGCGGCCCTTCTCCATGGCGCGCACCCAGTCCGAGTGCCCGACCGTCACCAGCAGGTCGTCCCCGACCTCGGCCCGGAGGAAGTCGAGGTCGTCCTGGCCCTGCACCTTGTTGCCGACGACCTTCAGAACGACTCCGAAGTCGCGGGCGTACTCCCTGTACTGGCGATAGACGGAGACCCCCTTGCGGGTCGGCTCGGCCACCAGGAACGTGATGTCGAAGCGGGTGAACATGCCGGAGGCGAAGGAGTCCGAGCCCGCCGTCATGTCCACCACGACGAACTCGTCGCGCCCGTCCACCAGGTGGTTCAGGCACAGCTCCACCGCTCCCGTCTTGGAGTGGTAGCAGGAGACCCCCAGGTCGGCGTCCGTGAAGGGGCCCGTGACCATCAAACGGGCGGCGCCGCCGTCGAGTTCCACCGAGCGCGCGCAGGTGTCGTAGACCGGGTTGTTCTCCCGTACCCGCAGCAGCCGGGAGCCCGTGCCGGGCGGGGTGGTCTTGATCATGGTGTCGGCGGAGGCGATGCGCGGGTTGCTGCCGCGCAGGTAGTCCTTGATCAGAGGGAGGTGCTCGCCCAGGGCGGGCAGTGCGGCGGCCTCCGCCTCGTCCAGGCCGAGCGCGGGGCCCAGGTGCTGGTTGATGTCCGCGTCGACGGCGACGACGGGTTGGGCGGTGGCCGCGAGGTGGCGGACGAACAGGGAGGACAGGGTGGTCTTTCCGCTGCCGCCCTTCCCGACGAAAGCAATTTTCATGTTCACGAAGAGTAGTCGGGTCATAGCTGTATGTGGCAGGTGCGCGTGAAGAAGACCACTCCATCGTGGGGTGCGCCGCCGGGATGGCTACTGTCGTACTCATGAGTACGACAGGTGCGACCGCCGATCCGCTCGCGGCCCTGGGCACGCTGCCCGGAGTGGCCGAGTCCGTCGAGTCCATGCGTAAGTCCGTGGACCGGGTCTACGGGCACCGGGTCATGCGGCGCCGCAGCAACGAGATCACCGCCGAGGCGGCACTGCGCGGGGCGCGTGGCTCCGCCGCGCTCTCCGGTGCCGACTGGGCCCTCGAAGAGGTGCGTCGGCGCACCGACTTCAGCGGTGACGACGAGGCCCGCACGATGGGCGCGGCCCTGCGGCTGTCCGCCGAGGCGGGCCAACTGCTGTCCATCTGGCGGCAGTCGCCCCTCCGGGTGCTCGCCCGGCTGCACCTGGTGGCCGCCGCGAGCAAGGAGGGCGAGGTCGGACGGCCGCGCCAGGAGGGCGAGCCGGTCGACGAGCCGCTCGTCGAACTGCCGCTCCCCGGTGCGGCCGAGGTCTCGGCGCGCCTGGACGGGCTCTCGGAGCTGATCATCGCGGGCGGTTCGGCGCCGGCGCTGGTGACGGCCGCCGTCGTGCACGGCGAACTGCTCGCGCTGCGCCCCTTCACCTCCCGCAACGGACTCGTCGCGCGCACGGCCGAGCGGATCGTCCTCATCGGCAGCGGTCTCGACCCGAAGTCCGTGTGCCCGGCGGAGGTCGGCCACGCCGAACTCGGGCGCGCGGCCTATCTGGCGGCGCTGGACGGCTATGTCTCCGGTACCCCGGAGGGCATGGCCGCGTGGATCACGCACTGCGGGCGTGCCGTCGAGCTGGGGGCCCGGGAGTCGACGGCGGTGTGCGAGGCGCTGCAGCGCGGAGCCGCCTGACACAGGAAAACGGCCCCCTACGGAGGGGGCCGTTACGGGTTGCGGCGGTACGAGGATTCGTACCGCCGCTGGCATGTTCCACCGGGTTACCAAGCGTCCTCGAAATATTGCCCATCAGGTCGGGAACATTGCCCGTCACCTGGTGCGGCTGGCCCGTAATCGACGGGTCGACGTCGCGTGGGTGCTCGGTGTTCATGCGCGGTCCGTGGGGCCAAATGCGTTATTAAGGTGATCCTTTCGGATGTCCTTGGTCTCGCGGGCCGTTGAGTCCTTTGTACTCCCGCGCCGGGGGAAGTGGAACCCCTTGCCGCGCTTCTTTACTTTTGCGTCCAAAGGGTTGCTAACCGGTGTAAACGGTCGCCGCCTTGCGTCGGCTCGCGTACCAGACGAGCCCCGCAGTGGCCGCCGCAGCGCCCACCGCCGCGGCCACGACCAGTGCCGGACGGGGTGGCACGGAGAGTGTGGGCAGCCGCTGCTTGAGCCGGACCGGGCGGTTGAAGTCCAGAATCGGCCACCCGCGCGCGAGTGCCTCCTTGCGCAGCGCGCGGTCCGGGTTCACGGCGTAGGGGTGGCCCACGGACTGGAGCATCGGCACATCGGTCGCCGAGTCGCTGTAGGCGTAGCAGCGGTCGAGGTCGTAGCCCTCGGACCGGGCCAGCTCCTTGATCGCCTCGGCCTTCGTCGGGCCGTACGCGTAGTACTCCACCTCGCCGGTGAAGCAGCCGTCGTCGCCCACCACCATGCGGGTCGCCACCACCCGGTCCGCGCCCAGGAGTTCACCGATCGGCTCGACCACCTCGGCGCCCGACGTGGACACGATCACCACATCACGGCCGGCGCGGTGGTGCTCCTCGATGAGGGAGGCCGCCTCGTCGTAGATGATCGGGTCGATCAGGTCGTGCAGGGTCTCCGCGACGATCTCCTTGACCTGCTGGACGTTCCAGCCGCGGCAGAGCGAGGACAGGTACTTGCGCATCCGCTCCATCTGGTCGTGGTCGGCGCCGCCGACGAGGAAGACGAACTGCGCATAGGCGGTCCGCAGCGCGGCCCTGCGGTTGATCAGTCCGCCTTGGTAGAAGGACTTGCCGAAGGTGAGCGTGCTCGACTTCGCAATGACCGTCTTGTCCAGGTCAAAGAAGGCTGCTGTGCGGGGCAAGGAGTGGTTTTCCACAACCCAGAGCATAGGCGCAGCCCATTCGGCGTAAGGTGTGGCGCGTGGGTTTGCCTGAGAGGGCTCTCGGGTACACCATGGAAGTCACGGATCGTTCGCGACCGTGCTAACGCGGCCCGGCTCCTCCCCCCCCGAGTCGGCCGTGAAGGCGACCCCCACTCTCCCCCCCGGTGGGGGTCGTCGCATGTCCGGACCCGTTTTCCCTTCCTGTGTGTGGTCGTGAGGCCATCCCGAGGCGGCTGAGGCCGCCTTTTTTCATGCCCGGAATCCGTCACTGTGCGTAGCTGTTGGGCTGCGCTGCGGAACTCGCACAGAGGCCAGTACGGGGGTCACCGGTATGGGTGACGGCGATATTCACAGGCGTCGCGTTGTCCACAGTTTTCGACCAAGATCCACACGATTTCCGGGATGCCCGCACCGTGATTCCAACGCGTCCTCGCTCGCGGCGAGTTCATGGCCGGTTCCGTTTGTCGGACGCGTTCGGCCGGTTTCTGTCGGCCGTGCATATGGAGGCCGATCGCCGGTTCTTCGCACGTTTGGGAATCGCGGGACCGCAGGGGCCACGCGAGAGACACATCGATGGGGGATGGAAAGAATGGCCGGAACTGTCACACACGATCCGCCACCCGCCGCCGGCGGACGCCAGGGCGGACCGCTGATCGTCACCGAGGACGCCGAACTCCTCGACGACCTGCTGCGCCTGTGCGCTGCGGCCGGCGCGACACCGGAGGTCCATCCCGGGGTCCCCGAGCGCCGGGGCGGCTGGGAGACGGCGCCGCTCGTCCTGGTCGGCGACGATGCGGCACGACGGGTGCGTGGGGCCGCCCGCCGCAACGGGGTGGTGCTGGTCGGCCGGGACCAGGACGACTCCGGGGTCTGGCGGCGGGCCGTCGAGATCGGCGCCGACCACGTCCTGATGCTGCCCGACGGCGAGCAGTGGCTCGTCGACCGCATCGCCGACGTGGCCGAGGGCGTCGGCCGCCCCGCGCTCACCGTCGGCGTCATCGGGGGCCGTGGCGGGGCCGGAGCGTCCACGCTCGCGTGCGCCCTCGCCGTCACCTCCGCGCGGGAGGGACTGCGCACCCTCCTGGTGGACGCGGATCCACTCGGCGGCGGACTCGACGTACTCCTCGGCGGAGAGAGCGCGGACGGCCTGCGCTGGCCCGCGTTCGCCGCCTCCCGCGGCCGGGTCGGCGGCGGCGCCCTGGAGGAGTCCCTCCCCGAACTCCACTCGCTCCGGGTGCTCAGCTGGGACCGCGGCGACTGCGTCGCGATCCCGCCGCAGGCCGTCCGCGCGGTGCTCGCCGCGGCCAGAAGGCGCGGCGGCACGGTCGTCGTCGACCTGCCGCGCCGCATCGACGACGGCGTTGCCGAGACCCTCGCCCAACTCGACCTGGGCCTCCTGGTGGTTCCCGCCGAGCTGCGCGCCGTCGCCGCGGCCGGCCGGGTGGCGTCCGCCGTCGGCATGGTTCTGCGCGATCTGCGCGTGGCCGTCCGCGGGCCGTACGCCCCCGGCCTCGACGACCGGGAGGTGGCCCGCCTGCTCGGACTGCCGCTGGCGGGCGAAGTGCCGGTCGAATCGGGCCTGTTGCGGCCGCACGAGGGCAAGGCGCCGCCGGGGACGGCCGGGAAGGGGCCGCTGGCGCGGTTCTGCCGGGAGTTCTGGGAGCGGGCGCTGGTCGAGGCGGGTGGCGTATGAGCGGGGCGGCGGGAGCGCGGTTCTGCCAGCAGGTCCGGAGGCGGGCCTCGGCCGAGGTGGATGGCGTATGAGCGAGCTGATGGGGAGTGGTGCGCTCGCTCGGGAGAGTGGGTTCGGTCCGGCTCCGGGCATGCCCGCCGGGATGCTCGACGGTGTGCGGCGGTGGCTGGCCGAGAGCGGGGGCGAGCCGACGCCCGCGCGGGTGGCGCAGGCGCTGCGGGAGCAGGGGCGGGTGCTGGGGGACGCCGAAGTGCTGGGCGCGGCCGAGCAGTTGCGGTCCGAGCTGGTCGGCAGCGGCCCGCTGGAGTCCCTGCTGGCCGACCCTTCGGTCACCGACGTGCTCGTCTCGGCCCCGGACCGGGTGTGGGTCGACCGGGGCGGCGGCCTGCAACTGACCGGCGTCACCTTCCCGGACGCGGCGGCCGTACGACGCCTCGCGCAGCGCCTGGCCGCGGTGGCCGGACGCCGGCTGGACGACGCGCGGCCCTGGGTCGACGCCCGGCTGCCCGACGGGACCCGCCTGCACGCCGTACTGCCCCCGGTCGCCGTCGGCTGCACCTGCCTCTCGCTCCGTGTCGTACGGCCGCGCGCGTTCACGCTCGACGAACTGGTCGCGGCGGGCACGGTCCCGCCGGGCGGCGACCGGGTCCTGCGGGCCGTGATCGGGGCCCGGCTGTCCTTCCTGATCAGCGGCGGTACCGGAAGCGGCAAGACGACACTCCTGAGCGCGCTGCTCGGGCTGGTGGGGCCCGGCGAACGGATCGTCCTCGCCGAGGACTCGGCGGAGCTGAAGCCGGACCATCCGCACGTCGTACGGCTGGAGAGCAGACCCGCCAACCAAGAAGGCGCCGGCCTCGTCACCCTCCAGGACCTGGTCCGCCAGGCCCTCCGGATGCGGCCGGACCGGCTGGTCGTCGGCGAGGTCCGGGGCCCCGAGGTGGTTCATTTGCTGGCCGCGCTCAACACGGGCCACGAGGGCGGTTGCGGAACCGTCCACGCGAACGCCGCGGCCGATGTCCCCGCCCGCCTGGAGGCCCTGGGTACGGCCGCGGGCCTCGACCGGGCCGCGCTGCACAGCCAGTTGGCGGCGGCGCTGTCGGTGGTCCTGCATCTCGTACGGGACCGCGCCGGGCGCCGCCGGATCGCCGAGGTCCATGTCCTGGAACGGGACCCCTCCGGGCTGGTGCGGACGGTACCGGCGCTGCGGTGGGGCGCGGAGGCGTTCGCGTACGAGCGGGGGTGGGAGCGGCTGCGGGAGTTGATCCGGGGTGGGGCGAAGGGGGCCGGGGCGTGCGGGGCTGACTACGGCGAACGGGAGTGGTGATGGACGTGGGAACGGGTGAGATGTCGCTCGGGGTGGCCGCGGTGTGTGTCGGGGCCCTGGTCTGGCTGATGAGCGGGCGGCAGTCCGGGGCGCGGCGGGCGCAGTTGCTGTTCGCGGACGGCGGGACGGTGGGCGTCGGGCCGCCCCCGTGGGAGCGGGCCGTCGGTGAACTGCGGCGGATCCGGAGCCGGTTGCGGGCCGAGTGGTGGTCGCTGGGCGCCGGACTGGTGGTGGCGGTACTGGGAGCTTCGGTGGTTCCGGTCGTCGCGGGGGCGGTCGGCGTGCCGTTGCTGCGGCGGATGCGGCTGGCCGGGGAGGCCCGGCGGGCCCGGGAGTCGTGCGGGGACGCGGTGATCGCGCTGTGCTCGGCGCTCGCCGGGGAGGTGCGCGCGGGGCGGCAGCCGGGGGAGGCGTTGCTGCGGGCCGCGCTCGACTCCGGCGGGCTCGGGGAGGCGCAGGCCGCGGTGCTGGCGGCGGCGCGGTTCGGCGGGGACGTGCCGGGTGCGCTCACCTCGGCGGCCCGACAGCCGGGCGCGGACGGCCTGTTGGGGCTCGCCGCGTGCTGGCGGGTGGCCGTGGACCAGGGCGCCGGACTCGCCGCGGGACTCGACCGGCTCGAAGGGGCGTTGCGCGCGGACCGAAACCAACGGGCCGACCTGCGCGCCCAGTTGGCCGGAGCACGGGCCACCGCCGTGATGCTCGCCGGACTGCCGGTGCTCGGGCTGCTGCTCGGCGCGGCGATGGGCGCCGATCCGCTGCGGGTGCTGCTGCACAGCGGGGCGGGGCTGGGGTGCCTGGTGGTCGGGGGGTTGCTGGAGGGCCTGGGGGCGTGGTGGGCGCTGCGGATCGTGGGCGGGGTGGAGGCGGCGTGAGCGAGGCCGCTGGCTGTCGATGTCGATGCCGGTGTCGGAGAAGGGAGATCGGGTGAGTACGGAAGTTGTCCACAGGCTGGGGGTGGCCCCGGGGGCGGTGCTGGTCGTGGGGTGGTTGGTGCGGTGGCTGGACGCGCTGCGGCGGGAGCGGAGGGCTCGGCGACGGCTGGCCGGGCTGCTGCCCAGGGAAGCTCGCGAGATTCGGGCGGGTCGGGAGGTTAGTGAAGTGCCGCTCGCCGGGCGGCGGTTCGAGGCTCGGGACGTCGCGCGGCAGTGGTTGCCCGTGGTGGGTGTTGTGGGTGCCGGGTGGGCGTTGGTCGGTGGGGTCGCCGGAGTCGTGGTGGGCGGGGCCGTCGCATTCGGGCTGTGGTGGTGGCGCCGTAGGCAGATGGCCGGTGACACCGGCGCCGAGCGCGACGCGGCCGCCGCCGCACGCCAACTCCCGCTCGCCGCCGATCTGCTGGGCGCCTGCATCGCCGCCGGGGCCTCACCGGTGATCGCCGCCCAGGCCGTGGGAGAGGCCCTCGCGGGACCCCTCGGAGAACGGCTGGCGCGCGCGGCGGCGGAGGTACGGCTCGGCGGTGAACCGGCCGACGCCTGGCGGAGATTGGCCGCACTTCCGGGTGCCGGCCCATTGGCCAGGCTGCTCGAACGGGCCGACGAGTCGGGGCTCCCCGCCGCCGGACCGGTCGCACGGCTTGCGGCGGAGGCCCGCGCCGACTGGACCCGCACCGCGACGGCACGGGCCCGGCGGGCGGCCGTCCTGATCACCGCACCGGTGGGGCTGTGCTTCCTGCCCGCGTTCATCGCGGTCGGCGTGCTGCCCGTGGTGATCGGGCTCGCGGGCGGGGCGACGGGAGGAGGCGGCGGCTGATCCAAGAACCGAGCAATCAGGCAATCGAGTAACCGAACCAACAGGAACCTCACGGGGGTTGAGATGGACAAGGCAGTGCAGGGAGTACGGGCAGCGGCGGTACGGGTGGCCCGAGCGGTACGGGCACGGGCGCGACTCGGCGGCGCGCGCCGGGACGCCGGTATGGCCACGGCTGAATACGCGATGGGGCTGGTCGCGGCGGTGGCGTTCGCCGTGGTGCTCTACAAGGTGGTGACCAGCGGAGCGGTCAGCACGGAGCTCCAGGACATCGTGAAGCGGGCCCTCGATGCGAAGGTCTGAACGCCGGGGCGGTGACGGGGGGTTCGTGACGGCCGAGGCGGCCGTGGTCCTGCCCGTGCTGGTGATGTTCGCCATGGCACTGGTGTGGGGGCTGCTGGTGGTGGCCGCGCAGATCCGGTGTGTGGACGCGGCACGCTCCGGCGCCCGTGCGGCGGCTCGGCAGGATCCGGCCGACGCTGTGGTCCGGGTGGCCCGGGACACGGCACCGCGTGACGCGAGGATCACGGTCTCCCGGGAGGGCGACCATGTCCATGTAGTCGTGGTCGCGAAGCCACCGATGCTCGGCGGGCTGCCCTTCGAGGTACGTGAGGAGGCCGTGGCGGTGGCGGAGGCGACGGTGGGAGAGGGGAGGCCGGGGCCGTGAAGTGTCGTGTCCCCGTGCCGGGGCGCCTGAGACTCCGCTGTTCGGGCCGGGACTCGGACCGTGGGTCGGCCACCGTGTGGAGCCTCGGTGCGATGGCCGTGATGTGCGTCGTGTTCGGCATCGTGCTCGCTCTGGGGCAGGCCGTCGTGGCCCGGCACCGCGCGGCCGGCGGTGCGGATCTCGCCGCCCTCGCGGCGGCCGACCACTGGGCGGAGGGCGGCGCGGGGGCCTGCGCCCGGGCGGAGCGGGTGGCCCGGGCCCAGGGGACGCGGCTCGTGCGGTGCGCGGTCGCGGGGGAGACGTCGGACGTGACGGCGGCGGCGGGACTGGGACCGTTCGCGGCGGAGGTCAGGGCACGGGCGGGACCTGCGGGGCCGGTGCCGTCACCGGCGACCGCACCGTCTCCTGCGGTTCCGGCGCCTCCCGCAACAGCTCCGTGAGCAACCGCACCGCTCCCCGCTTGTGCAACGGCTCGTTGCCGTTGCCGCACTTGGGGGACTGGATGCAGGACGGGCAGCCGGCGTCGCACTCGCAGGAGGCGATGGCCTGGCGGGTGGCGGTGAGCCAGGCGCGGGCGGTGTGGAAGGCGCGCTCGGCGAAGCCCGCGCCGCCGGGATGGCCGTCGTAGACGAAGACCGTCGGCAGCAGTGTGTCGGGGTGCAGGGGGACCGAGACCCCGCCGATGTCCCAGCGGTCGCAGGTGGCGAAGAGGGGAAGCATGCCGATCGAGGCGTGTTCGGCGGCGTGCAGGGCGCCGCCGAGGATCTCGGGGTTGATGCGGGCGGCGTCGAGCTGGTCCTCGGTGACCGTCCACCACACCGCGCGGGTGCGGAGCGTACGAGGAGGGAGATCGAGTTTCGACTCGCCGAGGACTTCACCGGTGATGACACGTCTGCGGAGGAAGGAGACGACCTGGTTGGTGACTTCGACCGAGCCGTAGCACAACCGGCCCTGGCCCCAGGGGAGTTCGATGTCCGTCTCCAGGACGGAGATGGCTGTCGTGTCACGGGCGACCGTCGAGTACGGGGGGTTGGCCTCCTCGACGAGGGCCACCGAGTCCTCCAGGTCCAGGGAGCGCACCAGGTAGGTGCGGCCCTGGTGGAGGTGGACCGCGCCCTCGTGGACGGTCGTGTGGGCGGCGGCCTCGTCGACCGTGCCCAGGAGGCGGCCCGTGCCGTTCTCGACGACCTGGACCGGGCTTCCGCCCCCGCCGCGGATGTCGGTGAGGTCGGCGGCCCGTTCGCGGCGCGTCCAGTGCCAGGCCTTCGCCCGGCGGCGGAGCAGTTTCGCGGCCTCCAGCTGCGGCAGCAGGTCCGCCGTCGCCGGGCCGAAGAGGTCCAAGTCGTCCTCGGTGAGCGGTAGTTCGGCCGCCGCCGCGCACAGGTGCGGGGCCAGGACGTACGGGTTGTCCGGGTCCAGGACCGTGGACTCCACCGGCTGGTCGAACAGGGCCTCCGGGTGGTGGACGAGGAAGGTGTCCAGGGGGTCGTCGCGGGCCACCAGGACGGCCAGGGCGCCCTGGCCGGAGCGTCCGGCGCGGCCCGCCTGCTGCCACAGGGAGGCGCGGGTGCCGGGGTAGCCGGCGATGAGGACGGCGTCCAACCCGGAGACGTCGATGCCGAGTTCGAGGGCGGTGGTGGCGGCGAGTCCGAGCAACTCGCCGGAGTGGAGAGCGCGTTCGAGGGCGCGTCGCTCCTCGGGGAGGTAGCCGCCCCGGTAGGCGGCGACCCGCCGGGCCAGTGAGCGGTCGACCTCGGCGAGGCGCTCCTGGGCGATCAGGGCGATCAGCTCGGCGCCGCGCCGGGACCGTACGAAGGCCACCGAGCGCACGCCCTGGACGGTGAGGTCGGTCAGCAGGTCGGCCGTCTCGGCGGTGGCCGTGCGGCGGACCGGGGCGCCCTTCTCGCCGTGCAGTTCGGTGAGCGGGGGTTCCCAGAGGGCGAACACCAACTCGCCGCGGGGCGAGGCGTCGTCGGCGACCTCGACCACCGGGAGGCCGGTGAGGCGGCGGGCGGCGACCGAGGGTTCGGCGGCGGTCGCGGAGGCGAGGAGGAAGACGGGGGAGGAGCCGTAGCGGGCGCAGAGGCGGCGCAGTCGGCGCAGTACCTGGGCGACGTGGGAGCCGAAGACGCCCCGGTAGGTGTGGCACTCGTCGATGACGACGTACTTCAGGGACTTCAGGAAGGAGGACCAGCGCGGGTGCGAGGGCAATATGCCGCGGTGGAGCATGTCGGGGTTGGTCAGGACGTAGTTGGCGTACTGGCGGACCCACTCGCGCTCTTCGAACGGAGTGTCGCCGTCGTACACGGCCGGGCGAACGGCATTGCCCAGAGGTTGTGAAAGTTCCTTCACGGAACGGAGCTGGTCGGCGGCCAGGGCCTTGGTGGGGGCCAGGTAGAGGGCGGTGGTGCCGCGGCCGTTCGGCGCCTCGGAGCCGTCGAGGAGCGCCGAGAGGACTGGTACCAGATAAGCCAGCGACTTGCCCGAGGCGGTGCCTGTGGCAACGATCACTGACTCGCCGTCGAGTGCGTGCTCGGCGGCCTGTGCCTGGTGGGCCCAGGGGTGTTCGATACCGGCTTCCTGGACGGTGGCGATCACCTCCGCACGAATCCGGTCAGGCCAGACGGCATGGCGGCCCTCACGTGGGGGCAAGTGCTCCGTATGAGTGATGCGCGAAGCCCGGCTCGGTCCGGACGCGAGCCGGTCCAGAACCGTGCCCGGCGAGAGCCCGGACACGGGGTTCGCCGAGGGTCGATCGGATCGCTGATTCTTGGCCATCGGCACCGAGTGTGTCACTGGCGTGACGGACAATGGAGCCAAGGCGTCGTGCACGCCCTGCGGTAAGTGATTGAATGCCATCGCGGCTGGCGAACCGTCCTGGGGGCTCTGCCGAGGTGTCCCATGGGATGACCGCTCGATAGCAAGGTGCTGGAGGATCCGTGGACCTGTCCCTGTCGACCCGTACCGTCGGCGATCGTACGGTCGTCGAGGTCGGTGGAGAAATCGACGTATATACCGCGCCCAAGTTGCGCGAACAGCTGGTCGAGCTGGTGAACGACGGGAGTTTCCACCTCGTCGTCGACATGGAGGGCGTCGACTTTCTCGACTCCACCGGGCTCGGTGTGCTGGTCGGCGGCCTGAAGCGGGTGCGCGCCCACGAGGGCTCGCTGCGCCTGGTCTGCAACCAGGAGCGCATTCTGAAGATCTTCCGTATCACCGGCCTCACCAAGGTGTTCCCGATTCACACCTCGGTCGAGGAAGCGGTGGCGGCCACCGACTGACCGACCGTTCAGGGAGCGGCCAGCGACCGCTCCCCGATTCGGCCGTATAGACGACCGGTGGACCGGGCTTTCGGCAGCCCGGCCCTCCGACAGCACGCCCGTAGTCCCGAGGGGGATGCATGGCCACCGTTGAACTCCGCTTCAGCGCGCTGCCCGAGCACGTCAGGACCGCCCGACTGGTGGCGGCAGCGGTGGCGCGCAGGGCCGGAGTGGACGAGGCCGTACTCGACGAGGTGAGACTCGCCGTCGGTGAGGCCTGCACCCGTGCCGTCGGGCTGCACCAGAGCGGCGGCATCACCTCTCCGGTGAAGGTGCTGCTGATCGAGGAGGAGAAGCAGTTCTCCATCGAGGTCGGCGACGAGGCGCCACGCTCGGCTCCCGGCGACAAGGCGCCCGGGTCCCTGGGCGACGATACGGACGCGGAGACCGAGGAGGACGAGATGGGTCTCGCTGTCATCAGCGGGCTCGTCGACGACGTCGAGGTCACCGCGGGAGAGCACGGCGGTTCGATCCGTATGACCTGGCCGACCACACCGCCGGCCGCGCCGCTCTCCTGAGTTCTGAGCCGTTCCGCCTCAATATCATTACCCCGAAGGGCCCTACTGAGTAGGGCCCTTCGGCATGTCCGGCCCCGGGTGGCAGCCGTACAGTGATCACGACAGCGTTTTCGTGAATTCATTCACGATCAATCCACCGACAATTTGATCAAGCGTCAATGCTTTTAAGGCATTACTATGCGAAGGCCAATTCCGTTTGCCGCGCACTGTTTTGATCAGGTTCCGGTACCTACAATCCGTCCACATCTCTTGAGCTCAGCACAGGCGTCAAGGAGGACGAATGGCGGGGCTTTCTACCCCTCAGCAGTTGGACCACCCCACAACCTTCGCAGCCGCAGTCCTGACCCACGACAACCGCATCCTCGTGATGGTGATCGCCGTCGTGGCACTCGCAGCGCTCGTGGTCGCGGGCATCCTGGTCCGCCAGGTACTCGCGGCCGGTGAGGGCACCGACAGCATGAAGAAGATCGCGGCAGCGGTCCAGGAAGGCGCGAACGCCTATCTGGGACGGCAGTTGCGCACGGTCGGCGTATTCGCCGTGATCGTTTTCTTCCTGCTTCTGCTGCTGCCCGCGGACGACTGGAATCAGCGCGCCGGACGATCGATCTTCTTCCTGATCGGTGCGGCGTTCTCGGCGACCACCGGATATACCGGTATGTGGCTCGCCGTGCGCAGTAATGTCCGTGTCGCCGCGGCGGCCCGGGAAGCGACCCCGGCGGAGGGTGAGCCGGAAAAGGATCTCACCGCCGTCTCGCACAAAGCAATGAAGATCGCTTTCCGCACGGGCGGCGTCGTCGGCATGTTCACGGTGGGGCTCGGTCTGCTCGGCGCCTCCTGCGTGGTGCTGGTGTACGCGGCCGACGCGCCGAAGGTGCTGGAGGGATTCGGCCTCGGCGCCGCCCTCATCGCCATGTTCATGCGTGTCGGCGGCGGCATCTTCACCAAGGCGGCCGACGTCGGCGCCGACCTGGTCGGCAAGGTCGAGAAGGGCATTCCGGAGGACGACCCGCGCAACGCCGCAACCATCGCCGACAACGTGGGCGACAACGTCGGCGACTGCGCGGGCATGGCGGCCGACCTCTTCGAGTCGTACGCCGTGACGCTCGTCGCCGCGCTGATCCTCGGCAAGGCGGCCTTCGGCGACTCCGGGCTCGCCTTCCCACTGCTCGTGCCGGCGATCGGTGTGATCACCGCCATGATCGGCATCTTCGCGGTGGCGCCACGCCGGTCCGACCGCAGCGGCATGTCCGCGATCAACCGGGGTTTCTTCATCTCCGCGGTGATCTCGCTCGTGCTGGTGGCGGTCGCGGTCTTCGTCTACCTGCCGTCGAAGTACGCCGACCTCGACGGCGTCACCGACGCGGCGATCAAGGTCAAGGACGGCGATCCGCGGATCCTCGCGCTCGTCGCCGTGGCCATCGGCATCGTGCTCGCCGCGCTGATCCAGCAGCTGACCGGCTACTTCACGGAGACGAACCGCCGTCCCGTGATGGACATCGGCAAGACCTCGCTCACCGGTCCGGCCACCGTCATCCTCGCGGGCATCTCGCTGGGCCTCGAATCGGCCGTCTACACCGCCCTGTTGATCGGTCTCGCGGTCTACGGCGCGTTCCTGCTGGGTGGCGCCTCGATCATGCTGGCGCTGTTCGCGGTGGCGCTGGCCGGCACCGGTCTGCTCACCACGGTCGGTGTGATCGTCGCCATGGACACCTTCGGGCCGGTCTCCGACAACGCGCAGGGCATCGCGGAGATGTCCGGCGACGTCGAGGGCGCGGGCGCGCAGGTGCTCACCAACCTGGACGCGGTGGGCAACACCACCAAGGCCATCACGAAGGGCATCGCCATCGCCACCGCCGTCCTGGCGGCGTCGGCGCTCTTCGGGTCGTACCGGGACGCGATCGTCACCGGCGCCCACGACGTCGGCGAGAAGGTCTCCGGAGCGGGCGCGCCGCTCAACCTCATGATGGACATCTCCCAGCCCAACAACCTGGTGGGGCTCATCGTCGGCGCCGCGGTCGTCTTCCTCTTCTCGGGGCTCGCGATCAACGCGGTCTCGCGGTCCGCGGGGGCCGTGGTCTACGAGGTGCGGCGGCAGTTCCGCGAGCACCCCGGGATCATGGACTACAGCGAGACACCGGAGTACGGGCGCGTCGTCGACATCTGCACCAAGGACGCGCTGCGCGAACTGGCCACGCCAGGGCTGCTCGCCGTGCTGACCCCGATCGCGGTCGGGTTCACGCTCGGGGTCGGCGCGCTCGGCTCGTTCCTCGCGGGCGCGATCGGCACCGGCACGCTGATGGCGGTCTTCCTCGCGAACTCGGGCGGTGCCTGGGACAACGCGAAGAAACTCGTCGAGGACGGCAACCACGGCGGCAAGGGCAGCGAGGCCCATGCCGCCACGGTGATCGGCGACACGGTCGGCGACCCGTTCAAGGACACCGCCGGTCCGGCCATCAACCCGCTGCTGAAGGTGATGAACCTCGTCGCGCTGCTCATCGCGCCCGCGGTCATCAAGTTCAGCTACGGCGCCGACAAGAACATCGGGGTGCGCATCGCGATCGCGGTGCTCGCGTTCCTGGTGATCGTCGTCGCGGTGTACATCTCCAAGCGGCGCGGGATCGCCGTGGGGGACGAGGACGACGCCGGACGGGTGGCGAAGAAGGCGGACCCCGCGGTGGTTTCGTAGGCGGTCCTGCCGGGCCCGGTTCGGGGGGTCTTGCGAGGTCCCGATCAACAGGCGGGCGGGCGGCGCGAGTTGTGGGCGCCGCCCGCCCGTTCTGTGTGTGTTCAGTCCCTCGCCGTGAGCCTTCTCTCGCTTGGTGCAAATGGTCCCAAAAGGATTCCTATCGGTCCTTCGGCTCGTGGGTGCGGCCTGTGCGGCGTGTATGTTCCGGGGCCGAGAGCCATGGAAGGGACCAATCCGGTGAACAAGAAGCTCGCGGCCGCACTGTCCGGCGGTGCGGTACTGGTACTGGCGCTGTCGGGATGCGGCGGCAGCGGCGACGACACGGACGCCAAGCTGGGCTCCTGGGCCAAGCAGGTCTGCCTCGCCGTGCAGCCGCAGGCGAAGAAGATCGAGGCCGCCAACACGGCGATCCAGAAGGAGACCTCGGACAACAGCACCCCGGCGCAGGTCCGGCAGACCGACTCGCAGGCCTTCCAGGACATGTCCGACGCCTACAAGGCGATCGGGGCCGCCGTGAACAGCGCCGGGGCGCCGGACGTCGACAACGGCGCGACGAAGCAGCAGAACGCCGTCAAGGAGCTCAACGACATCTCCGCGTCGTACGCCGCCCTGAAGAAGCAGGTCGACGGGCTCGACGTCAAGGACCAGGCGAAGTTCGCGGACGGCCTCAAGGGCATCGCGACCTCGCTGGACAAGCTCAGCAGCAGCGGCAACGACGCCCTGAAGACCCTCGAAGAGGGCGATGTCGGCAAGGCCATGACCAAGCAGGAGGCCTGCAAGTCGGCGTCCGCCTCGGCCTCGTCCGGGACCGCATGACCTCGCCCGGCGAAAAGCGCCTCCTGTAGGCAGCGATCTTTCAGTGTCTGAAAGATGCCCCGGTACGCGTGCGTGCCGGGGTCTTCGCACGCGCGGGCACGTTGTCGGCCGGAGCGGCCACAATGGGGGGCGTGAGTAACTCCACCCTGCCCACGCTGCCCGCAACCGACCGCCCGGAGGTCGCCGCCCGGCTCCGGGACGCCCTGCTCGGCGCCTCCTTCACCGCCGACGGACTGCTCGACCTGCTCGGCGCCCCCGCGTACGCGGCGCTGGCCCGCAGCGAGACCGTGCCGGCCCTCCGCGCGACCCGGGGCGACACCCCGCTGGAGACCCTGGTCCGCCTGTTCCTGCTCCAGCAGCCCGTCCCGCACGCACGCGTGCGGGACGTCCTTCCCGTCGCCGCGTGCGTGGAGAGCGGCTGGCTGACGTCCGTGGGCGGCGACGAGGTCGCCGCGACCGTGGACGTACGGCCCTACGGCGGGCCCGGCGGCGAGGACTGGTTCATCGTCTCCGACCTGGGCTGCGCCGTCGGCGGGGCCGGCGGCATCGGCAGCCGGGAGGAAGGCGTCGTCCTCGGGGTGGGCGGCGCGTCCACGACCCTCGCCGGCATCACCGTACGGACGCCGGTGGCCGCCGCCCTCGACCTCGGCACCGGTTCCGGCATCCAGGCGCTGCACGCGGCACAGCACGCCACGCGCGTGACGGCCACCGACGTCAACCCGCGCGCCCTGCACATCACCGCGCTCACCCTGGCGCTCTCCGGAGCACCGGCGGCCGACCTCCGTGAGGGCTCCCTCTTCGACCCGGTCCGCGACGACGAGACGTACGACCTGATCGTCTCGAACCCGCCCTTCGTGATCTCGCCGGGCGCCCGACTGACCTACCGCGACGGCGGGATGGGCGGGGACGATCTGTGCCGGTCGCTCGTTCAGCAGGCGGGGGACCGGCTGCGCGAGGGCGGATTCGCGCAGTTCCTCGCCAACTGGCAGCACGTGGAGGGGGAGGACTGGCAGGACCGGCTCAGGTCATGGGTGCCGCGCGGCTGCGACGCGTGGATCGTGCAGCGCGAGGTCCAGGACGTCACGCAGTACGCCGAGTTGTGGCTCAGGGACGCCGGCGACCACCGGGGCGACCCGGCCGCGTACGAGGCGTTCTACGACGCGTGGCTCGACGAGTTCGAGGCGCGCAAGGTCAAGGGCGTCGGCTTCGGCTGGATCACGCTGCGCAGGACGGGTTCTGACGCACCCTCGATCACCGTCGAGGAGTGGCCGCATTCGGTCGAGCAGCCGCTCGGCGACACCGTGCGCGCGCACTTCGACCGCGTCGACCGGCTGCGCGCCCTCGACGACGCGGCCCTGCTCGCCGCCCACTTCAGGCTCGCCGCCGAGGTCATCCAGGAACAGGTCGGGCTGCCCGGCGCCGAGGACCCCGAGCACGTCGTGCTGCGCCAGCACCGCGGCATGCGCCGGGCGACCAAGGTCGACACGGTCGGCGCGGGCTTCGCCGGCGTCTGCGACGGCAGCCTGAGCGCGGGCCGCATCCTGGACGCGATCGCCCAACTCGTGGGCGAGGACCCGGTGCTGCTCCGCGACCGGACGCCGGCGCAGATCCGGCTGCTGGTGGAGCAGGGCTTCCTGGAGCCAGTCGACTGAGCCTGCCGACCGACCGCCCACGACGGCCCGTTCGCCGGTCGTCCCGCCTCGCGTTCCGCCGATTTTCCCGCCTCGCGCCGCGCCCGCGCCCGTCACGCCTGAGGCCTGTCCGCACCACTGGGCCGCCTGTGTCCCCGCCCGGCGGGATCGGTGGGATTGGTACGGAAAGGCCCTCTTGTCAGTGGCGGGTGCGAGGCTACCTTCGGAGACAGGTTCCACGCGTCCTCGGGGGAGGCGCGCCGTCTCGGGGGAGGCGTGATGGCCGGGGATACGCCGGAGCAGGGTGAGGGCAGGATCGTCAACGGGCGCTACCGCCTGCTGCGCACGCTCGGCGCGGGCGGCATGGGCCGCGTATGGCTCGCGTACGACGAGGAGTTGGCCTGCGAGGTCGCCATCAAGGAGATCTCGCTGCCGGACGTCCCAAGGGACGCGAGCGAGCCCGCGCACCGCATCGCGCGGGCACGCAGCGAGGCCCGGCACGCCGCCCGGCTGCGCGGCCACCCGCATGTGGCGACGGTGCACGACGTGGTGATCCACGAGGGCCTGCCCTGGATCGTCATGGAGTACGTCCCCGACGGCGTCGACCTCCAGGCGGTCGTCCGGCGCTCCGGCCCGCTGCCGCCCGCACAGGTCGCCCGCATCGGCCTCGCCGTCCTCGACGCGCTCACCGCCGGGCACCGCATCGGCATCCTGCACCGGGACGTGAAACCGGCCAACATCCTTCTGGCGCCGAACGCTTCGGGCGATCCGTACGCGCGCGTGCTGCTCACCGACTACGGCATCGCGCTCCAGCCCGAGTCCCGCGAACCCCGGCTCACCGCCACCGCCGGCATCCTCGGCACACCCGGCTATCTCGCTCCCGAGCGGGCCCGCGGTGAGCCGCCCACCCCGGCCGCCGACCTGTTCTCCCTGGGCGCCACGCTGTACGCCGCCGTCGAGGGCCGCGGCCCCTTCGACCGCCACGGCGACTACGCGACCCTCACGGCCCTGCTCGGCGAGGAGCCCACGCCCGCCGTCCGCGCGGGCGAACTGGCGCCCGTACTCCAGGGGTTGCTGGTCAAGGACCCGGTGCTGAGGTCGACACCGGAGACGGCGGCACACGGTCTGGAGCGGGTCGCGCTGTCGGCCGGTCCGGTACCGGGGCACACGCCGGTACCGGAGGGTTTCGGCCCGGCACCGGTCGGCTGGTCCACCCCCGAACGGCCGCCGGGCAACGCCGACTTCGGGCCCCCGGGACAGGTCCCCGCCGGACCTCCGGGCCAAGTCCGGGGCGGGCCGCCCGGATACGCCGTGGGCGGCGGTCCCTACGGCCCCGGAACGCCGGGTGGCTCGGGGGCCACCCACCAGAGCCCATCGCCGTACGGTGACCGGTCCGCGGCCGCCCTCGGGGGCTTCACGCCCGCGGGCCGGCCCACTCCGGGCACCCCCAACACCCCGGGCGCCCCGCAGGCTCCCGGCGCACCGCCCACCCCCAACACGCCGAACACCCCGGGCGGCGGCCCCGCGTCGCCGTACGGCCCGCAGGGGCAGGCCGGTTCGGGCGGGTCGTACGGCCAGTGGAACCCGTACGCGAACAGCCCCACGATGTCCTACCAGGGGGCCTATCCCGGTGCCCGGCAGGAGCCCTATCAGGGGGGCGCGGTCCCGCCGCCGTACGCGGGCGGTCAGGGGCCGACGTATCCCGGCGGTCCGGGAGTCGGCGGCGGGCCACCCGGTGGGGGCCGGCGTCGCAAGCCGGTCGCGGTGGTCGTCGCCCTCGTGGCGGCCGTCGCGCTGGTGGTCGCCGGTGGGGTGTGGGCGGTGACCAACCTGACCGGCGGCAAGGACACCGCGGCGACGAAGAAGGCGTCCCCGTCCCCGTCCGTGTCGGCGTCGGCGACCGGTTCCGAGTATCCGTACGGCCAGGAGGTCGGGCTCAAGAAGGCGCTGCAGACCGGCGATTGCGTGCACGCGGTGTGGACCGGGACGGCGTTCCGGTCGCGGCCCAACCTCGGGGTCGTGAGCTGCGCGCACGACGTGCCGGACGGCCAGGTGATGGCGGTCGACACGGCGAGCGACTTCGCCGACGCCCGCGACCACGGGGCCGAGCGGTGCGCGGGCAAGGCGAAGGCGGCGGCCGACTCCCTGGCCGACGCGGACGTCTACGCCCTGACGCCGACACAGGCGGGCTTCGGGGCGGCCGGCGGCGGTACGGCGTGTCTTGTACTCGGCCGTCATGTGCCGATAGGCGGCGAGATAGGGCGCTTCCGTGACACCGGGTCGAACGTGTGGACCACCGAGATGAGCGTCGGCGACTGCTGGCTGTACGTCGACCACAAGACGTACTTCACCGCGACCCTGGCCGACTGCGCCGACGAACACACCGACCAGGTGATCGGTTTTGTGACGGCTCCGAAGACCATGGCGTTCCAGGAGGCGCTGCAGCAGGGGAACAAGCTGTGCGGCAACAAGTTCGAGTCGACTTGGGCGCCCGGAAGCGACCGCTCCGTCTACGGGTATCTGTCCGACGAGAGCAACTGGAAGGCCGGATTCAACTCGGTCGTGTGCACGGTGGGCCAGACGGACCACTCCCGGACGACCGGGGCGATATCGTCCTCGGGCACGGCCGCCTGAGGGCCGTGCGCCGCGAATTCACCGGGGGTTGGCCCGCCCGTCGCCCACGGCTGCCAGCCTCCCGGACCGGGGTATCCGGGTCGGGAGGGGACGCGTATGGAGAGCGGGCCGGCGATCTTCGCGGGGGTGGTGTTCGCCCTGTTCGGAGGCGCGCTGCTGCTGTGGACCGCGGTCAGGGTGCGGCACCGCGAACCCGTCGCCGAGGGTGTGAGCCAGGTCGCATCGGCGACCCTCGCGAGCGTCGTCGCGATCGCCGCGCTCCTCCTCGGAACCTGGTGCTTCCTGCACGTCTGAGCACCGCGGCCGGGCCGGGGCGCGGGTAACCGGGGGATCACCCTCCGGATCGCTCCGAAAAGGCCGGTGGGGACTCCGGGCGGCAGGAATGGCGGTAGTCGGGTTACCGTTCGAGTGGCCGTTGCGGGCTTTTCCCGTTTGACACGGGGGCGGGATGTACCGTCACACTCCGCAGCGTCACCATGACCCGACCCCGGGACCAAGCGGCCCCGCTTGCCCCAGGGGAGGCCCCAGCGTCGACCGGAGAGAAGAGCGAAGTTGTCCCCGACCAGCGAGACCGCACACGGCGGCCGCCGACTCGTCATTGTCGAGTCCCCTGCCAAGGCGAAGACGATCAAGGGCTACCTCGGCCCCGGATATGTCGTCGAGGCGAGCGTCGGGCACATCCGTGACCTCCCCAACGGCGCCGCCGAGGTGCCCGAGAAGTACACCGGCGAGGTGCGCCGCCTCGGCGTGGACGTCGACCACGACTTCGCGCCGATCTATGTGGTCAACGCCGACAAGCGGGCCCAGGTCAAGAAGCTCAAGGACCTGCTCAAGGACTCCGACGAACTCTTCCTCGCCACCGATGAGGACCGCGAGGGCGAGGCCATCGCGTGGCACCTCATGGAGGTCCTGAAGCCCAAGGTCCCGGTCAAGCGCATGGTGTTCCACGAGATCACCAAGGACGCGATCCGCGCCGCCGTGGCCAACCCGCGCGACCTCAACCAGCCGCTGGTCGACGCCCAGGAGACCCGCCGCATCCTCGACCGCCTCTACGGCTACGAGGTCTCGCCGGTCCTGTGGAAGAAGGTCATGCCGCGCCTGTCGGCCGGCCGGGTCCAGTCCGTCGCGACCCGGCTCGTGGTCGAGCGGGAACGCGAGCGCATCGCCTTCCGTTCGGCCGAGTACTGGGACCTGACGGGCACCTTCGCGACCGGCCGGGCCGGTGACGCGAGCGACCCGTCGTCCCTTGTCGCCCGCCTCCAGGCCGTCGACGGCAGGCGGGTCGCGCAGGGCCGTGACTTCGACTCCCTGGGACAGCTCAAGAGCGAGAACACTCTCCACCTCGACGAGGCGAACGCCCGCGCCCTCGCCGCCGCCCTGGAGAACACCGACTTCGCCGTCCGCTCCGTCGAGTCGAAGCCGTACCGACGTTCGCCGTACGCCCCCTTCCGTACGACGACGCTCCAGCAGGAGGCCAGCCGCAAGCTCGGCTTCGGCGCGAAGGCCACCATGCAGGTCGCGCAGAAGTTGTACGAGAACGGCTACATCACCTACATGCGTACGGACTCCACGACCCTGAGCGAGACGGCGATCACCGCCGCCCGCGCCCAGGTGACGCAGCTGTACGGCGCCGACTACCTGCCGGCCCAGCCGCGCGTGTACGCCGGGAAGGTCAAGAACGCCCAGGAGGCGCACGAGGCGATCCGCCCCTCGGGTGATCGTTTCCGCACCCCGGCCGAGACCGGTCTGACCGGCGACCAGTTCAAGCTCTACGAGCTGATCTGGAAGCGGACCGTCGCCTCCCAGATGAAGGACGCGGTCGGCAACTCCGTCACCGTGAAGATCGCGGGCACCTCCTCCGACGGCCGGGACGCCGAGTTCAGCGCCTCCGGCAAGACGATCACCTTCCACGGCTTCCTGAAGGCCTACGTCGAGGGCGCCGACGACCCCAACGCCGAGCTGGACGACCGCGAGCGCCGGCTGCCCCAGGTCGCCGAGGGCGACGCGCTCAGCGCCGAGGAACTCACGGTCGACGGGCACGCCACCAAGCCCCCGGCCCGCTACACCGAGGCCAGCCTCGTCAAGGAGCTCGAAGAGCGAGAGATCGGCCGCCCGTCGACGTACGCGTCGATCATCGGCACCATCCTCGACCGCGGCTACGTCTTCAAGAAGGGCACGGCACTCGTCCCGTCCTTCCTGTCCTTCGCCGTGGTCAACCTTCTGGAGAAGCACTTCGGGCGGCTCGTCGACTACAGCTTCACCGCCAAGATGGAGGACGACCTCGACCGCATCGCCAGCGGCGAGGCACAGGCCGTGCCGTGGCTGCGGCGCTTCTACTTCGGCGAGGGCGAGGCGACGGGCGCCGCCGAGGCCGGCAACGGCGACGGCGACCACCTGGGCGGCCTCAAGGAACTCGTCACCGACCTGGGCGCGATCGACGCCCGTGAGGTGTCGTCCTTCCCGGTCGGCAACGACATCATGCTGCGCGTCGGCCGCTACGGCCCCTACGTGGAGCGCGGCGAGAAGGACTCCGAGAACCACCAGCGCGCCGACGTCCCCGAGGACCTGGCCCCGGACGAGCTGAGCGTTGAGTACGCCGAGGAACTGCTCGCCAAGCCGAGCGGCGACTTCGAGCTGGGCGCCGACCCCGAGTCGGGCCACCAGATCATCGCCCGCGACGGCCGCTACGGCCCGTACGTCACCGAGGTGCTCCCCGAGGGCACCCCGAAGACCGGCAAGAACGCCGTCAAGCCGCGTACGGCCTCGCTGTTCAAGTCGATGACCCCCGACACGGTGACGCTCGCCGAGGCCCTCAAGCTGATGTCGCTGCCGCGCGTCGTCGGCAAGGACGCCGAGGGCGTGGAGATCACCGCGCAGAACGGGCGCTACGGGCCGTACCTGAAGAAGGGCACGGACTCCCGCTCGCTGCAGACCGAGGACCAGCTCTTCACGATCACCCTCGAAGAGGCGCTGGAGATCTACTCCCAGCCCAAGCAGCGCGGCCGGGCCGCCGCCAAGCCGCCGCTGAAGGAACTGGGCGTGGACCCGGTCAGCGAGAAGCCCGTCGTCGTCAAGGACGGCCGCTTCGGGCCGTACGTCACCGACGGCGAGACCAACGCGACCCTCCGGTCCGGCGACAGCGTCGAGGAGATCACCCCGGAGCGCGGCTACGAGCTGCTCGCCGAGAAGCGGGCCAAGTCGCCCGCCAAGAAGACGGCGAAGAAGGCCCCGGCGAAGAAGACGGCGGCCAAGAAGGCGCCCGCGAAGAAGACGACCACCGCCAAGAAGGCCGTCGCCAAGACGACCACGGCCGCCAAGAAGACGACCACGGCGGCGAAGACGGCGACGGCTAAGAAGACGGCCACCTCCAAGGTGACGTCCGAGGACTGACGAGCCGTTGCCCGGGGCTTGGGGCGCGCACGCTTCCTGCACCGCAAGGTCTCGAAACGCACGCCCCGGCATCACTTTGGTGTCGGGGTGTGCGCAGGTCCGGGCGGGCGCGGCTTGTTGTCGGTGGCTGCCGATAGGCTGAAAGCATGACGCCAGCCGAGCAGCCAACGGCCCACCAGCCGGCCCCCGACGACGCCCTTGTCGCGGACTCCCGCGAGCGTGCCGTCCGCGCCCTGCTGCGCCAGCCGCAGCTCAAGCGGTTGTGGAGCGCGCAGTTCGTGACGGGGGTCGGCGACACCCTCGCCCTGCTGGTCCTGGTCGTGCTCGCCCTCCAATCGGCGATCGCCCAGGGCTCGTTCGGCGGCGGCTATCGGGGTGTGGCGTTCGCGGTGGCGGCCGTCTTCGGGGCGCGCATCCTGGCGACACTGCTCTTCGGGGCGGTGCTCCTCGGCCCGCTCACCTCGCTCACCTCCCAGGACGGCCCCCTCGACCGGCGCTGGACCATGGTCGGCGCGGACGGTCTGCGGGCCGCGCTGCTGATCGTCGCCCCGCTGTGGATCGACTGGACTCCGGACAACGCACTGGCCGTGCTCCTGGTGACCGCCTTCGTCGTCGGAGTCGCCGAGCGCTTCTGGACGGTGTGCCGCGAGAGCGCGGCGCCCGCCCTGCTGCCGGCCCCGCCCCTGGAGGGCGCCACCGTCCGGCCGCTGCCCGACCACATGGACGCCCTGCGACGGCTGTCGCTGCGCACGAGCTTCGTGGCGATCCCGATCGCCGCCGCGGTCCTCGTCGTGGCCGCGCTGCTCAACAACCTGCTGGGCACGGGCGTCGCCTGGTTCGCCCAGCACCAGGCGGCACTCGGTTCGTACGTCGCCGCCGGACTGTTCGCCGCGTCCCTCTCGGTGCTGACCGCCCTGGAAGTACCCGGTACCCGCACCCCGCGCGCGCGGTCGCCGCTCGAGGGACTGCGCCGCCCCAGGACGGGCAACGGCATCGACAAGGGCCGTACGGGCGCGATCGCGCTGCTCGTGGTCGCCTGCGCGGCCGTCGCCGGGGCGATCTCCGCCGCCGTCGCCGTGTCCGTGCTCCAGGCCAAGGACCTCCATGGCGGCCCGGTGACCTTCGGGCTGCTTGTGCTCGGGCTGACCGGCGGGGTCGTGGTCGGCATCCGTACGGCGCCCGCCCTGCTGCCCACGCTGTCCCGGCGCCGCCTGCTGACGCTCGCGATCGCCTTCACCGGCATCGCGCTCCTCGCCGCGGGCCTGGTCCCGGACCTCACCACCCTGCTGCTGATCGTCGCCCTGGCCGGCATCGGCGCCGGCGTGGCCGCCAACACCGGGCACACCCTCCTCGACCAGGAGGCGGAGGACTACCGCAGGGCTCGCACGACCGAGCACCTGCACGCGGTCGTACGGGTCTCCGTGGCGCTCGGCGCGCTGATCGCCCCCCTGGTGGCGGCGCTGATCGGCCCGCACCGCCTGGAGAACGGCAAGTTCGTGTTCGCGCACGGCGGTGCCGCGTTCACGCTGATGCTGGTCGGCGCACTGCTGCTGCCCGTCGCCGCCCTGGTGCTGGCCAAGGTCGACGACCGCTCCGGAGTACCGCTGCGGCACGACCTGCGGGACGCGCTGCTCGGCGGCGACGACCCCGACACCGTGCCCGCGAGCACCGGCTTCTTCATCGCCCTGGAAGGCGGCGACGGCGCCGGGAAGTCCACCCAGGCCGAGGCCCTCGCCGAGTGGATAAGGGGCAAGGGCCACGAGGTCGTGCTGACCCGCGAGCCCGGGGCGACCCCGGTCGGCAAGCGGCTGCGGTCGATCCTGCTCGACGTGTCGTCGGCGGGACTGTCCCACCGCGCGGAGGCCCTGCTGTACGCCGCCGACCGCGCGGAGCACGTCGACACCGTCGTACGGCCCGCCCTGGAGCGCGGCGCGGTCGTCATCTCCGACCGCTACATCGACTCGTCCGTCGCCTACCAGGGCGCCGGCCGGGACCTCTCCCCGACGGAGATCGCCCGCATCAACCGCTGGGCCACCGACGGACTCGTCCCGCACATGACCGTCCTGCTGGACGTGGACCCGGAGACCGCCCGCGAGCGGTTCACCGAGGCGCCGGACCGGCTGGAGTCGGAGCCCGCCGAGTTCCACGCGCGCGTACGGTCCGGTTTCCTCACGCTGGCAGCCGCCGACCCCGGCCGCTACCTGGTGGTCGACGCCGGCCAGGAGCCCGAGGCCGTCACCACCGTGATCAGGCACCGCCTCGACACGGTCCTGCCGCTCTCCGAGGCCGAGATCAAGGCCCAGGAGGAAGCGCGCAAGGCCGCCGAGGAGGAGGCCCGCCGCAAGGCCGAGGAAGAGGCCGCCCGCAAGGCCGAGGAGGAGCGCCTGGAGCGCGAGCGCCAGGAGCGGCTCGCCCAGCTGCGCGCCGAGGAGGAGGAGCGCAAGCGGCGCGAGCTGGAGGAGGCCCAGCGCCGCGAGGCCGAGCGCCAGGCCGAAGAGGCACGCCAGCGCGCGGAGGAAGCGCGCAGGCGCGCCGAGGAGGAGAAGGCCCGCCTCCTCGCCGAGGAAGAGGCCCGCGCCGCCGAGGAGGCCCGCCGCAGGGCCGAGGCCGACCGACTGCGCCAGCAGGCCGAGGAGGAGGCCCGGCTGCGCGCCGAGGCCGAGGAGAGGCGCCGCGAGAAGCAGCGCAAGGCCGAGGCCGCACTGCTCGCTGCCGAGGAGGCACGCCGTCTGGCGGCGGAGGCGGCGGCCGCCGCCGAGGTGGCCGTACGGCAGCCGACGGTTCCGGAGGTTCCCGCCGCTCCGGAGGCCAGGTCCGAGGCGTCGACCGTGCAGACGCCGTTGGTGAAGCCGCCGGGCGCCAGCGCGGGTACCGGTGGGCGATCGGCGGACGACACGGCCGTGCTGCGGCCGGTGGACTCCGGTTCCGGTTCCGGTTCCCGGGACGAGACGGCCGTACTGCGGTCGGTGTCCGCGGACACCGAGGCGCGCGACTCCGAGGCGACGGCCGAGCTGCCCCAGCCGCCCGCTCCCGAGGGGGCCGCGGACGAGACGGCGGTCCTGCCGCCGGTGTCCGCGGCGGAGGAGACGGCCGTACTGCCGCCCGTGCCGTCCGGTGCCGCCGACGAGACAGCCGTACTGCCGCCGGTCGGTGCCGCGGACGAGACCGCGGTGCTGCCGCCGGTCCGCGACGACGATCCGTCGGACCGGGTGCCCGAGGGCTTCTTCCGCGACGAGCGTCCGGCCGGTAGGTCCGACCGGACCGAGGACCGCACCCGCGAACTGCCCCAGGTCGACGAGCAGGGCGCACCCCGACGTCGGCCGCGCCCCGACTGGGCCGAGGAGACTCCGCTGGACGACCTCCCCTCACTGGCCGACGAACTGCTCGGCCCGCACGAGGCCGGCGACTTCGACCAGGACGACGACACGGGCCGTGGGCGGGGCCGCGGCCGGGGGCGCAGGGGCTGACGACGGCGGGGCGGCGGCGGCTCCGTGCTGCCGCCCCCGCGGCTCTCGTCGACTGCCCCGGCCTCCGCTGTCAGCGATAGCCCTCGCTGTCAGTCGCGGCCCGCGTTGTCAGTGGCGGCCCGCACAATGGATCGCGTACCCCGAAGCGCGACGAAAGGGCCGGTGACCCATGACCGTGTGGGATGACCTGGTGGGCCAGGAGAAGGTGAGCGAGCAGCTCGACGCCGCCGCCCGGGACGCCGACGCCTTCGTCACCGCGGCGACCAACGGCACGCCCCCGCCGGAGGCGTCGAAGATGACGCATGCCTGGCTGTTCACGGGCCCGCCCGGCGCGGGACGCAACCAGGCGGCGCGGGCCTTCGCCGCCGCACTCCAGTGCGTGAGCCCCGACCGCGCGCTCGGCGGCAGCCCCGGCTGCGGCTTCTGCGACGGCTGTCATACGGCGCTGATCGGCACCCACGCCGACGTCACCACGGTCGCCGCCGTGGGCACCCAGATCCTCGCCGACGACATGCGGGACACGGTCCGCAAGTCCTTCACCTCGCCGGCGACCGGCCGCTGGCAGATCATCCTCGTCGAGGACGCCGAGCGGCTGAACGAGAAGTCGGCCAACGCCGTCCTCAAGGCCGTGGAGGAACCCGCCCCCCGCACGGTCTGGCTCCTCTGCGCCCCCTCGATCGAGGACGTCCTGCCCACGATCCGCTCCCGCTGCCGCCACCTGAACCTGACGACGCCCTCGGTGGACGCCGTCGCCGACATGCTCGTCCGCCGGGAGGGCATCGAACCGGCCGTGGCCGCGGCCGCCGCGCGCGCCACCCAGGGCCATGTCGACCGGGCCCGCCGCCTGGCCACGGACCCGGCCGCTCGCGAGCGCCGGGCCACTGTGCTGAAGCTGCCGCTGCGTGTCGAAGACGTGGGCGGTTGCCTGAAGGCCGCCCAGGAGCTGGTAGACGCCGCCGCGGAGGACGCCAAGCAGCTGGCCGAGGAGGTGGACGGCAAGGAGACCGAGGAGATGAAGGCGGCGATGGGCGGCGGCCAGGGCAGCCGGATGCCCCGGGGCACGGCGGGTGTGATGAAGGACCTGGAGGACAAGCAGAAGCGCCGGCGAACGCGTACACAGCGCGACAGCCTCGACCTCGCGCTGACCGACCTCACCGCGTTCTACCGTGACGTCCTCGCCCTCCAGCTCGGCTCGCGGGTGGCGATCGCCAACATGGACGCCGAGGACGCCCTGGAGCGGCTGGCCCGCGCCGGTTCCCCGGAGTCCACGCTGCGCCGTATCGACGCGATCGGCGCGTGCAGAGAGGCGCTCGACCGGAATGTGGCGCCGCTGCTCGCGGTGGAGGCGATGACCCTGGCGCTCAGAGCGGGCTGATCTTGTGGGCGTGACGTTGACGACGTAACTCGTCCGAGGTGGATTGTGTACACAGGGCGTTCCATTGGTTGCGCAACGTTACGATCGCCTGATGCACATCAGGCGCTCCCTTCGCCAACCCAGCCGGCCCGGTCGGGCCCGCCGAAGCCGTCGGACCGGCGGCGCGCTGCTCGCCGTGGCCGCGCTCCTCGTGTCGGCGTCCGCGTGCTCCTCGGGGAGTTCGACGACGGCGGCGAGTCCGGCCGCGGCCGTGGTGCTGGCCGCGCTGCCGCAGTCGACGCCGTCCACGCTCGCGCGGTACTACGGGCAGAAGCTCAGCTGGCGCACCTGCGGTGTCCCCGGCTTCGAGTGCGCCACGATGAAGGCGCCGCTGGACTACGCCAAGCCCACTGGCGGGGACATCCGGCTCGCGGTCGCCCGCAAGAAGGCCACGGGCAAGGGCAAGCCGCTCGGTTCGCTGATGGTGAACCCCGGAGGGCCGGGCGGTTCGGCTGTCGGCTATCTGCAGCAGTACGCGGGGATCGGCTACCCGGCCACGGTCCGCGCCCGCTACGACATGGTCGCGATGGACCCCCGGGGCGTCGCCCGCAGCGAGCCCGTCGAGTGCCTCGGTGGGCGGGCCATGGACACGTTCACCCAGACCGACACCACCCCCGACGACAAGCGGGAGACCACCCGGCTCGTCGACGAGTACAAGAAGTTCGCGGAGGGCTGCGGCGCCCACTCGCCCGACGTACTGCGCCATGTCTCGACGGTCGAGGCGGCCCGGGACATGGACATCCTGCGGGCGGTACTGGGGGACCGGAAACTGACGTACGTGGGGGCGTCGTACGGGACGTTCCTCGGGGCGACGTACGCGGGACTGTTCCCCGACCGGGTCGGCCGCGTGGTCCTGGACGGTGCGATGGACCCCTCCCTCCCCGCGCGCCGTATGAACCTCGACCAGACTGCGGGCTTCGAGACGGCGTTCCAGTCCTTCGCGAAGGACTGCGTACGGCAGCCGGACTGCCCGCTCGGCGCCAAGGGCACGACACCAGCCAAGGTCGGCATGAACCTCAAGGCCTTTTTCAAGAAGCTCGACGCACACCCCATCCCCACCGGCGACGTGGACGGCCGCAAGCTCGGCGAGGCGCTCGCCACCACCGGCGTGATCGCGGCGATGTACGACGAGGCGGCCTGGCCGCAGCTGCGCGAGGCGCTGACGTCGGCGATGAAGGAGAACGACGGCGCGGGCCTGCTCGTCCTCTCCGACAGCTACTACGAGCGCGACGCCGACGGCCGCTACTCCAACCTGATGTTCGCCAACGCCGCCGTGAACTGCCTCGACCTCCCGGCCGCGTTCTCCACCACCGACCAGGTCGAGCAGGCGCTCCCCGCCTTCGAGAAGGCGTCCCCCGTCTTCGGCGACGGCCTCGCCTGGGCCTCCCTGAACTGCGCGTACTGGCCGGTCAGGGCCACGGGCGAACCCCACCGCATCGAGGCGAAGGGCGCCGCCCCGATCGTGGTCGTCGGCACGACCCGCGACCCGGCGACCCCGTACCGCTGGGCCCAGTCCCTGGCCCGCCAGCTCACCTCGGCCCGCCTCCTCACCTACGTCGGGGACGGCCACACCGCCTACGGCCGCGGCAGCACGTGCATCGACTCCGCGATCGACACGTATCTGCTCCGCGGGACCCCGCCGGCACAGGGAAAGCGCTGCTCGTAGGGGCGGCGCGGCTGCCGGCTGAGGTGCGGCCGGGGGTGCGGTCCGGGGGTGTACGGAGCACCCCAGGAAACTGTGTAGACTTTCCGACGTTGCTGATCGCACCATGGTGCGGACAGCGCGCCGCCTTAGCTCAGATGGCCAGAGCAACGCACTCGTAATGCGTAGGTCTCGGGTTCGAATCCCGAAGGCGGCTCTGTGGAAGCCTCAGGACTCACTCGCCGTGACCTGGGGCTTTTGCTTTTACCGGATGCGCCGGCGGCGCTGAGCGCGGGCTGCGCGGCGGTCCCCAGTCTCAGTTTTAGTCTCAGTTGCGGGTGCGGGGGCAACTTTCGGGGCGGGCAGGAACTTGTCTCCCCTGCGGTGCATGGCGTCCTTCGAGAGGTGCGAGCGGCCCTTGACGTAGCGGCAGGTGTGGCTGATCTGGGTGTGCCGGAGGATCTCCATGATCGTGAGCATGTCGACCCCGAGTTCGTTCAGGATCGTGCCGGCCGTGTGGCGGCTCCCGTCGTAGAGGCGACGGTCTGTGATGCCCGCCTCGTCGAGCAGTTCCTTGAACTCCTCCCAGTCGGCGCGGGGGTCGATGGGGCGGCCGTCGGGTCAGGTGAACATGGCGTGGTGTTCCTGCCAGAGTTCGCCGTTCGCCGTTCGCCGTTCGCCGTCCATAGTTCGTCCTGCTGCGCCTTGTGCGCGATCAGGTAGGGGACGACGGCGGGCGGGATCGGTACGGGGTGCGGCCTAGCGCTCTGGCCTGGTTATTTCCTGGCTGCCGGATCGGGTCCTGGCGATGATCGGTCGTGAGTGCACGCAGTATCCGGTCGGGGTAAGGGCATCGAAGGAGCAGATGCTGCGGTGCGGGAGCGGCGTCCCTCGCGGCCCGCGCACGCCGGGCGTTGGGCGTTGGGCGAACAGGCTGTCCACGCGGCGAAGTTCGAACGCTGTGCCTGTGAGCTTCTGCAATCGCTGTACCGGAGTCTGTTCGCAGTTGAAGATGGGCGCGATTTCGGCCGCGCCGCCGATGTCTGCTTTCCGCGGGGCCCCGAGGATGTGAACGCTCGCAACAACCTCTGGCTGTTCGCAGTTGCACCGCCGTTGTGGCGAGCCGACTGGCGTTCGCCCTCGAACTGCGCGGCCCTGTCATGGGGTGGTGGGCACGCACTGCTCATCGAGTCCGGTTGCCATCGACGCGGCATGTGGGACAGGGCGCTGATCCCCTGCGGGTGCGACATGGCGCCGGCGAACCCGGAAAGCGACCGAGACGAGAAGTCGCGGTTGTTCGTGTGTGTTGGGGGCGGCTTTGCCGACCGAGCCGTCCCAATAGAGCGAGTTGGACAACCGATCGGGTGCAACCACCGCAACGACCGTCCCCGGCCTGCGGATTCCGGTGCTCTGATCCCCTGCACCACCTGGCGGCACCTGGCACCACCTGGCGGGACGCCATCGGGCCCCTTTGCGTACATGGTGCTTGAGGCTCGCCTCGGTCGCGCAAAGCGGCGTCGCGCAACTGGCGTTCCGTATCTGGAGTTCCGTATTTGGCGTCCCGTAACTGGCCCTCGGCGCCTGTTTCCTGCTGTCGGCCGACTCGCCACGGTTGCCGCCGCCTGGACCGCTGCTCGTCCGGCGGTTCGGCACGAGGTCGGGGAGCGCGGACGGTGCTCGACGACGTGGCGTACGCACTCGCCCTGCGGCGGTGGCGTAAAGATCCGCTCATGGTTTCCGGGTGAACAGAGACAGCAACTGACCAGTCCTGATAAGAAATGCGCACACTTCGGTTAAGGGGGATAGCGCCTGCGCTCCTGGTGACACGGATGCACCCGTCGGCCCGAGTGACGCTTCGGCCATCGTCACGACCACAGGTGTGATGGTGCGTCAGTTTTCTAGGAGATTTCTGCATGGCCAAGAAGGCCCACGCCGCGCCGGGACGTCCCGGACCTGCGGCAGTCAGGACCGGCAGACGGGCCAGGGTGATCATGGCGGCGTCCACCGCTGCCGTCGCCCTCACCGTCGTCACCGCGACCGCCAACGGCGCGGTCGCCCAAACGGGAACGCCCGGATCGGGCGCACCCAAGCGAATAGGGACCGCTCCGCACGTCCCGGCGGGTGCGACGGTGACCGGCGCGACCGCGTCGGGAACCACGCTGCACCTCAGTGTGAACCTGGCCCCCCGTGACCCGCAGGCGCTGGCGGACTTCGTCACCGCGGTGTCCACACCGGGGAACGCCCAGTACCACCACTACCTGGCCAAGGGGCAGTTCGCCTCGGTCTTCGGTCCCACGCGGGCCACCATCGCCGGGGTCTCACGGGCGTTGAAGGCGGCCGGTCTCGCTCCCGGCAAGGTCAGCCCGGACGGTCTGTCCATACCGGTCACCGCCACCGCCGCACAGGCATCCCACGCCTTCGCCACCGGCTTCCGGAACGTCCGGCTCAAGGACGGCACCACCGACTACCTCAACACGTCGGCCCCCTCCCTGCCCGCAGATGTAGCGGCGTCGGTGACCGGGGTCGTCGGCCTGAGCAGCGTCAGCACCGTCACCAGTCATCACACTGCGGCGCGTCGCGCGGGCAGGACCAGCTCCGCCTCCGCCTCCGCCACCGTCTCCGGACGCAGCTCGCGCGCGGCGACCGCGTACAGCCCGGCGCTCTGCGCCGACTTCACCGGCTCGGGTCTCGCCGACGGCACCGACTACTACAGCCCGGGCAAGCTGGCCGGGACCTACGGGATGACCAGCTCCGCCACCGTGGGTGCGGGGCAGACCGTGGCCGTGTTCGAGCTGGAGAACGTCGACGCCGGCAGTATCGCCGCGTACCAGTCCTGCGTCGGCACCAGCACCTCGGTCTCCACCGTGTACGTCGATACGACGGCGGGGGCCGGCGCACCGGCCACCGACGGATCGGTCGGCGTGGAGTCCGCGCTCGACATCGACGACCTGATCGGTCTGGTGCCCGGCGCGAGCATCATCGACTACCAGGGCCCGGACGCCGCGTCCGCGACCGACCAGAACGTGCTCGACGTCTACCAGCGGATGGTCACCGACGACCAGGCGCAGGTCATCTCCACCAGTTGGGGTGAGTGCGAGGCGGTCGAGAGCAGCGCGACCGCGAACGCCGAGAACACCGTCTTCGCGGAGGCCGCAGCGCAGGGCCAGAGCGTGGTCGCCGCCTCGGGCGACGACGGCTCCAGCGACTGCTACCGCGCCACCGGCTCCACCGCCAAGGCCGTCGACGACCCCGCGAGCCAGCCCTACGTCACCGGCGTCGGCGGTACGACCATGACCGGTTCGGGCAGCAGCGCGACCCAGACGACGTGGAACAACGACACCGGCGGTACCGGTGGCGGCGTCTCCTCGCGCTGGGCTCCCGTCGTCTACCAGGGCGGTGTCGCCACCACCGCCAAGCGTGCCGTTCCGGACGTCTCCGCCCTGGCGGACCCGCACAACGGCTACCCGATCTACCTCCAGGACAACAGCCAGTCCTCCAGCCCCCTCCCCGCCATCATCGGCGGCACCAGCGGCGCGGCCCCGACCTGGGCCGCCGCGATCGTCCAGGCCAACGCCGGCACCGCCTGCCAGGCGAACGGCCAGGTCGGCTTCCTCAACAACGCCCTCTACAAGGCCGCGCGGAGCAGCTACCCGACGAACTTCTGGGACGTCACCACCGGCAACAACTCCACGTACGCCACCGGCTTCACGTCCGCGGCCGGCTACGACGAGGTCACCGGTCTGGGCTCGCCCAAGGAGGTCGGCCTGACCACCGCGCTGTGCGCGGCCAAGGGCACGGCGGCCACGGGCGCCTCCACCTTCCACCCGCTCAGCAGCCCCAAGCGCCTGCTGGACACCCGCAACGGCACGGGCTGGGGCCTCAGTTCCATCCCGAGCACCAAGCCCCTGGTCGCGGGCGGTACCGCTCCGGTCAAGGTCGAGGGCGTCGGCGGGATCCCGAGCAGCGGCGTCACCGGTGTCGTGCTCAACCTCACGGTCACCGGCACCACCGGCGCCGGTTCGGTGACGGCCTGGGCCGACGGCACCACCAAGCCGTCGATCAGCAACCTCAACTGGACCGGAGCGAGCCAGACCGTCGCGGCCTCGGCGACCGTCAAGGTCGCCGGTGACGGCGTGGTGGACCTCTCCACCAACAGCACCACCCACCTGATCGCCGATGTCCAGGGCTACTACACCAGCGGCACCACCGGCTCGAAGTACACGGCGCTGGCCCCGGCCCGACTGCTGGACACCCGCTCCAAGGTCGGCATCTCCACCACCACCAAGATCTCCAACGCGGTGGTCAGCCTCAAGGTCCGCGGCCACGGCGGCGTACCGACCGGCGCCACCTCCGTAGTGCTCAACCTGACGGCGACCCAGACCGTCGGCGGCGGCTACCTGGAGGCCTACCCCGAAGGCGCCACCCGTCCGACCGCCTCCAACGTCAACTGGTCGGCCACCGGGACCACCATCCCCAACCTCGTGGTCGTGCCGATCGCGAGCGACGGCAACGTCAGCATCTACGTCCACGGCACCAGCCACGTCATCGCCGATGTCTCCGGCTACTTCTCCACCAGCGGCTCGACCTTCGACACGGTCACCCCGCTGCGCCTGCTGGACACCCGTACGACCACCGCCCTGGGCTCGGGCAAGACCCTGGCCCTGCAGATCTCCGGCGCCGACGGCATCCCGGCCGGCGTCAAGGCGGTCGTACTCACCGTCACCGTCACCGGTACCACCGGCAGCGGCTACCTCACCGCCTTCGCCGACGGCGGCAGCCGCCCGACGGCCTCCAACCTGAACTGGGTGAAGGGCAAGACGATCTCCAACCAGGTGATCGCGCCGGTCGGCTCAGACGGCAAGGTGGACTTCTACACCAACAGCACGACCAACGTCATCGCGGACGTCGCCGGCTACATCGGCTGACGGGTTCCGACGCCACACCGGTGATGCCCCGTCGACCATGCCGGTCGGCGGGGCATCGTCGCGTCCTGCCTCACGGGGCGGTACGGGTCTCGGGTTCGAATCCCGAAGGCTCGGCGAGTTGTCGCAGTGCCGTAGAAGCCTGGTGCTCGGGAGGTGTTCCGTCGTCGGGGAGACGCCGGACGAACTGCAACCGGGGGCCGTCCTTGTCCTGCTGTCCGGCGGCAAGGCCCGGCCAGTACGTGAAGGGGCTCATGGCCGAGTCCTGGTCGGGGAAGTCGGTGCCGATCCAGCCGACCTGGCCGTCCCACCGGGTGACGAGATCGGGCTGTTCGCGCAGCCCCGCGGCTGTCGGGCGGGCGGTGTTCCGAGCCGGCCAGGACCAGGACAGGTCGTTCTCCGCGCGCTCGATCTCGGCGTCGTAGTCCCCCGCCCCCGACCCTTGTCCAGCGCCCCGCGGATCGCCGTCAACTCCCGCTCCAGTTAGGCCGCTTCGGGGCGTCGAAGCGGTACTCGGGGAGTTCCGCGCGGGGTTGTCGCGCCGGCGGGCGACGCCAGTCGCGCCACACCACCTGGTCGCCTTCCCTGCGGATGGTCACGTAGAGCGCACCGCAGCAGCCCTCGGTGCAGTACGCCTCGGCGAGTTGCACCTCTCGGGGCTCGGTCGCGGCCCGCAGGCGACCGCTGTCGAGACGGCTTCGGCCGCCCCAGGCGGTCACCGCTGACGACGGCACCGCGGCGGCGGGCCCCGAACTGGTCCGGGAGGACGCGGAGTTGGCTGCTACCGGCTGGGGCGCGGCCATGAACCAGACGTGCGTTCCCGAGGCGAACGCGGAAGTCGGAGTCCGCTGCGAGACCGAGGTGGCGGAAGATGCGGAAGATCTCGCCTCGCGGACCTGGGACGCCACCGCCGAGGGCCGGTCCGCCGTACCGGAGAAGCCCGAAGCCCGCTCCGAAGACGGCGGGGCGCAGGTGTTGTTGGCCACCGACGCGAGTCGGAGACGGTGAAGGCCCGCAGCGCGGGGCGGCCGGGCGGGAGTTCGTCGATTTCCGTGCGGGCATTCCGACGTGCGGCGGCGCCGGTGAAGGACGTGCGGCACGGTGCTCCGGCCGGGACCCGCCCGGTCCGGTGAGCGGAACAGGGGGCGACAACCCCTTTGCGGCGCACCAGGCTCTCCTCCGACGGTCGGACACCGTGCGACGCGCCCTTCGGAAGGGGTAACCACGTGCACCTGATGGAGTTCCTCAAGTACAGGTCCGTGCCCGGTGCTGCCGTGTCCATCGGGCTCACCCGGCGTTGTCCGCTGCACTGCCGGCACTGTTCCACGGAGTCGCTGATGGACAGTGAGGAGCACCCGGCGCGGATGTTCCTGCGGTTCGCCGAGACGTTCACCGCCGAGAGCCACCCCGAGTTCGTCCTGATGTCGGGCGGCGAGGCGCTGCTGCGTCCCGCGCTGGTCCGTGACATCGCCGAACGGGCCCGCGCGGCCGGCGCGTACACCCACGTACTGTCCGGGCTGTTCTTCGCCCGCAAGCCGCGCATACCGCGGTCGGTCAGGGCGGCGATCGACGCCGTCGACCACTTCTCCGCCAGCCTCGACTGCTTCCACGAGGAGGAGGTCCCGCGCGAGGCCGTCTTCCGGGTGCTGCACGAGCTGATCGACGACGGCAAGGACGTCAGTCTGCAGCTCACCGGCCTCGGACCGGACGACCCCTACCTGGCCGACATCACCGGTGCCGTCCGGCGCGAGTTCGACGACCAAGTGCCCATGCTCGTCGTGCCGTTGGCGTCCGTCGGCCGCGCCAGGGAGTGGTTCGCCCGGCACCCCGGCACGGCTCAGCCGGTGACGGCGGAACCGTGCGCGCTGGCGAGCTGGCCGGTGGTCGGCTTCAACGGGCAGGTGACCGGCTGCGGCAACCAGGACGTGATGGACGGCAAGGTGCCGCTGCCCGCCCACCTCTACCTCGGGCACATCGCACGCGACGACTGGGCCACCATCAAGCGACGGACCCTGGAGTCACCGATGATGCGGGCCGTACGGACTTTCGGCCCCCGCTATCTGGCGGACGGCCTCGGCGGCGGCTGCGGCAGCGCGGGCTACTGCGACACCTGCTACACGCTTTCCAAGGCCCCCGACATCAGGCCCGAGGTACGCGAGTTGGTCGGCAGGCCGTCCACCGTCGCCGTAGAGCAGATGGTGACCCGCACGCTGGTCGACGCCGGGCCGTTGTCGTTCGCCCGCAGCTTCGGCGTCCCGGGCTACACGGACCTCGTCGCCCTCGGCCACACGCCGAAGGAGGACCTGGCATGCGCCGGATGACCCACGAGGGCCGGATGACTGATGGCGGCGGCCCGATGACCGACGGCGGCGGCCGGATGACCGACGGCGGCGGCCCGGCCGTCGACGATGGTGGCTTGGCGGTTGACGGCGGCGGTCCGACGGTCGACGCCGTCAGTCATCCGGCCGCCGTCGGCGCCCCGGCGGTCGGCGCCGGACAACCCACCGACAGCCGCCGCCTGAGCCACGACGAGATCAGCCGTATCCGCGTGACCCCGGGCGCCAGTGCCCTGCTGTTCATCACGGACCGGTGCCCGGTCGGTTGCGCGCACTGTTCGGTGGACTCGCGGGCCGACAGCCCCCGGATCACGGACTTCGCCCTGTTCGAGGCGATCGTCGAACGGCTCTGCGCGGACCCCGACCGCACCATGATCGGCATCTCCGGCGGGGAGCCCTTCGTGGAACGCAGGGGACTCACCTTCGCGACCCGGCGGATCGCCGCCGCGGGCAAGGACGTCGTCGTCTACACGAGCGGCATCTGGGCGGCGGCACCCGACCCGCCCCGCTGGATCCACGAGGTCCTCGACCGCTGCGTCTGCGTCTACCTCAGCACCGACGCCTACCACGAGGCGGGCACCGGCCCGGAACGCTTCGTCAACGCGGCCCGCGCCATCGGCGACCACCAACTTCCCATCGTGGTACAGGTGGTGGACAAGGACGGCGGCCCCGACCGGGCCAGGCAGCTCCTCGCCCTGGCCTTCGGCGACTCCTGGCCGCACCACGCCGAGGTGGTCCCCACACCCGGGCTCTCGCACGGCCGCGGCGCACAGCTCTTCCAGCCGGGCACCCGCCACCCCGGCCGGGCCTTCGGCGCCTGCGACTCCGTCATCTCCCCGGTCGTCCGCTACGACGGACGCGTCAGCGTCTGCTGCAACGAGTCCGTCGTGATGGGTGCCGGACCCGCGCTGCTACGGAGGCAGTGCCACTCCGGGGACGAGGTCGGCACCGCCGTGGACGACTTCCAACAGCACCCGTTCTACCGGGCGTTGGCCGACGCTGGGGCCGGCCCGCTCACCCTCCATCCCAAGTTCCGGGATCTCGCCGACCGCGGCTTCTCCGACATCTGCGGACTGTGCTGGGCGATGGCCCGCCGGGTCCGCCCGGACGAGGACGACCCGCTGATCCGCGCGATCCCCCTGCTGGCAAAGGGGACACCGGCATGAGCAGCGGCCGTGAAACGGACCACGTAGCTACGACGACCACGGCGCCGACACTCGCGCCCGAGCCCGCGCCCACCCACAGCGCGCTGCTCCGGGCGAAGATCGAGTTGCTGATGCCCCGGCTGTTCAGGCTGTCCGCGCGGGTCTGGGACTCACCGGCGCTGGGGGAGCTGTACCCGCGCTACCTCTGCGCCCTGCACAGCGCGATCCGCGCCACCGTCCCGCTGATGGAGACCGCGCTGGAGCGGGCGCGCGCCCTTGCGGAGGCCGGTGACCCGGTCGCCGCGGGCACCGCCGAGTACCTCGCCCGGCACATCCGGGAGGAACGCGGACACGACGAGTGGCTGCGCCAGGACCTCGCCGCGATCGGCCGCGACCCGGACGAACCCCTGCGGACGATGCCCACCGCGGGCGCGGCCGACCTGGTGGGCGCCCAGTACTACTGGATCCGCCACTACCACCCGGTCTGTCTGCTCGGCCACATCGCCGTCCTGGAGGGCTATCCGCCCTCGCCCGACTTCGCCGATCTGCTCCAGCGGCGCACCGGCTATCCCGCCGACGGGTTCCGGACTCTCCGTCGGCACGCCGCGCTGGACATCCGGCACCGGGACGAACTGATGCGGGCCATCGACCGGTTGCCGCTCGGCCCCGAACACCAAACGGCCCTGGGCGTGAGCGCGCTGCACACGCTGCGCGCGACCTCGGTGCTCTTCGAGGAGATCCTCGCGACCGCCCCGGGCCCCGTGCCACAACCGGCCTGAGCCGCCGAGTAGTCGAGTAGTCGAGTAGTCGAGTAGTTGAGTCGAGAAGTCGGGGAGTGGGGAGGTGGGGGGATGGTCAGGCAGCGCACGGGTGTCTTCGCCGCGCTGACGCACCGGCAGTACCGGCTGCTCTTCTGCGGACAGGTGCTGTCCGGCTGCGGGGACTGGATCGACTACGTCGCCCTGGTCTCGCTCGTCGCCTACCAGTGGCGGGCGGGCGCCGGCGGCCTGGCCGCCGTGGCGGTCGCGGCCGCCGTGCCGTGGCTGGTGGTGGCCCCGGTTGCCGGGGTCTGGGCGGACCGGCTGCCGCCGAAGGCGGTGATGATCGGGAGCGACCTGACACGTGCCGCCCTGGTGCTGTGCTTCCTGACGGCACCCGGACTGCCGGTGCTGCTCGGGCTGTTGGCGGTCAAGACGGCCGTAGGCACCCTGTTCATGCCGGCCCAGCAGTCGGCGATCAGGGCCGCGGTCCCGGAGCGGTCGCTGCTCGCGGCCACCTCGCTCAACACGTTCGCCAACCAGGCGACCAAGATCGCCGGTCCGGCACTGGGCGGCCTGGTCCTGACCCTGGCCGGCGCGCACGGCGCCTTTGTCGTCGACGCGGCGACCTTCGTCCTCTCGGCGCTGATCCTCACGCGGCTGCGGGCACAACCCGCGGCACAAAAGGGGACGGCGGCCGGCGCAGGGGCCGTAGGCCGGCGGACGGGTGGCGCACGGGCCGTATGGAACACCGGATTCCGCCGGGAGTTGCGCGAGGGACTCTCCTACGTCCGCCGCAGCGGGCCGCTGCGGATGGCCATCGCCTGCCTCTCCGCCACGCTCTTCCTCGTCCTGCTGTTCGACACGCTCTCCCCGCTGCTGCTACCGGAGTTGGGGCTACCACGATCGCTCTACGGTGCCGCGGTCGCGTCGGTGGCGGTCGGCGCGGCGGTGGGCAGCGTGGCCGTCGCCCACCTCGGGCAGCAGCGCGGCCCCTTCACGATCCTGGGAGCCTCGCAGGCGGCGACCGGCGTCCTCGTGGCGCTGGTCGGGGTGGCCGCGACGGTGGGTGTCCGCGTCGCGGCGGTGTCCTGGCTGCCCGTCACCGTGGGGATCGGGCTCTGTTCGGCCGGGATCCTCGTGGTCTTCGGCTACCTCGTCCAGCGGGAGACCCCGCCGGAGCTGATCGGGCGGGTCAGCACGGTCGCCATGGTCGTCCCCACGGCCCTGCAACTCGCCGCACCGGTGGCCGGCGCCGCGCTGGCGACGTGGATCGGCATCGGCTGGGTGCTGACCGGGGCGGGCGGGGGGCTGGCGGTGCTGGGCGGGGTGTGTCTGTGGCGGGGGGTGGAGGGCGACGGCGGTACGGGGGAGGAGCGGACTTCCCCGGCGAGGGTCACCGCCCCATCCACGGCCGCGCCCGCACCCGCGCCCGCGCCCGAGAGCTCCCCCTCATGAGCGGGACCGTGCCACCCGGTACGGCCCTGGAACACGGATCCACGGATCCACAGGTCCACAGGTCCATCAATTCACCGATCCACCGATTCACCGATTCCATCGAGGAGGCAAGTGACATGTCGTTCAACGCCGTTCAGGCACTCAAGGCGAAGGGCCACGACCTCGGGCACGCGACCGAGGCGCAGCTCAGCGCGATCGCGACGCTGTCCGAGGCGGAGGTCGCCGTCCTGAACTCCCTCAAGGACCGGCTGGAGGGCGAGGTCACCGCCCACGTCGAGGAGCCCACCGGGGTCATCGTCTGGTAGCCCGGGCCGACCCGGGGGCTTCCGTTCCCGACCTGGCCGTGTCATCCGACGCGGCCCGGAAATTCAGTTCCGACCAGGAGGTACACAGCTATGTCGTTCAACGCAGTACAGGCGCTGTCGGAGAAGGGCCACGACCTCGGGCACGCGACCGAGGCGCAGCTCGGCGTGATCGCCACCCTGTCCGAGGCGGAGGTCGCCGTCCTGAACTCCGTCAAGGAGCGTCTGGAGGGTGAGGTCACCGCTCACACGGAGGACGTGGTCACGGGCGTTCTCGTCTGGTAGCCGACGCCCCGGCCGAGCCGGGGTGACCGTATTCACCGCCGGCCGTGCCGTCCACAGGACGGTGCGGCCGGTGTCACACGCCGTTGTGCCGCCCGGACGGTTCCCGGTGGACGGCGGCAGGAGGCGCGCACGCCATGACCACCTCGCAGTACCGACGCCCCCGGACCGGCGAACTGTCCTGGCGGGCCACCGACCTCACCGAGGCGGACGACACCCTTCGTACGGCCTGGCCCCGGTCGGTACCGGCCCCGTGGGACCTCGGCGCGGCCACCGGTGCGGGGGTGCGGGTCTGCGTCCTGGACAGCGGGGTCCAGCCGGACCATCCCCTGGTGGGCGAAGTGTCCGCCGCCCACGCGGTGGACGTCGGCCCGGATGGGCGTCCTGGCGTGACGGAGGACGACTCCGGCGACGCGCACGGCCACGGCACCGCCTGCGCCGGCGTCATCCGGTCACTGGCTCCCGAGTGCGAGCTGACGAGCCTGCGGGTGCTGGGCGCGGAGTCCTCCTGCACGGGAGAAACGCTGCTCACCGGGCTGGGCTGGGCGGTCGAGCAGGGCTTCGACATCGTGAACGTCAGCCTGTCCACGACGAAGACAGATCTGCGGGACGCACTCCACGACCTCGCGGACCGGGCGTACTTCGGCGGCACCGTGCTGGTGGCCGCCGCCAGCAACCGCCGGATCGAGAGCTTCCCGTGGCGTTTCTCCTCGGTGCTCTCGGTCGGCAGCCACGACCTGCCCGACCCGCGCCGCATCCTCTACAACCCCAGACCCCCGGTCGAGTTCTTCGCCCGCGGCACGAACGTCCTCGCCCCCTGGACGGGCGGCGGCACCCGGGTATGCGCCGGCAACAGCTTCGCGGCGGCCCACCTGGCCGGAGTCTGCGCGCTGCTCCTGTCCCGCCACCCGGGACTGACCCCGTTTCAGGTCAAGAGCCTGCTGCACCTGATGGCGGCGAACGTGGTTGTCGAGTGAGAGGGGCAGGAGTACGCCGGGCCGCCGGTCACATCTGCTCGGCCTTGGACTTCGCCTTTGCCGCTCTGGTGATCCAGGATTGGCAGCACCATTGGGCGAGTCCGCCCACGGCGAGGGACACGAGGATCGCCCCCCAGTCGATGACGTGCGGCAGACCGGGAAAGAAGGCGAAGAACGCGAGCGCGGCGACGAGGCCCGAGAAGAATGCGGTGATACCCGCTCGGCGGCGCCGTGTTCTCCATGCCTGGTCCGAACCCTGGTCCTTGTTCTGCTCGATCATGAACAACTCACTTCGTGATGTTGTGACACTGGCTCACGCGACGCGTTCCGCCGACGTAGAGGCGGGCGCACGCCTTTCCGTAACGAGGCAGCGTCTGGGCAGAGTTGTTCCGCATCGGGTCGATCCTGCACTCGGTATGTGTCGTGCCGCGGGATGTGTGGTACGTCCGGTTTTCGGTGTCGGCATAGGTGAAGTCGATGCGCCAGTTGCAGAAACCGCTGCTCAGCGCTCCGACGAAGGCGCAGTCGACGCCGGCGTTCTGGTAGCTGATCTTCCGGCCGCTGCCTCGGATGATGTGCGTGAACAAACAGCCCGTCGGAATTTTCATCGTCATGCCGCCCACGCTGTACTCGAAGGTACGCACGGGAGTCGAACCGATCGCGCCGGCTTGAGCACCGGTCGGCACGGCAAGGACGAGAGCTCCCGCGGCCGCCAGGGCCGTGGTGAGGCGTGTGACGTACTGCATGACCAAGGCAGTCCCTTTCTGGTGATCTCCTGATGAGTACCTGGGACAACCGCGACCTGTAGTGGTCAGTTACAGGATTACGGGCTGATTCACCGCCGTGTGTGATCAGCGAACGACCGGCTGACCGGAAGAAGCGTTCATCCTCGCGGAGGGTCCCGTGCGGGCCGTGCTGAGCATGGTTGTTCCGATGAGCGCTGTGGCCGGAAACGGGGTGCGGTATTGCAGTTGAGGGCCTCTGTCCGGAGTCGGTCCATGACGAGGAGCCCTGGCGGCCCGCTGGTGAGTGGAACGGCTACGCGCATGTGCGGGTGTGGCGGGTGGACGTGGGGTACGTGGTCGTGGTGCTCAGTGGGAAGGGTGCCGAGTACCACCCGGAGACATTGCTTCCGCTGCTGCGTGCCGCATACCCGGACGACGCCGTCGAGTTCTTCTTCCACCGGCCGATGGGACTGGATGGCCCTGGGGACTACGCGGAGCTGACCTCTAAGCGGTCAACGCGTCGCGTCCGGGCGGTTGCCCCGGGTGAGTGCACGGGCGCACCAGCCGATGATCGACGCGTTGACCAGTGCTCCGAGGACGACCGCGATGATCAGCACCGCGGCGCCGCCCGGCAGTGCGAGGAGGACGAGGCTGGCCGGGGCGGTGGCCAGGAGGGGGATGACGGCGGCCATGGACCCGTCCGAGTCGTCGGGGATGTTGACGGCGATCGCCCAGACGAGCAGCGCCGCGCAGAGCACGAGGTAGGCGAGGGCGAAGGGGTTGCGGAGGTTCCGGCCCAGTCGGTGCAGAGGGGAACGGGCGGCTTGAGCATCGGTATTGGTCATGGGTGGGGCTCCTGGGGAGAAGAAGGGACGTACGTCAGAGGTGGTCCGCGCCCGGCGGGTTCGGGCGGGTGATGCCGAGGTCGTAGGCGAGGATCGTGGCCTGGACGCGGTCGCGCAGGCCGAGTTTGCGCAGCAGGGCGTTCACATGGGACTTGACCGTGCCGACCGTGATGCCCAACTCCCCGGCGATCTCCGCGTTGTTGAGGCCGGAGGCGAGCAGCCCGAGGACGTTGCGCTGGCTGTCGGTGAGACTTTCGAGTTCACGCGGACCGGAACCAGAGGAACCAGAGGAACCAGAGCAACCGGAGGAGCCAGAAGCCGAGTTGGCGTGGAATCCTGTGGCCGCTCCCGACGCGTAGTGGCCGATCAGACGACGGGTCGCCGACGGCGCGAGCACGCTCTCGCCGCTCGCCACCACCCTGATGCCGTCCAGGAGTTCGGACGCGTGGACGTCCTTGAGGAGGAAGCCGGAGGCCCCCGCGCGCAGGGCGTCGAAGACGTACGCGTCCAGGTCGAAGGTGGTCAGGACGAGGACACGGGGCGCGTTCTCCTTTCCGGTGATGATCCGGGTCGCGGCGATACCGTCGAGTTCGGGCATCCGTACGTCCATCACGACCACGTCCGGGGCCAGTTCGGCGGCGAGCACCACCGCCGTCGCGCCGTCCGCGGCCTCTCCTACGACCGTCATGTCCTCCTCGGCGTCGATCACCGCGGCGAAGCCCGCCCGGACGATGCCCTGGTCGTCGACGACCAGCACCCTGAGGCTCATCGTTGTCTCTCCTCGTCGTCCGGCACCGCGGTGAACGGCAGCCGGAGGTGGACCGTGCCCCGCGGCCGGCCGGTCGTCAGGGTGCCGCCGAGCGGCGCGATCCGCGCCGCCAACCGGTCCCGTACGGCGGAGTCCGCGGCGCGTGGCACACCGGTGGCCGTGATCGTCAACGTACCGTCGACCGCGTCGAGTTCGAGTACGGCGGGTTCGGCGTCGCCGGTCGCGAGGAGGGTCTCGGCGACGTGGTAGGCGGCGAGGTCTACCTCGGTGGGGAGGCGTTCCGGGACGCGGTCGGTGAGGCGTATCTCCACGTCGCGGCCGGTGGCCCGGCACTGGTGGGCGAGCAGGTCGAGGGCCTGGAGGGTGGGCTGCGGGGTCAGTTCGGCGGCCGTGTCGCCGTCGCGGACCGCGTCCAGGAGGGCGCGCATCGCGGTGAGTGCCTCGCGGGCGCGGGTCGCCGTCGCGTCGAGCCGGCCCGCCTGTGCCTCCGCGATCATGTCGGCGGTGCGGGCCAGCACGGTGGATTCGAGGCCGGCGGCGATTCGGCGGCGCTCCGCCCAGGCGTCCCGTACGGCTTCCTCCGTCCAGGTGGCGAGGCGCTGGGTCTGCGTGTCCTGGGCTGCCTTGTTGCGTCTGCCGAGCAGGGATCCCATGTAGTAGGCCGCACCAACTACCAAGGCGGAACCGGCAGTTGCAGCCAGAACCAGCGCCCAGCCAGGAATGGTTGTGCCGCGGTGCAGCACTGCGATCGTCAACGCTGTTGCCTGTGCGGCTGTTGCTGCAACGGGAAAGAAAAAGAAGGGGACTTGAGGTATTCGGTATGTGCGCGTCGGTGGGGGCTGGTCGCGCCCCGCGGCGGAGCCGCTGATCGATACGGCCCCGCGCCCCTTAAGAGCCGCCAGCGCGGCGCACGTTGCCAGCATGCTCAGTGTTGGTGGCAGCAGTACCGGGCCCGTGTAGTTGCCCACGTCCATCGCCACCGGCCACAGCAACGCCAAGCCCAGCAAAGCACCTTGCGCGAGGACTCGCGCCCTGCGCAGCCACAGCAGGGCCACCGCCTGGGCCGCCGCCAGCAGGGCGAACAGCACACCCGCCGAGACATGATCACCGGTCGGCGCCGACTCCGCCCGGATGATCAGGATCGGCAGGAGAGGCTGAAGGCACAGGCCCAACGCGGCGACCACCTGGGCCACGCGGTAGCTCGGCGGGAGCGACTCCTCGACCGGCCCGGCCGTACGGCCGGGCAGGGTCGCCCGTACCTCCCAGCCGCCCTCCGCCGTGGGGCCGGTGGTCAGGGTGCCGCCCGCCTCGCGGGCCCGGGAGCGGAGGAAGCCCTGGCCGCGGCCGCCGCCGAGGCCCGCGCCGTGGGCCGGGGTGCCGGCCGGTGGGGCCGCGCTGGTGATCACGACGTCGGTGCGGGTGTCGCCGTAGCGGCAGAGCACCGTGGTGCGCGCGCCCGGCGCGTGGCGGGCCACGTTGGTCAGGGCCTCGCGCACGACGCCGTAGGCCGCGTCCGCGACGGCGCCGTCCGGAAGGGGGTCGATCTCGGCGTCCACCGGCTGGTCGAGGCGGCGGAAGCCGGCGATCAGGGCCCGCAACCGCTCCTCGGGGGAGGGGAGTTCCTCGCGCGAGGGGGCCGGGGCGCGTACCGCGCCGAGTGCGCGGGTGACCTCACGGCCGGTCTCGGTCGCGAACTCCAGTGCCTCGGCGGTGAGTTCGGGGCGGCGTTCGCGCAGGCCGAGCGCGGCGCCGGCGGTGACGACCACGGCGGTGAGGTGGTGGGCGCTGACGTCGTGCAACTCCCGTTCCATACGGCGGCGTTCGGCCGCCGGGAGCCGGTGGCGTTCGGTCTCGGCGCGGTTCAGGAGGAGTTCGGCCGTCTGGCGGGCGTGACGGGTGCGCCGTACGAACATGCCCGCGCCGCACGCGGTGGTGTAGAGGAGGGCGGTCAGGACCAGGTCGAGGCCGTTGTTGTCGCTGAGGCCGTTCAGGTTGATGTTCTGCAGCAGCTGCCAGAGGACGAGCGCGACCACGCACAGGACCGTGGTGAAGGTGTCGCGCTCGGCCGCCACCGAGAACAGGGCGAGTGCCACGCCCACGGTGCCGAAGAGCGCCATCGCCCCGGTGGGCAGCGGTCCCGCGCCCACCGCGCAGGCCGCCGCGACCACGATCAGGGTGGTCACCGGACGGCTGCGGCGCAGCGCGAGCGCGGCCGTCACCGGTCCGGCGACCAGGGCGGCCACGAGCAGGTCGGCCGCGGTCGGCACGGTGCCGCGCAGTAGCGGAGCCCCTGGCCACACCAGGGCCTGGGCGCAGATCAGCAGGACCGGGAGCAGCCGGTCGTCGGTTCGTTTCATGGCACTCAAAGGCTATGGGCGCAGGTGAGGGGACCGGCTCAGGCTGAAGGGGGATTACGGCCGCACGCTTCTCTATCTCTGGTTCAAGGCGGCGACCGTCCTCCAGCCGGAGGACCGCGCCCCGCCCCGCTCCTAGGCTCGATCACATCGAGGGAAGCGGTCGACCACCGCCTCCCACACCACCCGCACCACACCCAGGGGGATCTCCCATGTCCATGTCCAAGCGCGCTCTCATCTCCTCGCTCGTCGGTGTCGCGGCGGTCGGCGGAGTCGTCGCCGCCGGTCTCGCCGCGTCGGCCGCCTCCACGCCCACCGAGCCGGCCCTCACGAACGGCTCCGCCCACTACACGGCCCCGACCGCGACCGCCGCCGGCTCCTTCACCTACACCGTGGACGTCACCGACGACTCGGGCATCCGCGGCCTCAAGGTCATCGCGTGGCCCGCGAGTTCGAAGCTGAACCCGACCAAGGCGGACCTCCGGTACGTCGACTCCGCCACGTGCAAGAGCACTTCGGCCGACACCTCGCGCTGCACCTACACCATCAAGGTCACCAAGAAGGAGGTGGACGAGACGGCCAAGGGCACCTGGAACGTCTCGACGCTGGCCACGGCCAAGGACGGCGGCACGGCGTTCGTGTCCGAGGCCGCCACCTTCGAGGTCGCGGGCTGACACCCACCCGTACGGGCCGACGCTCACGTATACAGGTACGGCGCTCCGCCTCGGTCGAGGCGGGGCGCCCTTGGCGTAGCCGAAACAGCCGGTGTCATGGTGCGAACGGAGATCAAGGCATGAGCAACTCACCTACGGCGGCCGGAGGTTACTCCGCCACTCCGCTCGCCAAGAAGATCGGCGTCAAGGCGGGGCATCAGGTCCGGCTGCGGCACGCGCCCGCCGAGTGGGACATGCCCGGGCTGCCCGACGACTGCGAGGTCTCCGACGGCGGGACGCGCGGCGCGGACGTCACCGTCGCCTTCTACCGGGAGTGGAAGGAACTGGACGCGGAGGGGATGGAACTCGTCCTCGGTCTCGACGACACCGCCATGCTGTGGATCGCCTGGCCGCGCAGGGCCGCGGGGCACGTCAGCGACATCACCGAGAACGGCCTCCGTGACCTCTTCCTCCCGCTCGGGGTGGTGGATGTGAAGGTGGCCGCGCTGGGGGAGGACTGGTCGGGGCTGAAGTTCGTGCGGCGGAGGGAAAACCGGCAAAGCCACAACAAAGGTCCCGCAAAATGAACTTGAGTCGTAGCCACCCGCCGATGTAGGGCAACATCTTGGTGAACGGCGAGTGTTGCGCGGTCAGGGCGCGGGCATCGCCGGATGGCCGGATGGAGTGAGGGACGTGGTGGAGCCGAGGATCGCCGTCGCCGTGGTGACCATGGGGAACCGGCCCGCCGAGGTGGACGCGCTTCTCGAATCCGTGGCCAAGCAGGACCTTCCGCCGGCCCGCATCGTGATCGTCGGAAACGGCTGCCGGCTCCCGGAGTTCGCCGACCGGCTCTCCCTGCCCGGCGAGGTCACCACCATCGACGTCGACGAGAACCTCGGCTGCCCCGGCGGCCGCAACGTCGGCCTGGCCCGGCTGCGCGAGTTCGGGGACGTGGACGTCGTAGTGGAACTCGACGACGACGGACTGCTCGTCGACGCGGACGTGCTGCGCCGGGTGCGCGACCTGTACGCGGCCGAACCGCGCCTCGGCATCGTCGGGTTCCGGATCGCCGACGAGCACGGCGAGACCCAGCGGCGGCATGTGCCGCGGGTCGGCGCGGGGGACCCGATGCGGGGCGGATACGTCACCGGGTTCCTCGGCGGCGGCCACGCGCTCAGCATGGCGATGCTCGCCGAGACGGGGGACTGGCCGGCCGAGTTCTTCTTCGCGCACGAGGAGACCGACCTCGCCTGGCGGGCCGCCGACGCCGGCTGGCACATCCGCTACGTTCCCGAACTCCTCCTCCAGCACCCCAAGACCTCGCCCGCCCGGCACGCCATCTACCACCGCGTCACCGCTCGCAACCGGGTCTGGCTGGTCCGGCGCCGGCTGCCGCTCGCGCTGATCCCGGTGCACCTGGGCGTGTGGACGCTGCTCACCCTCGTGCGGACGCGGTCGGTCGGCGGACTGCGGGCGTGGTTCGGCGGGTTCGTGGAGGGGGTGCGCGAACCGGCGGGGGAGCGGCGGGCCATGCGCTGGCGGACGGTGTGGCGGCTGACGCGGCTGGGCCGCCCGCCGGTCATCTGACCGACCCGTAGTACCTCGGACGTAAGGGACGAGGGAGTACCTCGGACGTAAGGGACGAGGGAGTACCTCGGACGTAAGGGACGAGGGCCCCGGCCGTTCACCTCCGACGGCCGGGGTCCTCTCGCGTCCCCGGACCCGGCCACGACGGCGACACTCCCCCGAGTTGCGCGTCGTACGCGCGCACCGTCGGGCCAGATCCGATGAAGTGATCACATCAGGTCGCGCCAACGAATCGCTAACATGTGGCCAACGGTGCGCCCGATGCTCCGGGGACGGATGGCCTGAAGTCGCCGCGCGGCAACGGGAGAGGGCGGGTACGGTAGCGGATCCCGGCCCTCGACGGCCGGGACAGGCTGGCGGGAAACCGCCGGACACAGGGCGGAAATCCGCCAGGGACGGCGGAGAACTCCGCCGCGGAGCACGGCCGACGGGGCCGTGCGGAAGGGCGACGGGTCGGTGTGATGCGGTGCGGGCTGCGGTTCGGACTGCTGGGCACGACTGTCCTCTACGGCCCCGACGGCGAACTGGTGCGGCCCATCGGCGGCACCAAGGTGCGCGTCCTGCTCGCCGCGCTGCTCCTCGAACCGGGCCGGGTCGTCTCCGTCGACGCGCTCAAGGACGCCCTGTGGGGCGGCTCGCCGCCGGCCTCCGCGCACGCCTCCCTGCACAACCACGTGACCCGGCTGCGCCGCCTCCTCGACGACCCCGAACGGCTGCGCGCGATCCCGCCGGGCTACCAACTCCGCGTCGACGAAGGCGAGTTGGACGTCCACGTCTTCGAATCCCAGGTCACCGCGGCCCGCGCCGCACACGCCGGCCGGGACTGGCCCCGGACCGTCCGCGCCTGCACGGCGGCCCTCGCACTGTGGCGCGGCACCCCGCTCAGCGGCCTGCCCGCCGAACTCGGCGGCTACGCCTTCGCCCAACGCCTCACCGAGGCCCGCCTGCTCGCCCTCGAATGGCGCTACGACGCCGAGCTCGCCCTCGGCGGTCCCCGACTCGGCGCGCTGGTACCGGAGTTGGCCGCACTGGTCGCCGACCATCCGCTCCGCGAGGGCTATCACCGCCAGCTGATGCTCGCCCTCCACCGCACCGGCCGCCAGCCCGAGGCCCTCGCCGTCCACCGCGACCTGCGCAACCGCCTGATCGAGGAGCTCGGCATCGAGCCGGGGGCGGGGGTGCGGGAGGCGCACGTGGAGGTGCTGCGGGCAGCGGCGCTCCGGGAAGGGGACCAGGGTCCGGTCGAGGCCGGTGCGGGCGTCGGCGCGGACCGGCCGGCGGGCGTACCCGCCGCGGCCGGTTCGCCCGCCGCCCACTCGCCCCCGCCGCCCCACCCCGCCCAACTCCCGCCCCCGCTGGCCCACTTCACCGGCCGCGCCGACACCCTCGACGCCCTGCGCGACACCCTCGCGCGCCCCTCCGGGGAGCCCGGTTCGCACCCCCTGGTCGTGATCAGCGGCATGGCCGGCGTGGGCAAGAGCGCCCTCGCCCTGCACACCGCCCATGAGCTGCGGGAACACTTTCCCGACGGGCAGTTGTACGTGAACCTGCACGGCGCCACCCCGGGCATGGCCCCCCTCACCGCCGGCCAGGCCCTCCACGCACTGCTCCGCGACCTCGGCGCCGAACCCCGGCACATCCCCGAACACCCGGACGCGGCAGCCGCGTTGCTCCGTTCCCTGCTGGCCCCCACCCGCACGCTCATGGTGCTGGACGACGCAGGGAACGCCGCCCAGGTACGGCCGCTGCTGCCGGGCGGCACCGGCTGCGCGGTGCTCGTCACCAGCCGTTCGCCGCTCACCGCCCTCGACGGCGCCCGCCGCTTCCCGCTCGCGCCGCTGTCCGGCGAGGACAGTGCGGCACTGCTGCGCGCGGTGTCCGGCCGGGACGGTCTCGACGCGGCCCACCCGCTCGTCGAACTCACCGGCCGCCTCCCGCTCGCCCTGCGTGTGGTCGCGGCCCGTCTGGCCGCGCGCCGCGCGCTCACCCCGGGCGTCCTCGCCGGTCAACTGGCCGCCACGGAAAGCCGGTTGCACCACCTGGAGTACGACGACCTCAGCGTCCGCCGTTCCCTGGCGGTGGCCCACGACGCGCTCGCCGCCTCCGACCGCGAGACCGACCGCGACGCGGCCCTCGCCCTGAGCCACATCGGCGCCCTCGACCTCCCGGCCTACGGCGCCCCCCTGCTCGCCCGCCTCGCCGCCACCACCGAACGCCGCACCGAGGCCGCCCTCGACCGCCTGGTCGACGTGGCCCTCCTGGAGGAAACGGCATACGGCCGCTACACCCCCCACGACCTGGTCAGGGACTTCGCCCGCGAACTGGCTGCGGCGGGGCCGCGCGGCGACACCGCGACGGCCGGGCCCGACGGTGGCGTCCCGGGGGCCGGGTCGCGTGCTGACGTTGCGGCGGGTGAGCTGCGGGGTGACGTCGCGGCGGCCGATTCGCGCGGCGATGTCGCCGCGCTCGGGCCGCGCGGAGATATCGCGGCGGCCAGGCCGTCGGGTGGGGTGGCGGGGGCCGGATCGCGTGGCGATATTCCCGTAGCCGGGCAGGCCGGTGGCGTTGCGGGAGTCGAGCCGTACGGTGATGGCAGGCTGGCCGGGGCGCGTGCTGACGTTGCGGTGGGCGGGCCGGGCAGCGGTGTCGTAGCGGTTGGTTCGCGCGGCGACACCGTGGGGGCCGAGCGGCCCGGTGACCTCGTCGATGTCGCCCTCGCCTGGTACGCCGCCGTTGCCGAGCGCACGCTCACCGCGATCGTCGAACCGGGGCTCGATCAGGACGACCGGTGTCGGCCGACCGCCGCCCAGCTGCCCGGGCATGCGGCGGAGGTGGCGGCTGTCGCTGCCTTCCGTGACTCCCAGGAGGCGTTCGCCTGGGGGGACTTGGAGTTGGAGAACGTGGTGGCGCTCGTCAACCGGTACGGCGACAGCCCCGACCACCGCAGAACCGCCCAGGTCTCGACCCTCGTGCGGCTGCTCTTCCCGTATGTGCTGCGCGGCGGCCGGGTCGCCGAAATGGAGGTGCTCGGGCGGGCCGCCCTGGGCGCGGCGCGGCGGCTCGGGGACGCGGCGGCGGAGGCGTACGCGCTGGGCGATCTCGCCGGGCTGCACTTTCTGACCGGCCGGCAGAGCGAAGCGCTGGGCCTCAACGACCAGGCACTGGCGATCTGGTGGCGGCTCGACGCGACCTCCTGGATCCGCCGCTGCCTCAACAACCGCGGTCTCCTCCTCGAAGGGCTGGGCCGGCACGCCGAGTCCGGGGTCGCGCTGCGCCAGAGCCTCGCGTATTCACGGCAGTTGGACGACCCGTACGGCGAGGCCGTGACCTACAGCCATCTCGGCAACCTGTACGAGCACACCGACCCGCGCGCCGCCATCGAGCAGCACCGGCGTTCGCTGGCCATCGGCGTCGGGATCGGCGCGGTGATCGTGCAGCACTCCGCGCACTGCAACATCGGCTACGCCCACCTCGCCCTCGGCGAACCGGCCGCCGCCCTACCGCACTTCGAGGAGAGCCTGCGCATCCTCGGTGACCTCGGCGACTGGCACGGCGAGTCGCAGACCCGGCTGGGACTGGTCCGCGCGCTGCGCCTGCTCGGCCGGACGGAGCGTGCCGGCGCCGAGTGCGGAGAACTCCTGCGCCGCGCCGACGCCCGCGCCGACCGCTACATGGGCGGCCTCGCCCGCCACCAACTCGGCCTGCTGCTACGGGAACAGGGGCGGGCGGAGGAGGCGTACGCGCAGTGGCGCACCGCCCTCGCCGCGCTCGACGGGACGGACGAGAAGGCCGTCGTGGAGGAGCTGGGTGAGCTGTTGTCGCAGGGTGACGCGCGTTGACGGCCGGGGCCCCCGCCCCTATTTCGCGTCGGCGTAGCACTCGACGACCGCGACGGTGAACGGGAAGCGGACGGGTGTCTCGCCGAACGTCAGCCGGCCGGCGAGGTCGGCCGCCTCCTGTATCGCGGCGGCCACGGTCTCGGCCTCCTCCTTCGGACAGTGCACGATCACCTCGTCGTGCTGGAAGAAGACCAGCTCGGCCGCGAGCTCCGCGCAGGACCGGCGGAGCGCGGCGAGCATCAGCAGGGCCCAGTCGGCCGCGCTGCCCTGGACGACGAAGTTGCGGGCGAAGCGGCCCCGGGCACGGGAGTTGGTGGAGGCGTAGCCCGGCACCCAGCCCTGGTCGGTGGGCGCGGTGACGGGGTCGTCCTGCGGAATCCCCGCCTCCTCCGCCGCGTCCTCGCCACCGGCCACCGGCGGGCAGGTCCGCCCCAGCCAGGTCCGCACCAGCCGCCCCTCCTCACCGGCCCGCGCGGCGTCGTCGACGTACGCCACCGCCTTGGGGAACCGGCGGCGCAGCGCGGCGAGGTTCTTGAGGCCGTCGCCGGAGGTCTGGCCGTAGACCGCGCCGAGCACCGCGATCTTGGCCTGGTCGCGGTCTCCGGAGAAGGCGCGGTCGGACACGGACTGGTAGAGGTCGGTGGGGCGGCCGGCCACCTCCATCAGCCCGGGGTCGCGGGAGATCGCGGCGAGCACCCGGGGCTCCATCTGGTCGGCGTCGGCGACGACGAGCCGCCAGCCCGGGTCGGCGACCACCGCGCGCCGGATGACCTTGGGGATCTGCAGCCCGCCCCCGCCGTTGGTGACCCAGCGCCCGGTGACGGTCCCGCCGGCCAGGAACTCGGGCCTGAACCGCCCGTCCCGCACCCAGTCCTGCAACCAGGACCACCCGTGCGCGACCCAGATGCGGTACAGCTTCTTGTACTCCAGCAGCGGCTTCACCGCCGGATGGTCGAGGGACTGGATCTCCCAGCGCCGGGTCGACCTGACCCTGATCCCGGCCTGCGCGAAGGCCTTGACGACGTCCGCGGGCAGGTCCGGCCGCACCCGTCTCCCGAACGCGGCGGACACCTCGTCCGCCAGCTCGGCCAGCCGCCGCGGCTCACCCCCGCCCGCATACCGCTCGCCCAGCAACTCGTGCAGCAGCTCGCGGTGCACGTCGGCGCTCCACGGCAGCCCCGCCCGGTTCATCTCGGCGGCGACCAGCATCCCCGCCGACTCCGACGCGGTGAGCAGCCGCATCCGGTCGGGGTGCTCGGTGGTGTCGTGCCGTCGCTGCTGCTCGGCGTACACGGCGAGGAGGTCGGCGAGGGGGAGACGGACGCTCTGCGGCTCGAAGAGCGAGGACTGGGAGCCGGGTTCGGCGGCCCGCTGCGGCGGATCCGGCGGTACGGGTCCGCCGCGCAACCGCGCCAGCGCGGCGGCGGCCGACCGCGGCTCCCCGTGCCGTCCCTCGTACCCGAGCAGCAGGGTCTCGGCGTCCTCCACGTCGTAGCACCGCTCCACCCGCACCCCCGCGGCGAGCAGCGCCGGATACACCTCGGCGGTGGACCGCCACACCCACCGGCCGACCTCCGGCCGCCCGCGCACGGCCTCGACCAGATCCGGCTCCCACCGCACACCGCCCGACCCGGGCAGCCCGCCGGGACCGAGGGCGGCGACCTCGACACCACCACCCTCGGCCGGGGCGAGAGCCCAGCGATCGGTCATGTTCGCGAGTGTGGCACGCGAGTCTGACAACGGCCCCGACCTGCGCGAACCGGCTCGCGGGCCGGGTGTCTCCGAGACGTCTCCGAGCGGCTCCGAGCGAAGAAACGTCACGCGCACACTCGTGCGAGTGAGGCATCACGAGATCGCGGGCGGCCCTCTCGCCCACGCTGACAAGGTCGCTCCGTACGAAGGAGGTCCGCCGTGGCACTGACCGCCCCGGAACGCCGACCGAGTCCTCATCCGAGTCCGACGGAGGGGACGCGCGTGGACGCGTCCGTCGAGGCCGCCTTCGATGCGTTCGACGCCGCCGCCCCGGAGGGCTGGCGTGTGGAGTTGGTCGAAGGGAAGATCCACGTGGTGCCTCCGGCCGATGGGGAGCATGAAGAGATCGTGTCCGAGGTCACTGGCCAGGTCCGGGACCATCGAAGGGAATACGGTCGCTGCACCGGCCTCGGTCTGCACGTCCCGGGAGCTCCGACACCGGCAAGGTCATCCCCGACCTGGTGATCGCCCCGAAGGGGAGTTTCGCCGACGACCAGCGCTATCACGACCCCGCGCCGGTCGTTCTCGTAGGCGAGGTGACCTCCGAGTCCACAGTGGACAACGACCGCGGGCCCAAACTTCGCGGCTACGCCCGCGCGGGCATCCCCTGCTACCTGCTGATCGACCGCGAGGCCGGGACGGTCATCGTCTACAGCGAGCCCTCCGAGGACTGCTACACGCGTGCCGCCGAGATCGAGATCTCCAAGACCGTGGCGCTGCCGGAGCCGCTCGGGTTCGACCTCGACACCAGCCAGTTCTGAGGTCGGCTCGTCGGCCCGTCAGCCCTGGAGCCGGTGCAGCATCTCGGTGATGTGCCGTTCGCTCGTGGGCTTGTCGATGCCCAGGCCGTTGAGCACGCCCTCGCCGTTCTCCTGCTCCAGCAGGGCGAGCAGGATGTGTTCGGTGCCGATGTAGTTGTGGCCCAGGCGCAGGGCCTCGCGGAAGGTGAGTTCCAGGACCTTCTTGGCGTCGGGGCCGTAGGGGACGAGGTCCGGGACCTCCTCGGCGGCCGGCGGCAGCGCCGCGGTCGCCGCCTGGCGTACGGCGTCCAGGGCAACCCCCTGCGCGGTGATCGCCTTGCCCGCGAGGGCGTCCGGTTCGGCGAGCAGACCGAGGACGAGGTGTTCGGGACGGCCCTCGGGGTTGCGGGCGGCGATGGCCTCGTTGTGGGCGGCCATCACGACGTTGCGGGCCCGTACGGTGTACCGGCTGAACCCCTGGCTCAGGTCGAGGTCCGCGGACTCCTTGGCGACGAAGCGCTTCTGCGCGGCCTGCCGGGTGACCCCCATGCTCTTGCCGATCTCCGTCCAGGAGGCACCCGATCGCCGGGCCTGGTCCACGAAGTGGCCGATGAGATGGTCGGCCACGTCGCCCAGGTGGTCGGCGGCGATCACCGCGTCCTGGAGTTGGTCGAGCGGGGCGGGGTGGACCTTCTTGATGGCCGCGATGAGGTCGTCGAGACGTACGGATGAGGTGACGTTCGGATTGGTCGTCATGCTGTCAACCGTAGGTTGACAGCATGCGGCCGTCAACCCCAGGTTGACACTCGGTCGTGGTGGCGGCCGTCAGGCCGGCTTCAGGTCGGTACGGGGATCGACGGCCCAGTGGTTGCTCCGCAGGACCCGGTCCGCGAACGTGACGTTCCGCTCGCCGACGAAGCGGAAGCCGAGCGACCGGCAGATGCCGTTCGAGGCCGCGTTGCCCGTCGCCGGAAACGCGTGGACCACGCCCCAGCGGTCTTCGCCCCGAGCCTGTTCGAGGAGGGTTCGGGCCGCGAGTTTGCCCAGACCGCGCCCCTGGAACTGCGGCAGGACCATCCAGCCGATCTCCGATACGGGCCCTTCGTGGGCGTCGTGGGACCAGATGGTCACCGACCCGGCCACCACGGCGGGAGTGTCCGGGTCAGGGATGATCATCTTGATCCAGCAGATGTCGGCCGCCGCCTCGGCGGCGTCCCGACGCGCTTTGCCGGGCTGGAGTTCACGCGGCAGGGGGCCGCCGAGATCGGCCATCATGACCGGGTCGCACCGCATCTGGATGTAGGCGTCGACGTCGTCCGCCGTGACGTTGCGCAACTGCATGGGGCCTCCCTGGTGTAGTAGGCACTGTGTTGTCAGCACTCCAACGCCCTTGATTCCACCAGGAGTTGGTTGTCCACAGGGTGTGGATGAGCGGGCTTCTTCGTCCCGCCTGTCGAGCCGCCCGTCGAGATTGGCGCACACCCCTACCCACCCCGAAAAAGCGTGACACTTCAGCGAAAAGCGGCACACTTTTTTGGGATCCCCCCTCCCCTCCACCCCATGACACGATCGACGGGTGAGCAGCACGACCGGCACCGTCGAGCGCGCCTTCGAGGCCGCCCTCTACTCCGACACCCACGACGCCCTCGACACGGGCGCCTCGATGCTCGCCGCCGACCCCGCGGCCGACGCCGAACTCGACCGGCGGGGGCGGGAGTTCGTGGCGGCAGCCTGGCGGCGCGGGTGGCAGCCCGCGGATGTCGTACGGCTGGTTCGGCGGGAGTTGGAGGACGTACACGTACGGCTGCTGTCGGAGCTGATTCGCGCGCAGGCGCCCGACGACCGGGCGCGCGGGCCGCGTTGGTCCGCGCAGCTGGACGAACTGGCCGCCACCGCGAAGCCCGCCCGCACCGACCGCTTCACGCACGCCACCACCGTGCTGGAGCTGTACCGGCTGCTGCTGCGGCTGCCGGGTCTGGAACCGCTGGACGAGCCGAGGCGGCGGCGCGACGGCGGGCGGCCCGCCTCCCGCATGCTCACCCGGATCCGCGCGCTGCTCGCGAAGGCGGAGGCGACCGGGTTCCCGGAGGAGGCGGAGGCGCTGAGCGCCAAGGCGCAGGAGCTGATGGCGCGGCACAGCATCGACGAGGCGCTGCTGGACGCGCAGGCGCCGGCGAAGGACGAGCCCGGCGCCTGCCGGATCGGGGTCGAGGCGCCGTACGAGCAGGCCAAGGCGGTGCTGCTGGACGCGGTCGCCGGGGCGAACCACTGCCGGGCGGTGTGGAACGAGGCCTTCGGTTTCTCGACCGTCGTCGGGTTCGAGGGGGACCTGGAGGTGGTCGAGCTGCTGTACACCTCGCTGCTGGTGCAGGCCACGACCGCGATGACGAGGGCGGAGGCGGCCCAGCGCGCGGGCGGGCGGCGGCGCACCAAGACCTTCCGGCAGTCCTTTCTCGCGGCCTACGCCCACCGCATCGGGACCCGGCTGACCGAGGCCGCCGGGACGCAGGTGACCGACGATCTGCTGCCGGTGCTCGCCACCCGCGAGGTCGCCGTCACCGGTCGGCTCGACGAGATGTTCCCGGAGACGACCACGACCCGCCTGCGCGGGGTCAGCGACGAGGCGGGCTGGACGGAGGGCGCCGAGGCGGCCGACCGGGCGCAGGTCAGGGCCCGGCCGCCGCTCACGTGACGGACGTCAGTCGCCGGCCTGGGTGAAGGCGCCGACCGAGGCGTCCGAGTCGCTCACGGAGGACTTGCCCTGGACGGGGCCGTACGACCACTTGTAGCTCATGGTGTCGCTGCTGCCGGGCAGTGTGATGACCAGCTTCGTGGCGGCCAGGCTCAGCTTGTCGCCCGCCTTGCCGCGGACGTAGGTGATGGTGAAGGACGCCGCGTCACCCTTGGCGAGCTTCAACTTCTGTGCCTTGGCGCCCTGTTGGGTGGCGAGGGCGACCTTGGTGCCGCCGCCCTCCAGGGAGGCGCCGGCGAAGCCGTCCAGGGTGCACGGCTTGCTCTGGTTGGTGAGCGAGACGGGCACCTCGCCCGTGTCGCCGGCGGACGGTGCGGTGCTGGCGGGACCGACCTGGACGGCGACTCCGTCGAAGGAGCAGGCCGAGCCGTTCTTGCCGTCGGAGGAGGAAGAGGACGAGCCGCTGCCGCCGCAGGCGGTCAGGAGCAGGGCCGACGCGACGGCGGTGACGGCGAGGGGAATGGTGCGCATGAGGGGATCATCCCGCACCCGGCGCCGGTCCGCCGACACGATCGGGACCGCGCTACGACCCGAGGCCCGTTGTGGGCAGTCCGGACGGGAGCTTTCCGCCCTCGGCCTTGGTGTACGTCTCCTTGCCGAGACTGCCCGACCAGGTGACCGAGAGACCCGACTTGCTGACGGAGCCGACCATTCCGGTCGCCCGGGTCGTGCTCTTGTCCGTGCACGTGAGGTGGATCATCTGCATGCCCGCCTCCTCACCGGCGGTCCCGCTGCAGATGCTCCCGCCGGTCGTGAACAGGGCGGCCTGCTTGCCGGTGACCACCAGCGCCACGGCCTTGCCGTCGGTCGTGGCCAGCCAGCTGCCCTGCAGGTCGTCGGAGGCGGCCGACGGGCTGCTGCCGGTGGAGCCCCCGGAGTCCGAGGTCACGCTTGAGGTCGCGGTCGGGGCCGAGGTCGCGGACGCGCTCGGCGTGGACGAGGAGTCGTCCTTGGAGTCGCCGCCGCTGCACGCGGTCAGGACGAGTGCGCCCGCCAGACCGGCGGCGGCTGCCGCGATCCGTACCGTCGACACCGTCGAAATCGCCGTAGTCACTGGTAGCTCCCAAGCTGTAGCCGGACGGCCGTCCGGTCGGCCTTGGCCGGACGACCGCAGCAAGCTACCAGTGACTACCAGGAGGATTTGCGGACGCCGGGTAGGTATCCGCTGTGAGCCTGCCCGCGCAGGTTCACCCGGGACAGCCCGAACGCGCGGAAGTACCCGCGGGGCCGCCCGTCTACCTGGTCGCGGTTGCGGACCCGGGTGGCGCTGGCATCGCGCGGCTGGCTCCGCAACTCCCGCTGGGCGGCGGCCCGTTCGGCCTCGGTCGAGCCGGGCCGCCGGATGATCTCCTTCAGCTCGGCCCGCCGCGCCGCGTACCGCGCGACGACCCGCTGCCGCTGCTCGTTCTTCGCGATCTTGCTCTTCTTGGCCATCAGATCCGCACCCCGCGGGCACGGATCCGGGCCACGGCCGCCTCGACGCCGATCGCGTCGACGGTCCTGATCCCCTTGGTGCTCAGTCGCAGCCGTACGTAACGGCCCTCGCCGGGCAGCCAGTAGCGCTTGGACTGGATGTTCGGGTCGAAGCGGCGCGGGGTGCGCCGGTGGGAGTGGGAGATGCGGTTGCCGAAGCCGGGCTGTGCGCCGGTCAGCATGCAGTGGGCGGACACGGGTGACGTACCTCTCCTCGATCGGGGCCGTAGCCGGTGCTGTTAATGGAATTCATTTTCAGTAAGGTATCAGCATGGCTCGCAACGAACTCCGCCCGGTCATCAAGCTCCGGTCCACCGCCGGCACCGGCTACACCTACGTGACCCGCAAGAACCGCCGCAACGACCCCGACCGCCTGACCCTGCGCAAGTACGACCCGGTCGCCCGCCGCCACGTCGACTTCCGAGAGGAGCGCTGACCGAGATGCGCGAGAACATCCACCCGCCCTACGGCCCCGTCGTCTTCCGGGACCGCGCCGCGAACCACGCCTTCCTCACCCGCTCGACGATGACGAGCGAGAAGACGATCGAGTGGGAGGACGGCAACACGTACCCCGTAGTGGACGTCGAGATTTCCGACGTCAGCCACCCCTTCTACACCGGCACCGCCCGCGTCCTGGACACGGCCGGCCGCGTGGAGCGCTTCGAGCGCCGGTACGGGAAGCAGGACTGACCGTGCCCCACCTCTCCGACCCCTCCGACCTCTCCGACCTCTCCGTCGCGATCGTCGCCGGCCTGCACGCCGACGCCCGCAGAGCGACCGTCGCCCGACTCCTCCACGACGTCCCCGGCAGCGTCGTACTCCACCACGACCTCGCCACGGCCGCCGCGGGCACCGTCATCCGCACGATCAGGGACGCCACAGGCATCGTCTCCGCCGGTGAGACCCCCCTCGTCAACGACTGCGCGTGCTGCGCCCTGCGCGAGGACCTGGTCCCGGAGCTGCGCCGACTCGCGGCGACCGGTCAAGTCCCCCTGGCAATAGTCGAGTTGTGGGACTCGGTCGAGCCCAAGGCGATGGCCGAGGTGGTGGTCTCCGGCGGCCTCACGGTCACCGGCGTCATCACCGCCGTGGACCCGGCCCTGCTCCTGCCCTGCCTCGCCAACGGCGACGACCTCGCCGACGCCGGCCTCGCGGCGGCGGCCACGGACCAGCGCACCATCGCCGACACCTTCGCCCGCCAACTGGAGTACGCCCCCGTCCTCGCGATCCTCAACTCCGAGGAGCCCGACGACGAGGACCGCGAGCTGCTGGTGCAGTTGCATCCAACGGCCCTGCAAATACCCCTGGGGAAAGGTGACTTGGCGTCCCCCACCCGACCCGAACACGGCGACACGGACCCGGCCCGACCAGCGCCAGGCGACTCGGCGGGCTCTGCCTGCTCTACGCCCGGCGACCCGGCGGGCTACGCCCCGTCCGTGCGTGGTGACTTTGTGGATCCCGCCTGGCCCGTGGCGGACGACCCGACAGGCTCTGAGCTGCCCGCGCCCGGCGATCCAGCGGGCTCCGCCCCGTCCGTGCCCAGCGACTTGGCGGGCTCTGCCGGGTCTGGGTACGGCGATCCCGCGGGCTCTGCTCGGCCTGTGCGCGGCGGCTCGGCGTATCCCGCCTGGCCTGCGCCCGGCGACTTTGCGGACCCCGCCCGGCCCGCGCCTGGCGACGCGGCGGGCTCCGCCCCACCTGCGGCCGGCGACCCCAAGGGCTCCGCCCCGCCCGCGCCCGGCGACCCAGCCGGCTCCGCCCCGCCCCCGCGCAGCGAGTTGGCGCGCGTCGCCCTCGCCGGTTTCGATGTCGAGGCCGCTGCTGCCGCCCAGCATCCGGCCTGCGCTCTGCTCCCCGTCGAGGCCGATGCGTACGGGGTGAGTACCTTCGTCTGGCACCGGTGCCGGCCCTTCCACCCGGAGCGGCTGTACGCGGCGCTGGAGGAGTTGACCTGCGCGGCGGCCCGCAGCCGGGGGCGGTTCTGGCTCGCCGACAAACCCGACACGCTGCTCCACTGGGACGCGGCCGGCGGCGCCCTGTGCGTGGAGGGCGCGGGGCCGTGGCTCGCCTCATTGCCCGACGCCGCCTGGGAGTTGGTGCCGCCGGTGCGCCGCGCCGCCGCCGCGCTCGACTGGCACCCGGAGCACGGCGACCGCTGCCAGCACCTCGTCTTCACGTCCCCCGGCCTCGACCGCGACGGCCTCGAACGGCTGCTGGAGCACTGCCTGTTGACCGACGCCGAGTACGCCGCCGGCCGCGCCGCCTGGAAACGCCTGCCGCCCGCCTTCGACACCCTCCTGGAGATCTGACCGTGCCCCGCAAGCCCGAGCGCAAGACAGCCAAGTCCCGCCGCAACCCCCTGGACGCGGCCGGAGTGACGTACATCGACTACAAGGACACCGACCTGCTGCGGAAGTTCGTCTCCGACCGCGGCAAGATCCGCAGCCGCCGGGTCACGGGTGTGAACGCCCAGCAGCAAAGGCAGTTGGCCGCCGCGATCAAGAACGCCCGCGAGATGGCATTGTTGCCCTACGCCACGCGATAGCCGTTCCCTCCCGGAACACGAGGGCCCCGTCGCGCGTCTTCACTAGTGCATGTCCTGTGAGGAAGTACATGTCCCGCCAGGACTGGGGCAGATGCTGGAACGGCATCGGTAAAGCAGTCGTCAAAGCTGTAACCGGAGGAGCACCCCGCGTGCACGTGCATCTGCCCATGCATCTGCACATGAACAGGGCTATGATCCGGAACAGTTGACCACTGCATCAATGGCCACACCAGCCAGTGCACAACCGGGAGCGACCTGTGGACCACCGCGTTGACAGCGTGTACTTGGGGTTCGACGTGTACAACGGCATGGCTGCCACGCAGCTGGACGGAGTGGCCTGGCAGAAGAGCAGGCACAGCAACTCGCAGGGCTCCTGCGTGGAGTTCGCGCGACTGCCCGGCGGCGACGTCGCGGTGCGCAACTCCCGCTTCCCCGACGGTCCCGCGCTCGTCTACACGCGCGCCGAGATCGAGGCGATGCTCCTGGGCATCAAGGACGGCGAGTTCGACCACCTGATAGCGGGATAACGGTCACCGCAGGACATCAGGGTCACAACGCGCGTAGAACCGCGGCGCCAGGATGCGCCGCGGTTCTCACGTGTCATCGCGCAGACAGTCCGGTTGCAGTCGGAACAGCGCCCAGACCACCTTGCCGTTGAGCGTGCCCGCCAGCGGGTGCCAGCCCCAGCCGTCGCTGAACGAGTCGACGAGGAACAGGCCGCGGCCCGACTCCGCCGAGAAGTCCTCCGAGTCGCGGGCGACGGGGCTGTCGTGACTGGGGTCGCGCACCGCGCACACCAGCCGCTCGGTCCACCGCATCAGATGCAGCCGCACGGGCGGCCCCTGCTCGGCCGTGCGCGGGGTGTTGGCCGGCAGCGCGTGCCGCAGCGCGTTGGTGACGAGTTCGGAGACCACCAGGCAGACGTCGTCGAAGCGGTCGGCCGTGTCCCACTGGTCGAGCGTGCGGCGGGTGAACTGCCGTGCCTCGCGCACCGCTTCGTAGCGGGCGGGCAGAGAACACGATGCGGCGCTGGACACGGTCGAGGGGTCCAGCGGCGGAAGGCCCTGCCGTAACGGCTCGAGCATGGTCGATCCATTCGTCCCCATGCGAGGCACTCCCGGGAATTCGCGGTCGTTGCGATGCAGCGGTGGCGCGAGACCATGGTTTCGGATGCGTAGGGCAGATGCAAGGGCAGATGCACGTGCAGCTGACCGAATTGGACCCTCCCGTACCGCTTGTTGGCCATTTTTTCCGCCAACTTCGCGCCGATCTCGGCCTCGGACCTTGCATCTTGCTGACGTCTTCCTGACAACTTCCTGTGAACAGGAACCTCTTCTTTCCATTTCTGTAATCGAACGAGTACTGCTCGAAGTGTTTTAGTGGCAGACTGCGGCCCCTGAAGACGGTTGGGGAGGCTGGCGAACGTGAGCGCGGGAGAGCCCGGATCGGTGGTGCGGCGGATGCTGCTCGGCTCGCAACTCAGGCGACTGCGGGAAGCACGTGGGATCACCCGCGAGGCCGCGGGGTACTCGATCCGTGCCTCCGAATCCAAGATCAGTCGCATGGAACTGGGGCGAGTGAGCTTCAAGACGCGGGATGTAGAGGACCTGTTGACGTTGTACGGCATCACGGACGAGGCGGAGCGCATCTCGCTCCTCTCCCTCGCCAAGGAGGCCAACGTAGCGGGCTGGTGGCACAGTTACTCCGACGTCCTGCCCAGTTGGTTCCCCACTTATGTGGGCCTGGAGGGCGCCGCCTCGCTCATCCGCGCCTACGAGGTGCAGTTCGTGCACGGACTGCTGCAGACCGAGGCCTACGCCCGCGCGGTCGTCCGGCGCGGCATGAAGGGCGCGAGCGAGGCCGACGTCGAGCGGCGCGTGGCGTTGCGCCTGGAGCGGCAGAAGTACCTGGTGAACGAGAACGCCCCGGACTTCCACATCGTCCTGGACGAGGCCGCCCTGCGCCGCCCCTACGGCGACCGCGAGGTGATGCGCGGTCAGCTCCAGCATCTGATCGACGTCTCCGAACACCCCAACGTCCGGCTGCAGATCATGCCGTTCGGCTTCGGCGGCCACTCCGGGGAGTCCGGCGCCTTCACGATCCTCTCCTTCCCGGAGTCCGACCTCTCCGACGTCGTCTACCTGGAGCAGCTCACCAGCGCGCTGTATCTCGACAAGGCCGAGGACGTGGCCCAGTACGAGAAGGCGCTGAAGGAGCTCCAGCAGGACAGTCCGGGCCCGGACGAGAGCCGGGATCTTCTCCGGGGACTCCTCCAACTCTCTTGAAACACAAGTACGATGACGTGTGATCAGACCGTGATGATCGATGATCGGGTCTGCTGTTGATCGTGTCTGCTAGCGATTGAGGGATCACACATGTCGTCCTACTTCACCGACCTGGCTCAGCAGTACATCGACGGTGAATGGCGCCCGGGCACCGGCTCCTGGGACATCATCGACTTCAACCCGTACGACGGCGAGAAGCTGGCCTCGATCACGATCGCCACGGTCGACGAGGTCGACGAGGCCTACAAGGCCGCCGCCCGGGCCCAGAAGACGTGGGCCGCGACCAACCCCTATGCCCGCCGTGCAGTGTTCGAGAAGGCCCTGCGGATCATCGAGGACCGCGAGCAGGAGATCGCCGAGGTGATCGTCGCCGAACTCGGCGGCACGTTCCTGAAGGCCGGCTTCGAACTGCACCTCGCCAAGGAGTTCCTGCGCGAGGCGATCCATCTCGCGCTGCGCCCCGAGGGCAGGATCATCCCCTCGCCGGTCGACGGCAAGGAGAACCGCGTCTACAGCGTCCCGGTGGGCGTGGTCGGCGTGATCAGCCCCTTCAACTTCCCGCTGCTGCTCTCCCTCAAGTCGGTCGCTCCCGCACTGGCGTTGGGCAACGGCGTGGTCCTCAAGCCGCACCAGAACACCCCGATAGTCGGCGGCTCCCTGGTCGCGAAGATCTTCGAGGACGCGGGCCTGCCGGGCGGTCTGCTCAACGTCGTCATCACCGACATCGCGGAGATCGGCGACGCCTTCATCGAGCACCCGATCCCGAAGGTCATCTCCTTCACCGGCTCCGACAAGGTCGGCCGCCATGTCGCGACCGTCTGCGCCTCGCACTTCAAGCGCTCGGTCCTCGAACTCGGCGGCAACAGCGCCCTCGTGGTCCTCGACGACGCCGACATCGACTACGCGGTCGACGCGGCGGTCTTCAGCCGCTACGTCCACCAGGGCCAGGTCTGCATGGCCGCGAACCGGGTCCTCGTCGACCGCTCGATCGCCGGCGAGTTCACCGAGAAGTTCGTCGCCAAGGTCAAGTCGCTCAAGGTCGGCGACCCGCGCGACCCGGGGACCGTGATCGGCCCGGTCATCAACTCCTCGCAGGCGGACGCCCTTTCGGGTGTCGTCGAGCAGGCGATCGCGGAAGGCGCGACGGCCCTGGTCCACGGCACGGCCAACGACAACCTGGTCTCGCCCTCGGTCCTCACCGGCCTCCCCGCCGACTCGGAACTGCTCCGCCAGGAGGTCTTCGGCCCGGTCGCCTTCCTCATCCCGTTCGACGGCGAGGAGGAGGCGGTGGGCATCGTCAACGACACGCCGTACGGGCTGAGCGGTGCCGTCCACACCGGTGACATCGAGCGGGGCGTCGCCTTCGCCAAACAGATCGACACGGGCATGTTCCACGTCAACGACGGCACCGTCCACGACGAGCCCATCGTCCCCTTCGGCGGTGAGAAGTCCTCCGGCCTCGGCCGCCTCAACGGCGACACGATGCTGGACTCGTTCACCACCCTGAAGTGGATCTCGGTGCAGCACGGGCGGAGCGGGTTCCCGTTCTGATGCGTCCTTCCTGAGTACGTCGCCGTGAGCCGGGCCATTGAGGACAGGATCTGACCTCAATGGCCCGTAGCTTCGTCGGTGTCGGGCAGGGGGACGGGCCTCCTGCCGGCACCGGCGAAAGGCGAAGGCCATGGTCACGCATGTGGCGGCAGAGGCGCGGGGCGACGAGCGCGGGGCACTGCTCGCGTTCATCGCGGAGCAGCGGGGCGGCATCCGCCGGGCGTTGCTCGGGCTGACGGAGGAACAGGCCGCGAGCAGGCCCAGCGCGAGTGAGCTGTCCCTTTCCGGCCTGCTCAAGCACGTCGCCGAGGTCGAGCAGGGCTGGATCGCGCGGGCCAAGCAGGAGCCGCCGGCCATCCAGCGGGACCAGACCAACTGGCACGAGACGTTCCAGCTCGTCGACGGCGAGACCGTCGAGTCGCAGCTCGCCCACTGGGAGAAGGTCGCCGCCGAGACCGAGGCGTACATCCGCTCGGTGCCGAGTCTGGACGACACCTTCCCGCTCCCGGACCAGCCCTGGTTCCCGCCGGAGGGCCGGGTCTCCGTGCGCTGGGTCTGCCTGCACCTGATCCGAGAGACGGCCCGGCACGCCGGCCACGCCGACATCATCCGTGAGTCCCTCGACGGCGCCACCGCGTTCGAGCTGGTCGCGAAGGAGCAGGGCACGAGCCGGGGCTGACCTGCCGGGTCCTACGCTGGCACCATGTCAGCGATCCGTCTCCTCGTGCTCGGCGCCGTGCGCCAGCACGGGCGGGCCCACGGCTACCAGGTGCGCAACGACCTCGAATACTGGGGTGCCCACGAGTGGTCCAACGCCAAGCCCGGCTCGATCTACCACGCGCTCAAGCAACTGGCCAAGCAGGGCCTCCTGCACGCCCACGAGATCGCGCCGTCCACGGCCGGGGGGCCGCCCCGCACCGAGTACGAGATCACCGACTGGGGCGCCGAGGAGTTCTTCCGGCTGCTGCGGGAGGCGTTGACGTCCTACGACCAGCAGATGGACGTCAAGTCCGCCGCCATCGGCTTCATCGTCGAGCTGCCGAGGGCCGAGGCGGTGGCCCTGCTCAAGGAGCGCACCCGGGGCATCGCCGAGTGGCGGGCCTCGGTCACCGAGCACTACATCCCCGAGGACGGCCCCGAACAGCTGGGCCACATCGGCGAGATCATGAACCTCTGGATCCACACCGCCGACGCGGAGGCCGCGTGGACCCAGGGGCTGATCGACCGCATCGAGGGCGGGGCGTACACCTTCGCGGGGGAGGGCGAGCCGTTCGTCGGCGTCCTGAAGGACGGCGAGGAGAACCCGTACGCGACAGGGGAGCGGCACCCTGGGGACACTCGCTAATCAAGTTTGACTAATGCCCGTCCGGGGTTGTACCTTCGTGGCGTTCGCATGGGTAGTCAAACTTGACTAGTGGAGGGTGCTCGCGTGGCCGACATGGCGATCAGTGTCGAGGGCGCACACAAGACGTACGGGGGGAGGAAGGGCAAGGACGCGAAGGGCGCCAAGAAGGCGCTCGACGGACTCGACCTGCGGGTCGAGCGCGGCACCGTGCACGGCGTGCTCGGGCCCAACGGTGCCGGCAAGACCACCCTGGTGCGCATTCTGTCCACCCTGCTGCGGCCCGACTCCGGGCGAGTGGAAGTGGCCGGGTACGACGTGCTGACCGAGGCGCGCGCGGTTCGGTTCCGTATCGGTCTGCTCGGTCAACACGCCGCTCTGGACGAGGAGTTGGGTGGTCGACAGAACCTGGAGATGTTCGCCCGTCTCCATCATCTCGGCGCCCGCCGCGCGCGTGTGCGGGCCGACGAACTCCTGGAGCGGTTCGACCTCGGCGACACCGGCCGCAAGCCTGTCCGCGCCTACAGCGGCGGCATGCGCCGCCGTCTGGACCTGGCGGCGTCGCTCGTCACCGAACCGGAGATCCTCTTCCTGGACGAGCCGACGACCGGCCTCGATCCGCGCGGGCGGGCCGAGGTGTGGTCGGCGGTCCGGTCCCTTGTCGGCGGTGGTACGACGGTTCTGCTCACCACCCAGTACCTGGAGGAGGCCGACCAACTCGCCGGGCGCATCTCGGTGGTCGACCGGGGCCGGGTCATCGCCGACGGCTCCCCGGACGAGCTGAAGTCCCGCACGGGCGGTGACCGTATCGACGTCGTCCTGCGTGACGCGGGTCAACTGGGCGCCGCCGTCGCTCTGTTGCCCGTCTCCGAGGTCGGCGTCTCCGTGGATGTCGACCGCCGGCTGCTCAGCGCTCCGGTCACCGACCGGATGACGGCGCTCTCCGGGGTCGTACGGGCGCTGGAGGAGGCCGGGATCGACGCCGAGGACGTCGCTTTGCGGCGGCCGACTCTGGACGAGGTGTTCCTGCATCTCACGGGAGCGGAGAAGGAGGCCGCGTGAGCGCGTATGTCCTGACGGATTCCCTGACCATGACCCGGCGTGAACTCGCCCACTGGACGCGGCAGCCCGTGCGGGTCGTGGTGAGTCTCGTCTTTCCGGTGATGCTGCTGCTGATGTTCGGCTATCTGATCGGCGGTGGGCGGGCGGTCGAGGGGGCGTACGTCGACTATCTGGTCCCGGGGATGCTCGCGTTGACCATGGCGTTCGGTCTGGAGGGCACGATGGTCGCTGTCACCCAGGACCTCAACAAGGGCGTGATCGACCGGTTCCGGTCCATGCCCATGGCCGACGAAGCGGTTCTGGTGGGGCGTTCGGCCGCGGACATGCTTCAGTCGGCGATCGGGCTGCTCGTGCTGATCGGGGTCGGGCTGGCGCTGGGCTGGCGTCCGCAGGGTGGGGCCGGGGGCTTCGCGGGGGCCGTGGGGCTGCTGTTGCTCTTTCGGTTCGCCATGCTGTGGGTCGGCATTCAGCTGGCGCTGGTGGCGGGGCGGCCCGAGATGGTGCAGGCCGTGCAGATCCTGGTGTGGCCGGTCGGGTTTCTGTCCAACGCGCTTGCCACGCCTGCTGCCATGCCTGGCTGGCTGGGCACGGTCGTGCAGTGGAATCCGATGTCCCAGACCGCTACCGCGGTACGTGATCTCTTCGGCGGTCCTGGTGGGGAACCTGGGCATGTCTGGGCGGCTGTCGTGTGGCCGCTCGCGTTGTTGGCCGTGTTCTTTCCGCTCGCCGTACGGCGGTTCCGGGGGCTCGGGCGGTGAGTTCTGCGCGGGTGCGGGCGGACACCCCCCCGATACGGCACCTTCTCGCCGTACGCGGCCGACGGTTCGCTCGGCCCTCGGCCCTCGGCCGTCTCAGTGGTGGAAGCTCGTTGCCGCTCCCTTGTCGTGGGTCAGGGGGTACGGCTGGTTCCGCAGTTGGGGGAGTAGTTGTGTCAGGTCGTCCAGGAAGAGTTCGGCCAGGTCCGTGGAGAAGCCGTTGCGGCAGACGATGCGGAGGACCGAGAGGTCCTCGCGGTTGGCCGGGAAGGTGTACGCCGGGACCAGCCAGCCGCGTTCGCGGAGGCGGCGGGAGACGTCGAAGACGTCGTAGGCGGTGACGTTCTGGTTGGTGGTGAAGGCGAAGACCGGCAACTCGTCGCCCCGGGTGAGGAGTTGGAAGTCGCCCAGGGCTTCGATGCGGTCCGCCAGGCCGCGGGCCACGTTGCGGGTGGACTGCTGTACGGCGCGGTAGCCCTCTCGGCCGAGGCGCAGGAACGTGTAGTACTGGGCCACCACTTGGGCGCCGGGGCGGGAGAAGTTGAGGGCGAAGGTGGGCATGTCGCCGCCCAAGTAGTTGACGCGGAAGACCAGTTCCTCCGGGAGGGCGTCCGCGTCGCGCCACAGGGCCCAGCCGACGCCCGGGTAGACCAGGCCGTACTTGTGCCCGGAGGTGTTGATCGAGGCCACGCGTGGGAGGCGGAAGTCCCAGACCAGGTCCTCGTCCAGGAAGGGGGCGACCATGGCGCCGGAGGCACCGTCCACGTGTACCGGGATGTCGAGGCCGGTGCGCTCCTGGAGGGCGTCGAGGGCGGCGCACAGGTCGGCGATCGGCTCGTAGGAGCCGTCGAAGGTGGAGCCGAGGATGCCTACGACGCCGATGGTGTTCTCGTCGCACAGCTCGGCCGCTGCTTGTGGGTCGAGGTGGAAACGGTCGCCCTCCATGGGTACTTGGCGGGCTTCGACCTCCCAGAAGTTGCAGAACTTCTCCCAGCAGACCTGGACGTTGACGCCCATCACCAGGTTCGGGCGGGCGGCCGGGTAGCGGTCCTTGTTGCGTTGCATCCAGCGGCGCTTCAGGGCCATTCCGGCGAGCATGCAGGCCTCGCTGGAACCGGTAGTGGAACAGCCGACGGCGGCCGAGGGGTCCGGCGCGTTCCACAGGTCGGCGAGCATCGCCACACAGCGGCGCTCCAACTCGGCCGTGCGCGGGTACTCGTCCTTGTCGATCATGTTCTTGTCCCGGCACTCCGCCATCAGGACGCCGGCTTCCGGCTCCATCCAGGTGGTGACGAAAGTCGCCAGGTTCAGCCGGGAGTTGCCGTCCAGCATCAGCTCGTCGTGGACCAGCTGGGCCGCCGTCATCGGCGGCAGCGGCGCGTCCGGGAGCCGGTGCTTGGGCGGCGCCTCGGTCATGCCGCCGACCGGATTGGCCTCCCCGTAGAAGGGGTTCACCGACATCGGGCGCTCTTCGGGCTGCTCGGGACCTTTGTGCAACGGCATGGGCGTGCCTCCGATAAGGATCAAAACAACCAACGGGTACTAGCGAACAGGAGTTCCGTCAGCCCGCAACTGCATCTGCGGCCTCCCGGTCACCAACAGCCAGGCCGGCAGCGAGCCGATGCAGAGCAGGGCGAGGATCGCCGGGGAGGCCACCAGGATCGCGGCCGTGAACAGGCTCAGCCAGCCCTGCCGGGTGATTGCCAGGAGCATGCCGAGCACGCCCGCGGCGACGCCCAGCGCCGGATGAACCGCCGGTACGACCGCATGGGCGAACAGGCCCAGGGCGACGCCGATGAACACCGACGGGAAGATGCGCCCGCCCCGGAAGCCGCAGGACGTGGCGACGAGCATCGCGGCCAGTTTCACCACCGTCATCGTCGCGAACTGCCCCGCCGACCAGCCCTCGGGATCGGCCGCCAGGGTCCCGATCTGGTCCAGCCCCTTGAAGAGCGTCAGCTGACCACCCACGGCCGCCAGAAGGCCCAGGACCAGTCCACCGGCGGGAAGCGCCAGCATGGGGTGCCCGAGCCGGGAGAAGGCGCTGTGGACGTACGGGAACACGTAGACGGCGGCCATCCCCAGCAGCGCGGCCAGCGGTGCCAGCACCAGGACGGCCAGCAGGTCGCCCCAGCCGGGCCGGCCGAGCGGGGGCAGATGCAGGTCGAAGGTCGGATGGGCCACCAGGGTGGTCGTCATGGCGCCCACCCCGGCCGCGGTGAGCGGCGCGAACACGTTGTCCCACAGGGCGCCCTTGGTCTGCCGTCCGGCCAGCGCCTCGGAGATGAGCAGTGCCGCCGCCACCGGCGTCCCGAACAGCGCCCCGATCGTCGCCGACTCGGCCAGCGCCCCCCATGCCCCGCCCGGTACCCGGGGCGCCAGCCTGCGTCCGGCCCACAGCGTGAGTGCCACGTTCACGGCGATGATCGGGTTCTCGGGCCCGAGACTCGGTCCGCCCGCGAGCATCAGCGCGGTCGCCAGCAGCAGGCCCGGCAGCACGACGGGCGGCAGTGCCACGGCCTCCAGCCCGATGGTGGCCGGATCGGGACCGGCGTGCCCGGGGGCCTTCCACACCACGAGCCCGACCGCGATGCCGGTGGCCGTCAGCATGACGAGCATCCACAGCACCGAGTAGCGGCCGATGCCCAGGGCGTCCGGCAGGTTGTTCCACAGCACGTGCTGGAGCTGCTCGGCCGCCGCGCTCACGCCGATGAACAGCAGGCTCGCGAGCACGCCCACGACCACAGCGGGGACGATCGACGGCAGCAGGGCGCGCGCCGGGGTCGTAGGGGCAACGGGTGCCTGTCGCGCGCTGTCCTGGGCCACGCGATCACCATAAGCGGGCAAAACAGACCCAACATCTTGAGGCCGACCATCTTGGGACCGTGGGGCCTGCGGGGCTTGCACCTGACGTGGCGTGAGGCCGCACCGTGGAGCGCGGACAGAGAAAGGAGCGGAAGTGAGCCACTCCGTAGGACAGGACTCCTACTCCGTGGGGCAGGTCGCCGGATTCGCCGGGGTCACCGTGCGCACGCTGCACCACTACGACGACATCGGGCTGCTCGTCCCGAGCGGGCGCAGTCACGCGGGTCACCGCCGCTACGGCGACGCCGACCTCGACCGGCTGCAGCAGATCCTGTTCTACCGGGAACTCGGCTTCCCCCTCGACGAGGTCGCGGCCCTGCTCGACGACCCGGAGACGGACCCGCGCGCACATCTGCGCCGCCAGCACGAGCTGCTGACCGCCCGGATCGAGAAGCTCCAGAAGATGGCCGAGGCCGTGGAACACGCCATGGAGGCACGCACGATGGGCATCAACCTCACCCCCGAGGAACGCTTCGAGGTCTTCGGCGACAAGGACCCCGAGCAGTACGCCGAAGAGGCCGAACAGCGCTGGGGCGGCACCGAGGCCTACGCCGAGTCACAGCGCCGCGCCGCCCGCTACACCAAGGCCGACTGGAAACGCCTCCAGGCGGAGGTCGACGACTGGAGCGAGCGCTACGCCACCCTGGTGACCGCCGGCGAACCGGCCACCTCCGAGGCGGCCCTGGACCTGGCCGAGGAACACAGGCTCCACATCGACCGGTGGTTCTACGCGTGCTCCTACGAGACGCACGTCTGCCTCGCCGGGATGTACGTCTCCGACGAGCGCTTCAAGGCGTTCTACGACTCCATGGCCCCGGGGCTGGCCGAGCACCTCCGGGACGCGATCCTCGCGAACGCGTCCCGGCACACCTCCTAGGGGCCCGGCCCGGGCGTACCCGCTACACCCGGGCCAGCACCACCGCCGTCCCGTAGGCGCACACCTCGGTGCCCACGTCCGCCGCCTCGGTCACGTCGAAGCGGAACGCCAGGACGCCGTTGGCGCCACGCGCGCGTGCCTGCTCGACGAGCCGCTCCATGGCCTGGTTGCGGGTCTGCACGAGGGTCTTGGTGAGCCCCTTCAGCTCACCGCCGACCATCGACTTCAGACCGGCGCCGATCTGGCTGCCGAGATGCCGTGAGCGCACGGTCAGCCCGAACACCTCGCCGATCACCTGCTCGACCCGGTACCCCGGAACGTCGTTCGTCGTCACGACCAGCACATCGGCCTGCGGCCCCTGGCCGCCGCCGTACTCTTCGATACCCATGGCTCACAGCTTTGTCCTACGAGATGCACAGTGCATCCTGGAGACACCGGTGGAACCTGGGGCGGACACATCGCGTTGATAGCTTTGTGCGGCTGTACCTGGACGCTGGCACCTCCCTCCACCCCTCAGGAGCCCGGAACCGTGATGACGCTCGCCCTCGGCCCGAGCTGGCTCGACCCGAACACGATGCTCGACCGGTTCGGGATCTGGGGCCTCCTGCTCGTGGTCTTCGCGGAGTCCGGCCTGCTCATCGGGTTCTTCCTGCCGGGTGACTCCCTGCTCTTCACCTGCGGCCTGCTGATCACCGCGGGCACCCTGGACTTCCCGCTGTGGGCGGCCGTCGCGCTGATCTGCGTCGCCGCGATCCTCGGCGACCAGGCGGGCTACGTCTTCGGCAAGAAGGTCGGCCCCTCGCTCTTCAGCCGCCCGGACTCACGCCTCTTCAAGCAGGAGAACGTGGTCAAGGCACACGAGTTCTTCGAGAAGTACGGCCCCAAGTCCCTGGTCCTGGCCCGCTTCGTGCCCATCGTGCGCACGTTCACGCCGATCATCGCCGGCGTCAGCGGCATGAAGTACCGCTCGTTCCTCACGTTCAACATCATCGGCGGCGTCCTGTGGGGCGCGGGCGTGACCCTGCTCGGCTCCTGGCTCGGCAACATCGACTTCGTCCACAAGAACATCGAAGCGATCCTCATCCTGATCGTCTTCGTCTCCGTGATCCCGATCGTCATCGAGTTCCTGCGCGCCCGCTCGAAGGCCAAGAAGGCCCCCCAGGGACCCCAGCGGCACGAGGAGCAGCCCGGAGACCCGGCCGCGACCCAGCCGTTCCCGGTCATCATGGACGACTCGACGACCCAGCTCCGCCGCATCGACGAGCCCCAGCAGCAGCCGCAGCAGTACAACCAGAACAACGGCTACGACCAGAACAACGGCTACGACGAGTACTACGCGCAGCCCCAGCAGCAGCCGTACCAGCAGCAGCCCTACGGCAACCAGCAGTACGAGCAGTACCCCCCGTACAACAACCAGGGCCAGGGGCAGGGTTACTAGCAGGCCTGGCTACAGCGCGCCCCAAAGGGGCGCGGGGAACTGCGCGACCAGCCGCAACGGACGCGCACTCGCCAACGGACAAGGCATCCCGAGCTGTTGGGCGCTCAGAAACCCCGAGTCCGCTTGGCAGCCCGCCGCGCCCCGGCCGACGGCCCCGGAACCCGCAAGAACAACCGCGAGATCTCCGACCCCAGATTCACCCCGATCGCGATGGCCATCGCGAGCGACGCCGCCGTGGCCAACGACACCAGCCCCTTGTCGACCTCGTTCTGAGCGATCGCCAGCAGACCGAAATACGTGGCCGACCCCGGCAACAGGGGCCCGATCGCCGCGGTCGTGTACGGCAGCGCCGACGCGAACCGGTACCGGGACAGCAGCTGTCCGAACAGCCCGACCAGGCCCGCCGCAATGGCCGTGGAGGCGACCGGTGAGATCCCGGCGACGTGCATCGCGCCGTAGACCGACCAGGCGACGCCTCCGTTGAGGGACACGAGCAGCACGGTGGATCGTTCCTGCTGGAGCAGGACGGCGAAGGTCAGGGAGAGCAGGACGGACGCGCCGATCTGCCACAGGGGGCGGTCGGAGTTGCCCAGGGCCACGTCCGGGTTGAGCTGGACGTCGAACTTCACGCCGAAGTACAGGATGGTCAGCACGCCGGCCACGATGCCGACGAAGAAGTACATGACCTCCAGGAGCCGCGCCGCCGCGGTGATGTAGAAGCCGGTCAGGCCGTCCTGTACGCCCGCCACCAGCGCCCGCCCGGGCAGCAGCGCGAAGAGGCCGCCGGTGATGACCGCGGAGGCCTTCACGTCGACGTCGGCGACCGTGAGGGCGACCCCTATCGCGGCGGGCGGCATCGCGGCGACCGTGAACTGGTAGAACTCCGGCAGCCCGCGCCCCGCGCACAGCCACGCCAGCCGGTCGCCGAGCATCGCGCCGAGCGCGGCGGCGAAGAACACGACGATGTCACCGCCGACGAGCACGGAGGCGGCGCCCGCGAGCAGCCCGCTGGCGGAGGTCAGGACCCAGCCGGGGTACGGGTGCCGGTTGCGCCGCATCTCCGCGAGCCGCCGGTAGGCGTCCTCCAGGGAGAGCGCGGTTTCCGGGTCGCTGAGGTCCTGGACCAGCCGGAACACGGCCGCGAGCCGCGTGTAGTCGGTGCCCCGGCGCCGTACGGTCCGCGACGCGGTGACCGGATCGTCGACCAGGGAGGGCTGGTACGAGATCGACAGCAGGGTGAAGGTGACCGTCGGCTCGCAGCGGTCGAGGCCGTAGGAGCGGCAGACCGCGAACATCGCCGCCTCGACGTCCTCCGCGCCCTCCCCGCCCGCGAGCAGCAACTCGCCGATGCGGAGCGTCAGATCGAGCACGCGCGGGACGGCTGGGCCGCTGTCGTCCGGCTTCTGCACCGGCTCCGGAGCGGGGCGCTCGGCCACCGGCATGCGCAGCATCGTGCGCATCCGGTCCTGCCAGGGCACGTCCTTGGTGAGGCTGACGAGGGGAATGCCGGTCGGCGGGGTGAAGGCGGGCGGCGCCTCTCTGGCGCGGTAGGTGCTGGGCGGGCTGAACGCCGACCCCTCGGACTCGTCCGCGGCCGGTGCCGTCACGTCGAGCCCGCGCGGAACGGCGAATTCGGACGTCGTGGACGACTCGCCGTCAACCGCCGCGACGCCCGAGGGAGCCGTGAAGGCGCTCCTGGCCTCGTCCGACTGCGGTTTGCGGTCCTCCGCTTCCGTCACTCCGTAGCACTCCCTGTACGACGCCTCCGGTGATCCTCAGTATGCGCACACACAGGAAAACGGGCCGCACGCGTGTGCGTGCGGCCCGTTCTCCGGCAGGGGGCTCAGTGGCCGCCCTGCTCCTTCAGTCGCTTGTAGGAGCGCTCGATCTCCGCCTCGGCGTCCGTACGGCCCACCCAGTTGGCACCCTCGACCGACTTGCCCGGCTCCAGGTCCTTGTAGACCTCGAAGAAGTGCTGGATCTCCAGGCGGTCGAACTCCGACACGTGGTGGATGTCACGCAGGTGCTCCACGCGCGGGTCGGACGCCGGGACGCACAGCAGCTTGTCGTCGCCGCCGGCCTCGTCGGTCATCCGGAACATGCCGATCGCGCGGCACTTGATGAGGCAGCCGGGGAAGGTCGGCTCCTCCAGGATGACCAGCGCGTCCAGCGGGTCGCCGTCCTCGCCGAGAGTGTTCTCGACGAAGCCGTAGTCGGCCGGGTAACTGGTCGAGGTGAAGAGTCGACGGTCCAGGCGGATCCGACCGGTCTCGTGGTCCACCTCGTACTTGTTCCGCGAACCCTTCGGGATCTCGATCGTGACGTCGAACTCCACCGGTGGCTCCTCCATGATCAGCACATAGTTCTGGTGGTTAAGTGTCCCTCACGCAGGTGTGTGATCGCGAAAGGGGCTGGTGGTCGTGCCGGAGCTGAGGCCTTGGCGGGCCGCGAGACCGCATGTGGCGCGGGTCGCGCGAGCCGTCCGGCCCCGTCTCGAGCGGGCCGCGCAATCCGTGAAACCGCAGGTCACACGGGTCAAACAAGCCGCGAAACCCCAAGCCGCACGGATCAACCAGGCCGTGAAACCCCAAGCCGCACGGATCACCCAAGCCGTGAGACCCCGGGTGACGCGGCTCACTGACGCCGTGTCACCGTGGGTCGCCCGGCTCGTCCGACCCGTGTCGTCGCAGGTCGCGAAGGTGCCGCGGCCCGACAGAACCTGGCGGTTCCCCGCCGTCGCCACCACCGCGGGGATGGCGCTGGCCGCCGTCGTGGTGACCGCCGCCGGTCCCTGGGACTCCTCCGGTCAGCGTACGGCCGAGCGGGACCACGCAGTCGCACAGGAACGTTCAGGTGGCGTAGATCACGGCCGTAATTCCGATACGTCCGCCAAGGCACCCCGGCCCGCGCCCAGCGCCGCATCCGTCCTGGTCGCCCTCGGCGGTTCCGCGAACACCGTGAAGTCCGCGCCGACCGGCACGGCCCTCGCGGACGTCCTGAACCCCCTCCTGGACAACGCGGCGCTCGGCACCCGTCACACGGCCGCCGTGGTGGACGTGTCGAGCGGAAAGCGCCTCTACGGAGTGGGTGCCGACGACGCGCTGACCCCGGCCTCGACCACGAAGATCGCCACCGCCGTGGCCGCGCTCTCCGCGATGGGCGCCGACCGGCGCTTCACCACCCGCACCGCCCTGGAGCCCGACACCAAGGAACTCGTCCTGGTCGGCGGCGGCGACCCCACCCTGACCGCCCACAAGGACGCCGAGGGCTGGGCGAGCCTGCGGACTCTCGCCGACAGCACGGCCGCGGCCCTGAAGAAGCGCGGCGTGCGCGAGGTGACGCTGTCGTACGACACGACCCTGTACGCCGGTTCCGAACTCCACCCGATCGGGGTCAACGACAACCTCGCCCCGGTCAGTGCCCTGTCCGCCGACGAGGGCCGCAAGGACGACTCCTCCAGCGGTCCGGTGAAGCGCGTGACGGACCCGGCGGCCGACGCGGCCCTGAAGTTCGCGGGCTTCCTGGAGGCGCACGGCATCAAGACCACGTCTCCGGGCCCCTCCAAGGCGACCGGCCGCGCCGCCACCCTCGCCACGGTCTCCTCGCCGCCGCTGTCCGACATCGTCGAGCGGATGCTGACCAACAGCGACAACGACATCGCGGAGGCCTTGGCCCGCCAGACCGCCGTCGCCACGGGGAGGCGGGCCGACTTCGAGGGGGGCGCCGCCGCGATCGCCGCCCAGCTGAAGAAGCTTCAACTCCCGGTCAAGGGCGCGGTGTTCAACGACGGCAGCGGCCTCAACCGCGACGACCGCCTCACCGCCGACCTGCTGACCGCCCTCCTCGTCAAGGCCGGCGCCCCGGCCCACCCCGAACTCCGCCCGGTCCTCACCGGCCTTCCCATCGCCGCGTTCACCGGCACCCTGACGAGCCGCTACACGGACGCCACGGGCGCGGCAGGCGTCGTACGCGCCAAGACCGGCACCCTCACGGGCGTCAACACGCTCGCGGGCACGGTCGTGGACAAGGACGGCCAACTCCTGGCCTTCGCCTTCCTGGCCTCCGACACGACGAACACACTGGAGGCGCAGGCGGCCCTGGACCACACGGCGACGGCACTGGCGGCCTGCGGCTGCAGTTCGTAACCGCTGTGGGCAGGCGTTCCGCAGGGCGATGGGGGCCCCGCTCGAGCGAAGCCGAGAGTGGGGGAGGGTGGGCACAGCCACCAACACCGGGTGCCTGCACAACAGACGCCCACCGGACCGACCTCGTGCCCTGCCCCAAGCGGCAGCGCTCACGTACGGTTGACGCATGACGAGCATCGGTGGTGCCGAGATGGTCGACTGGAATCTCGCGGTGGCGACCGCGACCCGACTTGTACGACCGGGCCCCGAGGTGAGCCGCGACGAGGCCCGGGCCGTCGTCGCCGAGCTGCGCCGGCATGCGAAGGCCTCGGAGCAACACGTCCGGGGATTCACCCGGATGGGCACGGACGACATCCACGACACCCCGATCCTGGTCGTCGACCGCCCCGGCTGGGTGCGGGCGAACGTCGCCGGGTTCCGGGAGGTCCTCAAGCCGCTGCTCGACAAGATGCAGGAGCGGCGCGGCAACACCCCCGGGGGCGCGGTCTTCGGCGCGGTCGGCGGCAAGGTGACCGGCGTCGAACTGGGCATGCTGCTGTCGTTCCTGTCCTCGCGCGTGCTCGGCCAGTACGAGACCTTCGCCCCGGCGTCGCGCGAACTGCCGGCGGGGGCGAAGGGCGGGCGGCTGCTGCTGGTCGCGCCGAACATCGTGCACGTGGAGCGCGAACTCGACGTACAGCCCCACGACTTCCGCCTGTGGGTGTGTCTGCACGAGGAGACGCACCGCACTCAGTTCACGGCCGTGCCCTGGCTGCGTGACCACCTGGAGGGCGAAATCCAGTCGTTCCTGGGGGAGACCGAGGTCGACCCCATGACCGTCCTGGAGCGCATCCGGGAGGCCGCCCAGTCGCTGGCCGGCGGTCGGCCCGAGGGCGAGGAGGACGACGAGGGCCGGTCCCTGGTGGAGATCGTGCAGACGCCCGCGCAGCGGGAGATCCTCGGTCGGCTCACCGCCGTGATGTCCCTCCTGGAGGGGCACGCCGACTTCGTGATGGACGGCGTCGGCCCGGACGTGGTGCCGAGCGTCGCGGAGATCCGCGAGAAGTTCCAGCAGCGGCGCGCCAAGGGCGCCTCCCGGCTGGACTCGGCGCTGCGCAAGCTGCTGGGCCTGGACGCCAAGCTGCGGCAGTACCGGGACGGCGAGCGATTCGTACGCGCGGTCGTCGAACAGGTGGGCATGGACGGCTTCAACCGTGTGTGGACCTCCCCGAACACGTTGCCGACGAAGACGGAGATCGCCAAACCGGCGGACTGGGTCGCGCGGGTGCACCGCAAGGCCGAGTCGTGAACCGGTCGCGGACGGGGTGAAACGGATTCGGCCTACGGCAGGCGAACGCCCCCGCAATCACCCGTCCGAGGGACCGTGAGCGATGGGTGGGCGTGCGATGCTCGGGTAACGCCCCGGTTCTGTCACCATCTACACACTCTGAGTGACCGGATCTCGGGCCAATCCCCCGAAAACTTCATGAAGGGAACCGGACATGGGTCCCCATCCTGCGGTCGCGGCGATACGCCTGGCGGTCCGCCGCGTCCTCCACGACATCCTCACCGACCACGAGGCCCTGCAGACCGTAGGCGCCTCCCGGCACACCCCGCACGAGCGCCCGCCCTCGCCGCTCGTGCTCGTGGCGTGCTCCGGCGGCGCCGACTCCATGGCGCTCGCCTCCGCGCTCGCCTTCGAAGCACCCAAACTCGGCATCCGGGCCGGCGGCATCACCGTCGACCACGGCCTCCAGGCCGGCTCCGACCTGCGCGCCGACGAAGTCGTTCTACGGCTGCGCGAACTGGGGCTGGACCCCGTCGAGGCCACCGCCGTGACCGTGGGCCGCGAGGGCGGCCCCGAGGCAGCCGCCCGGGACGCCCGCTACGCCGCCCTCGACGCCTGTGCCGCCCGCCACGGCGCCGCCGCCGTCCTGCTCGGACACACCCGCGACGACCAGGCGGAAACCGTCCTGCTGGGCCTCGCCCGCGGCTCCGGCATCCGCTCCCTGTCCGGAATGGCCGCGGTCTCGGGGGCCGACGGCCGTTACCGCCGCCCCTTCCTCCAGCTCGACCGGCAGACCGCCCGCAAGGCCTGCATGGTCCAGTCGCTGCCCGTCTGGGACGACCCGCACAACGCCGACCCCGCCTACACCCGCTCCCGGCTGCGCCACGAAGGACTGCCCGCCCTGGAGAAGGCCCTCGGCAAGGGCGTCGTAGAGGCGCTCGCCCGTACGGCCCAGCTCTCCCGGGACGACGCCGACGCCCTCGACACCTGGGCCAGCCAGGCCGAGGCCTCCGTACGGGACGCCACCGGCCTCCTGGAGTGCGCCAAGCTCTACGCCCTGCCGCCCGCCGTGCGCCGCCGCGTCCTGCGCCGGGCCGCCATCCAGGCGGGCGCCCCGGCCGGTTCGCTGTTCGCCCGGCACATCGAGGAAGTCGACCGCCTGATCACCGGCTGGCGCGGCCAGGGAGCCATCAATCTCCCGGGCAAAGTCGTCGCCCAGCGCCAGGGTGGCAGACTGGTGATTCGGCAAGGCTGAATCGACACCCCCTCCGGACCTCCGGGGGCGGGACCAGGTAGTAGCCGGTTGGACGACCGAAAGTGATGCGGGTGGACGCGAAAGACATGGGTGACGACCTCCAGTCGGTGCTCATCACCAAGGAAGAGATCGACGCGAAGCTCGTGGAGCTCGCCGCGAAGATCGACGCGGAGTACGCGGGCAAGGACCTGCTGCTCGTCGGCGTCCTCAAGGGCGCGGTGATGGTCATGGCGGACCTCGCCCGGGCACTGTCCACCCCCGTCACCATGGACTGGATGGCCGTGTCGTCGTACGGCGCGGGCACCCAGTCCTCCGGTGTCGTGCGGATCCTCAAGGACCTCGACACCGACATCAAGGGCAAGCACGTCCTCATCGTCGAGGACATCATCGACTCGGGTTTGACCCTGTCCTGGCTGATCTCCAACCTCGGCTCGCGCGAGCCCGACTCGTTGAGGATCTGCACCCTGCTGCGCAAGCCGGAGGCGGCCAAGGTCGCCATCGACGTGGAATGGGTCGGCTTCGACATCCCGAACGAGTTCGTCGTCGGATACGGCCTCGACTACGCCGAGAAGTACCGCAACCTCCCGTTCGTCGGTACGCTCGCGCCGCACGTCTACGGCGGCTAGGGCCACTCGGCCCAAGCCCTGTAAGACGATCGGGAACCCCAGCGGGTTTCGCGCCGTTGGAGCATGCAGACACGTCTCCCAGCCGTCCCGTGCGACTTCGTGCAACATTGCTGGGGTACGGTCAGAAGAACTGTCTTTATCAAACTCACTATGGCAGGAGGGACGGAGCGGATTCGCTCCGTATGGATGGACGTGAAGCGATACTTCCGTGGGCCGGTCATGTGGATCGTGCTGGCCGTCCTTGCCGTGGTCGTGTTGATGCAGGTCGTCGGCTCGTCCGGCGGCTACAAGACGGTGGACACCGGCCAGGTCGTCCAGGCGATCAACGACAACAAGGTCGAGTCGGCCAAGATCACCACCGGTGACGAGCAGACCATCAAGGTCACGCTCAAGAGCGGCTCCAAGGTCGAGGGCAGCTCCAAGATCCAGGCGAGCTACATCGGCGACCAGGGCGTGGACCTCGCGGCCACGCTGCAGACCAAGTACCAGGACAAGCAGATTCCGGACGGCTACACGGTCTCTCCGACGAAGCAGAACGCTTTCGTCGGGATCCTGTTGTCCCTGCTCCCCTTCGTCCTCATCGTGGTCGTCTTCCTGTTCCTGATGAACCAGATGCAGGGCGGCGGCTCCCGAGTCATGAACTTCGGGAAGTCCAAGGCCAAGCTCATCACCAAGGACACCCCGAAGACGACGTTCGCGGACGTCGCGGGCTCCGACGAGGCCGTCGAGGAACTGCACGAGATCAAGGAGTTCCTCCAGGAACCGGCGAAGTTCCAGGCCGTCGGCGCCAAGATCCCCAAGGGCGTACTCCTGTACGGCCCCCCCGGCACCGGCAAGACCCTGCTGGCCCGCGCCGTCGCCGGCGAGGCCGGGGTGCCCTTCTACTCGATCTCCGGTTCCGACTTCGTCGAGATGTTCGTCGGTGTCGGTGCCTCCCGAGTCCGTGACCTGTTCGAGCAGGCCAAGGCGAACGCCCCGGCGATCGTCTTCGTCGACGAGATCGACGCGGTCGGCCGCCACCGCGGCGCCGGCCTCGGCGGCGGTCACGACGAGCGCGAGCAGACGCTGAACCAGCTGCTCGTCGAGATGGACGGCTTCGACGTCAAGGGCGGCGTGATCCTGATCGCCGCGACGAACCGGCCCGACATCCTCGACCCGGCCCTCCTGCGCCCCGGCCGCTTCGACCGCCAGATCGCGGTCGACCGCCCGGACATGCAGGGCCGTCTGGAGATCCTCAAGGTCCACCAGAAGGGCAAGCCGGTCGCTCCGGACGTCGACCTCTCCGCGGTCGCCCGTCGTACGCCGGGCTTCACCGGCGCGGACCTGAGCAACGTCCTCAACGAGGCCGCCCTGCTCACCGCCCGCGGCAACCGCAAGCTGATCGACAACGCGATGCTGGACGAGGCGATCGACCGTGTGGTCGCGGGCCCGCAGAAGCGGACCCGGATCATGTCGGACAAGGAGAAGAAGATCACCGCGTACCACGAGGGCGGACACGCCCTGGTCGCGGCGGCTTCCCCCAACTCCGACCCGGTCCACAAGATCACGATCCTCTCCCGAGGACGTGCTCTGGGCTACACGATGGTCCTGCCCGAAGAGGACAAGTACTCGACCACGCGCAACGAGATGCTGGACCAGCTCGCTTACATGCTGGGCGGCCGCGCTGCCGAGGAACTGGTCTTCCACGACCCGACCACGGGTGCCGCGAACGACATCGAGAAGGCCACCGCCACGGCCCGCGCGATGGTCACGCAGTACGGCATGACCGAGCGCCTCGGCGCGATCAAGTTCGGCGGCGACAACACCGAGCCCTTCCTGGGCCGGGAGATGTCGCACCCGCGCGACTACTCGGAAGAGGTCGCCGCGCTCGTCGACGAAGAGGTCAAGAAGCTCATCGAGAACGCGCACAACGAGGCCTGGGAGATCCTGGTCGAGAACCGTGACGTGCTCGACGCGCTCGTGCTCCAGCTGCTGGAGAAGGAGACGCTGAACAAGGAGCAGATCGCCGAGGTCTTCGCTCCCATCGTGAAGCGCCCGGCCCGCCCCTCGTGGACCGGCTCCTCCCGCCGTACGCCGTCCACCCGCCCGCCGGTGCTCTCCCCCAAGGAGCTGTCACTGACGAACGGATCGAACGGCGCGGGTCCCGCGATCACCGCCGGTGCGACCGCCGAGTCCTCTCCCACGCTGGAGAAGGCCCCGGAGGAGCGCCCCGAGAACTGACGCGAGCCTCACACGGCCCGAAATGGAAGCCGCGTCCCCCTGGTCTTAGCCTGGGGGACGCGGCATTTTCGTTTTGCCCGCAGCTGAGGCGTGTGTCCCGCACACGCGTGACCCGCACAGGAACGAGGCACGACATGACCGACCCCGTGACGCTCGACGGCGACGGAGCGATCGGCGTCTTCGACGAGAAGCGCGCCGAGAACGCCGTACGGGAACTGCTGATCGCGGTCGGCGAGGACCCGGACCGGGAGGGGCTGCGGGAGACGCCGGGGCGGGTGGCGCGGGCGTACAAGGAGATATTCGCGGGGTTGTGGCAGAAGCCCGAGGATGTGCTGACGACGACGTTCGACCTGGGGCACGACGAGATGGTGCTCGTGAAGGACATCGAGGTGCTGAGCTCGTGCGAGCATCATCTGGTGCCGTTCGTCGGGGTCGCCCATGTCGGGTACATCCCGTCCGCCGACGGCAAGATCACGGGGCTGTCGAAGCTGGCCCGGCTGGTGGACGTCTACGCCCGCCGGCCGCAGGTGCAGGAACGACTCACCACGCAGATCGCCGACTCGTTGATGAAGATCCTGGAGCCTCGGGGGGTCATCGTCGTCGTCGAGTGCGAGCACATGTGCATGTCGATGCGGGGGGTGCGGAAGCCTGGTGCCAAGACCATCACTTCGGCTGTGCGGGGGCAGTTGCGGGATTCGGCTACGCGTAACGAGGCGATGAGCCTGATCATGGCGCGCTGAGGGGCGTCGTCTGTCGGGTGCGGCTCCGATGTGGCTGGGCGCGCAGTTCCCCGCGCCCTTCAGGGCGCTCAGGTGACCGGTGTTACGCCCGCCGCGTTGTTGTCGTCGTCCTCCGGGAGCTTGCACACCCGCTCCAGGAAGATCGCCGCCGCTATCACCGCGATGCCCGCCAGGACCGAGAAGCCGGCGTAGATGGCCTGGTCGCGGCGGGCCGGGATGTCGAGGGACTCCAGGAGATAGGCGCCCGTGCCGCCGTACATGCCGGCGACGAGGGCGGCTACCAGGGCGCTGGCCTGGCCGAAGACGACCGCGCGGGCGGCCATCAGGGGGTCGACTCCCTTGGCGCCGGGGCGGCGCTCGCGCTGTGCCTTGAGGCGGGCGCGGAGCGAGAGCGCCGTGGCCAGCAGGACCGCCGCGATCACGGCGAGGACGATGGGCGCGGCCAGCGGGACGCTGGGGAGGGTCCCCACCGCGCTCCACAGTCGCGTACCCGCCCAGGACAGCACTCCGGCGACGACGAACACGCCGGCCAGCACCCTGATCCGCAGCTCTCTCACGGTGTCCCTTCAGCTCCCCGTGCCCTGTCCGGGCGTTGTGGTCGTCTCGACCTTAACGACTACTCGGGCAGCCGGAGTTCCAGGTCCTTGCGGGGCGCGACACCGTCACGCGTGACGTCGTCCAGGAGGGCGGCGACCGGGCCGCGGCCGGGCAACTGCGCCTCGGGGTCCACATCGTGCCAGGGGACGAGCACGAAGGCCCGTTCGTGGGCGCGCGGGTGGGGGAGTGTCAGCACGGGGTCGTCGGAGACCACGTCGGCGTACGTGACGATGTCGACGTCGAGCGTGCGCGCGCCCCAGCGCTCCTCGCGGACCCGGTGGAAGGCCTCCTCGACCGCGTGCGCCCGCTCCAGCAGGGAGGACGGCGGCAGGGTGGTCTTGAGGACGACGACCGCGTTGAAGTACGAGGGCTGGCTGCCGGGCTCGACGCCCCAGGGCTCGGTCTCGTAGACCGGGGACACGGCCTTGATGCGGACGCCGGGGGTGTCCTCCAGGGCGTCGATGGCGCCCTGGAGAGTCTCCAGGCGGTTGCCGAGGTTGGCGCCGATGGAGATGACGGCGCGCTTCGGGTTGCTGAGGGTGGTGTCGGCGGCGTCCACCTGTCGTACCACGGAGGCGGGTACCGGCTGGACGGTCGGGTCGCTGTGCCCCTCGGTGAACGAGAAGGTCATACTCGGCTCCGGGTGATGGTGACGGTCACGTCGTCGAAGGGGACGGTGATCGGGGCGTCCGGCTTGTGGACGCGGACCTCGACCTCCTCGACCCCTTCGTGCTTAAGGCAGGTCTGCGCGATGCGCTCGGCGAGGGTCTCGATGAGGTTGACGGGCTCGCCCTGGACGACGGCCACGACCTCCTCGGCCACGATGCCGTAGTGCACGGTCTTCGTCAGGTCGTCGTCGGCGGCGGCCGGCCGGGTGTCCAGGCCCAGGACGAGGTCCACGATGAAGGTCTGGCCCTCCGCGCGCTCCTTCGGGAACACGCCGTGGTACCCGCGGGCCTTGAGGCCGCTCAGCGCGACACGATCCACGCGAATCACTCCTGCAATCGTCGGTGGTGGCCGGTTCGCACCGGGTGCGGGCGGTGCATCGGCCTCGAACGAATCTACCTGCGGGCACTGACAGTGCCGGGCCGCGAGGGCGTGGGCGCCGTCCGGGCCCGCAGGTTTCGCCGACCGTTTCCCCCGGGGAACCCGGCGGCTCATGGGTCGGTAGCCGCCCCTACCCGCCGGTTCGTGATTCCAACCACTTCTTGGTCCTGATGGGTCCCGGCCGACTCCTCTGGAGCCGCCTACCCGCTCAGGAGGGTGACTCGTCGCCTTCGTCCTCGTCGTTTTCGGCCAGGACCGGGGACGCGTGGTGCGACCAGAGCTTCCAGCCCTCGGGGGTGCGCCGGAACACGTTCGTGGCGACCACGAGCTGACCGACGAGCGGGCCGAGTTCGTCGCTGTCGTCGGGGGCCGGGCCGCCGCTGAGGATGTTCTCCGTGCAGGTCACCAGGGCGGTGTCGCCGGTCACCGAGACGTGCACGTCGGTCAGGAAGAACTGGATGTAGTCGGTGTTCGCCATGATCAGCGCGTACGACCGCAGGACCTCGCCGCGCCCGGTGAGCACCGGCCAGCCCGGGTGCACGCACGAGATCACCCCGGTGTCCGCGGGGTCGTGGTACTCCTCGTCGACGCCCAGGTCGGCCGGGGTGAGCCAGAGCGCGGACAGCTCGTCGAAGTCGCCGCGTTCCAGGGTCTCGTAGAACGCGGTGTTGGCGAGTTCGACCTGCTCGACGTCGGTGTGGGGGGCGCTCACCGGGCTCCCTCGGAGCTGATGCGCGAGGCCGTGCGGGCGCCGGTGGCGCGCGCTCCCTCGACGGCGCGGGCGACGCGTACGGCGTCCGCGGTGGCGTGCACCTCGTGGACGCGCACCGCCCATGCGCCGGCGTGCGCCGCGAGCGCGGAGACCGCGGCGGTGGCGGCGTCGCGCTCGCGCGCGGGCGGTGGCGCTCCCTCGGGGCCGGCGAGCACATGGCCGAGGAACCGCTTGCGGGAGGCGGCGACGAGCAGGGGGTGGCCGAGACCGAGCAGCCGGTCGAGGTGGGCGAGGAGCACGAGGTCGTGTTCGGCGTCCTTGGAGAAGCCGAGACCCGGGTCGACGACGACGCGGTCGGGGGCGACGCCTCCGGCGAGAACGGCCTCCACGCGCGCGTGCAGCTCGTCGACGACTTCGGTGACGACGTCGTCGTAGACCCCCCTGACGTTGCCGCCCTCCAGGAAGCCGCGCCAGTGCATGACGACGAAGGGGGCGCCGGAGGCGGCGACCACCGGGATCATCGCGGGGTCGGCGAGGCCGCCGCTGACGTCGTTGACCAGGACGGCGCCGGCGGTGAGGGCCTGCTCGGCGACGGAGGCGCGCATGGTGTCGACGGAGACGGTGACGCCCTCGGAGGCGAGGCCGCGCACTACGGGGATGACGCGTTTGAGTTCCTCGGCCTCGTCGACGCGGGTGGCGCCGGGGCGGGTGGACTCGCCGCCGACGTCCACGAGGTCGGCGCCCTCGGTGACCAGACCGAGGCCGCGCTTGACGGCGGCCGTGGTGTCGAAGAAGCGGCCGCCGTCGGAGAAGGAATCAGGGGTGACGTTCACGACCCCCATGACCGCGCACCGGTCCCATTCCGGAAGACCCGCGACGCGCCCGCGCCCGCTCTGCTTGCTCATACGTTCAGCGTAGGCCTTGGGGGAGGGGCGACGGTCCCGCGGGCCGAACGCGAAGGGGCCGGTCCGGGCGATCGCGCCCCGCGCGGAGGCGGGGTGCTCGCCCGGACCGGCCCGGTCGGTCAAGCGGCTCGCACATCCCGTTCCGCGAGGCCGTGGGCGCAGGCCGGAGCCACGGCCTTACGGCGGCGGAGGAAGCGGGGCAGGGGGAGGGCAAGGTTGACGAAGCCCTCGGCCTGCATCGCGGCGAAGCCGATGCGGGGGAGGTCGCCGGAGGCGCGGTAGACGACGAAGCGCGGCTCCCAGCGGGGCTGGAACTTGGCGTTGAACTTGTACAGGGACTCGATCTGGAACCAGCGCGAGAGGAAGACCAGCAGCCCGCGCCAGGCGCGCAGCACCGGGCCAGCGCCGATCTTCTCGCCGCGGGCGAGGGCCGCGCGGAACATGGCGAAGTTGAGCGACACGCGCGTGATGCCCAGCTTGGGGGCCGCCTGCAGGGAGGCGACGATCAGCAGTTCGTTCATCCCCGGGTCGGCCGCGCGGTCGCGGCGCATCAGGTCCAGGGACATGCCGTCGGTGCCCCAGGGCACGAAGTGCAGGATCGCCTTCAGGTCGCCGAACTCGCCCGGCTGTTCGTCCGCCTTGTGGGCGGTCGCGATGAAGCAGTCGCCGTCCGCCGGGTCGCCGATGCGGCCGAGCGCCATGGAGAAGCCGCGCTCGGTGTCGGTGCCCCGCCAGGCCTCCGCGGCGAGCCGGATCCGCTCCAGCTCGCCCTCGCTGACGTCACGTACACGCCGTACCCGGGTTTCGTAGCCGGCCCGCTCGATGCGCTTCACCATTTGGCGTACGTTGCGCATCGCGCGCCCGGCGAGCGAGAAATCCGCTACGTCGACCACCGCCTCGTCGCCGAGTTCGAGGGCGTCGAGTCCGGTCTCGCGGGTCCACACCTCGCCGCCCGTCTCGGAGCAGCCCATGACGGCCGGCGTCCAGGAGTGGGCCTTCGCCTCGTCCATGAACCGCTCGATGGCGCCCGGCCAGGCCTCCACGTCGCCGATGGGGTCACCACTGGCGAGCATCACCCCGGAGACGACGCGGTACGTCACCGCCGCCTTGCCGCTGGGCGAGAAGACGACGGCCTTGTCGCGGCGGAGCGCGAAGTGGCCGAGCGAGTCGCGGCGGCCGTGCTTCTCCAGGAGGGCGCGCAGCTGCGTCTCGTCCTCCGGGGTGAGCCGCGCGGCCGGGTGCTCGGGCCGGAAGGCGAGGTAGATCGTCGTCACGGCGGTGAGCAGCCCGAGGGCGCCCAGGGAGAAGGCGACCGTCCAGGAGGTGCTGCCCTCGTAGTCCACCGGTCCCTCGAAGCCGAACAGGCCGTACAGGACGTGGCTGATCCGGTCGGCCAGGCTCGGGTCGCCGACCATGCGCTTGGAGTGGACGCTGACGATGACCAGTCCGAGGACGAGGGAACCGGCGCCCATGAGCACGAAGTTGGCGAGCGCGCGCCACCGGCTGCGCGGGTCGGGCAGTGCCCGGAACTCGTCGCGGTGCAGCAGCAGCGGTGCGAGCAGCGCGGCCGAGATGACGACTCCTATGACCGAGTGCCGGTACGCGAACTGCGCCACCGCGCCCGCCGGCAGCAGCGCCACCGCGGCCCGCCAGGCCCGGCGCTTGCGCCGCCTGAGCCCGTGCGCGAGGAGCAGCAACAGCACACCGGCGCTCAGCGAGAGCGCGGCGGCGAAGGGGCCGAGCGCCCCCGGCAGCACCTCCGCGATCGTGTGCATACGGCTGTGCCGGAAACGCGGGAACACCCCCGCGGCGATGTCCAGCAGGCCGACGAGGGCGCAGGCCCTGCCGACGAGCGTGGGAACGACCTCGGGGCGCGGACCTCGGACTATGCGCCGGACCCGGCCTGACCGGCTCGGAACCCCACCCGACATTTCCCCATCTATCCTGACAGACATCGCATCCCGTAGTTCTGCGAGAGACCTTGGACCCGGGCCCGATTCGGGCATCCGGCGACATTGCGCCCTCTAGGACGGTGTCTAGGGGAAGGAGGTTCCTTCCTCACCGGAAAGCCGGTTCAAAGGCAGTGGAAAGCCCGGGGCAAAGGCACGCGAAGGTTGTGTGCCGCCAGGGCGGAAAGCGCAGGCGGGGACAGCTCATGGGACTCACGAGCAACAAGGTGTTGGCACTGGCGTTCGCGTGCGCCGTGCTGCTGTTCGTCGGCACGGTATGGATGTGGCCGCGGCTGGCCCGGCGGAACTGGCGGGCCGTCAGCGGACGCGTGGGCCTGCTCCTGGCAACGCAGTTGGTGCTCTTCGTCTCGGTGGGCCTGGGCGCCAACCAGGCCTTCGGGTTCTACGCCAGCTGGTCCGACCTGTTCGGCCGGGAGACCGACCAGGGAGTGGTCGTCGACCACACGGCGCTCCGCGGCTCCGGCGGCCCGCTCCATGTGGTCGGCACCCGTCGCGTGGACGCACCGGGCGGCGCCTCCCTGCCGAGCAGCGTGGGCCAGGTGCAGCGGGTCGACATAGTCGGCCGTACGACTCACATCGCCTCCCCCGCCTACGTGTATCTGCCGCCGGAGTACTTCCAGCCGCGGTACCGCACCCGCACGTTCCCGGCGACGGTCGTCCTCACGGGGTACCCGGGCACCGCCCAGGCACTCGTCGACAAGCTCAACTACCCGCGCACGGCACTGCAACTGGCCAAGGACGGCAGGATGCGGCCGATGATCCTGGTGATGCTGCGGCCCACGGTGGCGCCGCCGCGCGACACGGAGTGCGTGGACATCCCGGGCGGACCCCACACCGAGTCCTTCTTCGCCAAGGACCTCCCGGACGCCGTGACGGCCCACTACAGGGTGAGCAAAAAGCCCGGGAGCTGGGGCATCGTCGGTGATTCCACGGGCGGTTACTGCGCCCTGAAGCTCGCGATGCACCACCCCGGGGTGTACGCGGCGGGCGCCGGCCTCTCCCCGTACTACAAGGCGCCGACCGACCCCACCACGGGTGACCTCTTCCAGGGCGACAAGACGCTGCGGAACGAGGCGAACCTGTGGTGGTACCTCAAGCACCGGCCGGCGCCCGACACCTCACTGCTCGTCACCAGCAGCAAGGCCGGGGAGCACAACTACAAGGACACCCTGAAATTCATCGACAGGGTGAGGGCCAACAACTCCACCCGAATCGCGTCGATCATCCTGGACAGCGGCGGCCACAACTTCAACACCTGGCGGCGGGAGATCCCGGCGACCCTGGAGTGGGTGAGCGGACGGCTCGGCAACGGCTGATAGGGACCGTTGAAGCCAGGTGAGGGATGAGGGGTGGCTGTGTTTTTACCGGGCGGGGCACCATGATTCGCCTACGCGCGGTAAGTTTCTGGCCATGCCACGTGGACGTCACCGCCATTCCCCGCCGTTGCACCGGCTGTTGCCTCCCTCGGCGATCGCAGGCGTGTCGCTCGTCTGCGCCTTCGGGCCGTGGGTCTTCTCGCAGGCCGCCGCGCTGCGCATAGTCGCCGCGATAGCCGCCGCGACCGCGCTCGTCGGGGCGGCCGTCATGCGCCGCTGGGACACTCAGGCGGGCAAACAGGTCGCCGACCTGGTACGCGCGCGTACGAGCGACGAGTGGCGCTACGAGGAGCGGCTCGCCGAACTCGAGTCCGACCTCGACGAGTCGCGCGAACTGCGCGTCAAGCTGGAGCACAAGCTGCGCGCCAAGCGCACCGAGCTCGCGGGCCTGCGCAACGAACACGCGGCACTGCTGCGCCGGTACGCCACGGCGGAGACCGAGCGCGCCAGCGCCCTGGAGGGCCGCCGCCTGCTGGAGATAGAGGCCGCTGAACCCGCCGCGCGCACGTTGCCGCCGGTCGCGGTGGACGGCGACGACGAGGTCCCGGCGGACATGGACCTGGATCTCGTCGAACTCGCGGACGACGCCGACGACGACCCCGAGTCGGACGACACCGGGGCTGTGGCTGCCCCGGCCGAGTCCGCAGCGGACGCCGAGGACGAGACCGAGGACGCCGACGAGGAGTCCGAGGCCGTCGCGGAGAAGAAGCCCGCGGCTTCACCGGTGTTCTCCCCGGAGGGGTCCAAGCTGTTCCTGCGGGCCCAGGCCGCGCTGGTACGGCTCGACGAGGACGCCCCGGCGCCCGCGCCGAAGGACGACGACTCCGCGCCGGCCGAGCCCGCGCTGGCCGAGCCCGCACCGGTGGAGGCCACCGGCGGTCCCGCCGCCGACTCGGAGGCCGCGCAGGAGGACGAGGCGGAGGGGAAGCCCGAGGCGGTCGACGGGCATGAGCACTCGGCCGCCGTCCCCCCGGCCGCGAAGTCCGCCCAACCCGCGCCCTCGTCGGGGCACTTCACCGTACCGACCGCGGTGGCGGTCGTACCGGCGGCTCCCGTGCGGCGGCCGATGGTCGAGGGCGGCTTCGACTTCTTCGGCATGCAGAAGGGCGCGGCGTCCGCCGAGATGGACGCCGTCCAGAACGAGGACCTCGCCGACGTCGTGGGCCAGGAGGCCCTGGCGGTGCACAAGGCGGAGGCCGAGGCACAGTTCAAGCCGGCCGACGAGCGGTCCCGGGGCGTCGGCGCGGTCCAGGTCATCGACCTGACGGCACACGACGAGACCGAGCAGATCAACCTTCCCGGACTGCGCAGCGCCGCTTCCTGACCAGGGCCCTACCGGGGCCTGACCGGGCGTCAGGCCATCCAGCGGTCCGGGCGGGCGTCCCTGCGGCCGGTCCGGGAGCGCTCGGCCTGGCCGCGGAGCAGCTCCGCGGCCTCGTCCGCGCCCCGCAGACGGGCTGTCACGGTCTCGTTGGCCCCGGTGTCCACATGCACCTCGGCAAGCCCCCAGAGCCGCTCCCAAGGCCCTTGAGTGAGCCGTACGCTCTGCACCTTCGCGTGCGGCACCAGCGCCGTGCTGCGGCGCAGCAGTCCGTGCCGGGCCACGAACACCGTGTCGGTGACCGCGAGGCCGTAGCCGCGCCACCACAGCGGCACGCAGCGGCCCGCCCTGCGTGGCGGCCGGGACAGCGCCGAGCGCGCCGGCACCGTCACACCGGGCAGCACGCGCGCGACGACCGACTCGGCGATCTCGCGCGGCGCGACCGGCACCAGCACGGAGTTGGACGAACCGGCCACATCCAGCTCGACCCGCACCCACCCGCGCCGCCGCCACAGCAGCGGCTCCACGACCCGCACGGTCTGCACCCGCCCCGGCGGCACCGTCTCGTGGGTGCGGTCCAGCAGCCCGTGGTCGATGCGCAGCCCGTCCGGGGACTCGCCCACCGTCCAGTCGTACTCGCCGACGAACCGCCCCACACTGCTCGCGCCCGCCGCGCCCAGCAGCGGCAGCGCGGTCGCGAGGACCGTCCACACGCTGTGGGTGGCGAGCCACAACAGCGGCGGTACGACGAGTGCGGCGGCCAGCGATCCCCAGGTGGCGCCGGTCAGCACCAGGGACACCGCGAGGACCCCGGCCGGCACGTGCAGCAGCTGCTGCGAGGGTGCCTCGCCGACCTCGTGGGCGGTCTCGGGCGCGAACCCGGCCGCCCGCGCAAGGAGTTCGGCGCGCAGCGCCCGCGCCTCGTCCTCTCCGAGGAAGGCCAGTTCGTCCTTCTTGTCGGTCCCTACGACGTCCAGCTTCAGCTTGGCGACGCCCGCCACGCGCGCGAGGAGCGGCTGTGTCACGTCGACCGCCTGGATGCGTTCCAGCCGGATGTGCGCGGTGCGCCGGAACAACAGGCCGGTACGGATGCGCAGTTCGGTGTCGGTCACCGCGAAGTGCGTGAACCACCAGGTCAGGAAGCCGTACAGACCGGCGGCCGGCACGATCACGGCCAGCGCGATCAGCAGGGTGATGGTGGTCAGCTTCGTCAGCTGTTCCTGCGCCTGGTTGGGGTCGTGCACCGCCCACCCGATGATGACGGCGACCGGCGCCCACGCCCGGCGCAACGGCGTCACCGGATGCAACCGCCGCTCCACGACGGGCACTTGTTCCCGTACGGCCTCCGCGGCCTCGGGTACGTCCTTGTCGGCGCCCGGCGTGGTCACAGCCCCGCCGATCGGGCCTCGCCGAGCTCGGTGAGCCGGTCGCGCAGCCGTTCGGCCTCGGCCGGGTCGAGCCCCGGGATGGTCGCGTCGGTCGCCGCGGCGGCCGTGTGCAGCTGCACGCTCGCGAGCCCGAAGTGCCGCTCCACGGGCCCCGAGGTCACCTCCACGAGCTGCATCCGCCCGTACGGCACGATCGTCTCGTGGTGCCACAGCACGCCCTTGCTGATCAGCAGGTCGTCGGCGCGCTCGGCGTACCGCCAGGAGCGCCAGTTGCGGCCCAGCACCACCCAGCCCCACGCCATGAGGCCGAGCGGCAGCAGCGCGAACGCCGCCCACCCCGGGCCGGCGAACAGGGCAAGCGGCACCCCCAGGGCGACGGTCAGCACCCCCAGCCACACCACCAGCAGCATCCGTCGCATCTTCAGCAGCCCCGGCGGCAGCCCGGTCCACACCGGCTCGCGCGCCGCGTCGTCCTGAGCGGCAGTCCCCGTTTCCATGGCGCAAGCGTACGTACGAGAGACTGTGTCCATGACTCCCACGACGGAGACCACGGTCGGGATCGGCGGCGCCGCGGAAAGCACCGACATGGTGCTCAACATCGGCCCCCAGCACCCCTCCACGCACGGAGTGCTGCGGCTGCGGCTCGTCCTGGACGGCGAGCGCATCCAGCACGCGGAGCCGGTGATCGGTTACATGCACCGGGGCGCCGAGAAGCTCTTCGAGGCGCGCGACTACCGCCAGATCATCATGCTCGCCAACCGCCACGACTGGCTGTCGGCGTTCTCGAACGAGCTGGGCGTGGTCCTCGCGGTGGAGCGCATGCTCGGCATGGAGGTGCCCCCGCGCGCGGTGTGGACGCGCACCCTGCTCGCCGAGCTGAACCGGGTGCTCAACCACCTGATGTTCCTGGGCTCGTACCCCCTGGAACTCGGCGGCATCACCCCGGTGTTCTACGCGTTCCGGGAGCGCGAGGTCCTCCAGAACGTCATGGAGGAGGTCTCCGGCGGGCGCATGCACTACATGTTCAACCGCGTCGGCGGCCTCAAGGAGGACCTCCCCGCCGGATGGGCCACCCGCGCGCGGGAGGCCGTCGCCGCCGTGCGCTCCCGGATGGACCGCTTCGACGACCTGGTGCTCGGCAACGAGATCTTCCGGGGACGCACCAGGGGAGTCGGCGCGCTGTCCGCGGAGGCCGTGCACGCCTACGGGGTGAGCGGGCCCATCGCGCGCGCCTCGGGCGTCGACTTCGACCTGCGGCGCGACGAGCCGTATCTCGCGTACGGCGAGCTCCAGGACACCCTCAAGGTCGTCACACGCCAGGAGGGCGACTGTCTCGCCCGCTTCGAAGTGCTCCTGGAGCAGACCCACAACGCGCTCGACCTCGCGGACGCCTGCCTCGACCGGCTCGCCGAGTTGGAGCCCGGGCCGATCAACCAGCGGCTCCCCAAGGTCCTCAAGGCGCCCGAGGGGCACACGTACGCGTGGACCGAGAACCCCCTCGGCATCAACGGTTACTACCTCGTCAGCAAGGGCGAGAAGACCCCGTACCGGCTGAAGCTGCGCTCGGCGTCCTACAACAACATCCAGGCCCTCGCGGTGCTGCTGCCGGGGACGCTGGTGGCGGACATGGTGGCCATTCTGGGGTCGTTGTTCTTCGTGGTCGGGGACATCGACAAGTAGTGGTCGGGGACATCGACGAGTAGGCGACAAGGAGAGAGCGCCTACGGCTCGTTCAGCGGGTCCGGAATTCCAACCGACTGCACGAGCCAGCCGAAGTCGCCGAGGCCGCCCGGTGCGGTGAGTTCGGCGGCCTCTCCGGCGCTCGCGAGGGCGCGGACGTATCCCGCCGGGTCGGTGGAGGCCAGCGTGAGCGGGGGGCGCGCGCCTGTGACGCCGAGGGCGCGCAGGGCGGCGCGTTGGGTGAGCAGGCGCGCGCCGGTGAGTGCGCCTGCTGAAGTCGCAGCCGCCGCGCAGGCGTCCAGTGCGACGTGCGCGGTGATGTCGCACGAGCCGTCCGGCACGGGTGCCGTCTCGCGGCCCTCGCGGAAGCCGGTGAGCGTGCCGAACGGGGGGCGGGTGCCCAGGGTGTGCGCGTAGTCGACGGCGACCGCGAGTCCCCGGTCGACAGTGCCGGCGGCGGACGCCCAGGCCGTGTCCCTGGGAAGCCCGATCTCGGCGCGCAGCCCCTCCTCGGGTGCCAGGGGCCACCACCGCGCGAGCCACTTGGCCTCCGCAGCGGCGACCGGCTTCCCGAGCCGCTCGGTCCCGTCCTCCCGGACCAGCACGAGCCGCGGCCGGCCGGCGGAGTCCACCTCGGCGACCTCTACGGGTACGTTGTCCAGCCACTCGTTGGCGAAGAGCAGCCCGGTGATCCCCTTCGGGGAGTCGGTCCGCCACTCGACGCGGGAATCGAGTCCCTCGGGGCGGTCGGCGATCTCGACGCCGTACGCACGCACGCGTGCCGCCACCCCGGCGGGCAGCGCGGCGAGCACGCCGGTCACCAGCTCACCGCGGCCCGCGCCCAGGTCCACGAGGTCCAGCGCGGCCGGCCGGTCCAGCGCCTCGTCCACCCGGCACAGCAGCCGTGCCACGGCCCCGGCGAAGAGCGCCGACGCGTGCACGGACGTACGGAAGTGCCCGGCGGGTCCCTCGGGCCTCCGGTAGAAGCCCTCGGGCCCGTAGAGCGCGTCCTCGGCCGCCGCCCGCCAGCCGCGCCACCGGGCCGCAGTGTCGTCCGTCACGGTGCCAGATTAAGTGCACAGGACAACCGGGCCTCCACCTTGGGGAGTACGCCGGGCGTATGCGGATCGATCCTCCGGTTGACCCCCGCACACTTCGCGCTTCCCTACGCTGGGTTACGTGCAGCGCCTCTACGACTTCCTCCGCAGACACCCGACATGGGTCGACACCTTCTGGGCCGTCTTCCTGCTGGGGCTGAGCGGCGTGAGCATCGCGAGTACCAGCTACGCGTCGGGCCGGCACGGGACGGCCGCGGGCGCGCTCGCGGTGTCCGCCGTCATGTGTGTGGCGATCGGGCTGCGCCGCCGCTGGCCGGAGAAGATGCTCGTCCTGGTCCTGGTGACGGGGCTCGCGCAGCTGGTCCTCGACGTCGAGCCCGTGGCGGCCGACTTCGCCATGCTGGTGATCGTCTACACGGTCGCCGCGGTCGGGGCCCGCTGGGCATCCCGTTTCGCCCTGGCGACCGGTCTGGGCGCGGCGACCCTGTCGCAGATCCGATGGCCCCAGGAACACACCAGTTCCGCCGGGCTGGTCGCGATCGCTGTCTTCCAGACGGTGCCGTTCGCGCTGGCCTGGGTGCTGGGCGACTCGATGCGCACCCGGCGCGCGTACTTCGCGCAGCTGGAGGAGCGCGCCGCCCGGCTGGAGAAGGAGCGCGAGGCGCAGGCGAAGGTCGCGGTCGCCGCCGAACGCGCCCGGATCGCCCGCGAGCTGCACGACGTGGTCGCGCACAACGTGTCGGTGATGGTGGTCCAGGCCGACGGTGCCGCGTATGTCCTGGACTCCGCGCCGGACCAGGCGAAGAAGGCCCTGGAGACGATCTCCTCCACCGGCCGACAGGCCCTCGCCGAGATGCGCCGCCTGCTGGGCGTGCTGCGCACCGGCGAGCACAAGGAGGCCGGCGAGTACGTTCCGCAGCCGGACGTCGAGCAGATCGACGACCTGGTCCAGCAGTGCCGTACGTCCGGACTGCCCGTCGACTTCAAGGTCGAGGGCACCCCGCGCCCGCTGCCCAGCGGTGTCGAGCTGACGGCCTACCGGATCGTGCAGGAGGCGCTCACCAACACCCGCAAGCACGGTGGGCCCAACACGGGCGCCAGTGTGCGGCTGGTGTACTTCGACGACGGTCTCGGGCTGCTCGTCGAGGACGACGGCAAGGGCGCCCCGCACGAGCTGTACGAGGAGGGCGGCATCGACGGCCAGGGGCATGGTCTGATCGGGATGCGCGAGCGGGTCGGCATGGTCGGGGGCACCCTGGACGCGGGCCCGCGCCCGGGCGGCGGGTTCCGCATCAGCGCGCTGCTGCCGCTGAAACCCGCGCACTGATCTTTCGTGCGCCGATTGCTGACACCTGTAAGGAATTGTTGAACGACCCGTTGAACGGCCTCAACCTGTTGAATGAATTGTTGAACGATCCTGATGACGGAACGGAAGAGGACCCGATGACGATCCGCGTGATGCTCGTCGACGACCAGGTGCTGCTGCGCACCGGTTTCCGGATGGTGCTCGCCGCCCAGCCGGACATGGAGGTCGTCGCGGAGGCGGGCGACGGTGTCGAGGCCCTCCAGGTGCTGGCCGCGACCGCGGTCGACGTGGTGCTGATGGACGTCCGTATGCCGAAGCTGGACGGGGTGGAGACCACCCGCCGAATCTGCCAGGGCGAGAACCCGCCGAAGGTGCTGATCCTGACCACCTTCGACCTCGACGAGTACGCCTTCTCGGGGCTGAAGGCCGGCGCCTCCGGGTTCATGCTCAAGGACGTGCCGCCCGGTGAACTCCTCACCGCGATCCGCTCCGTGCACAGCGGCGACGCGGTGGTGGCGCCCTCGACGACCCGCCGGCTCCTGGACCGCTTCGCCCCGATGCTGCCCTCCGCCGGCAAGGAGCCGCAGCACAAGGAACTGGAGCGGCTCACCGAGCGCGAGCGCGAGGTCATGATCCTGGTCGCTCATGGGCTGTCCAACGGCGAGATCGCGGCCCGTCTGGTGCTGTCCGAGGCGACCGTGAAGACCCACGTCGGCCGCATCCTGACCAAGCTCGGCCTGCGGGACCGGGTGCAGGTGGTCGTCCTGGCCTACGAGACGGGGCTGGTGCGGGCCGGCGGGCACGGCTGAGGCACGGTGGCCGCGCCTACCTGAGGATGCCCTCCAGGAAGTCGCTGCCCAGGCGGGCCACCATCGTGACGTCCAGCTGGTGCAGGACGTAGCGGCCGCGGCGGCGGGTGGTGACCAGGCCGGCCTTCTTCAGGACGCCGAGGTGACGGGATATCTCCGGGGCGGTCATGCCGTGCACCTGGGCCAGCTCGCTGGTGGTGAACGCGGTGCGGGCCAGGCTGCGGCACAGGCGCATACGGACCGGGTGGGACAGGGCGGTCATCCGCAGGGTCAGCTGCTCCAGGGAGGTCGGCGCGGCGAACTTGGGCGACCCCACGGGGTAGTGCACGACGGGCTGCCAGCCGTAGCGGTACAGGACCGTCAGATGCGGCCAGCCCAGGCTGGTGGGGACCAGGAGGAGGCCGCCGTCCCGGGTCGCCGTACGACCGTCGCCGAGCTTGTCGACCGTGATGCGGGTGGCGCTCTCGTCGAGCGTCACCGCGGTGGACATCGACGTCAGTGCCTCCGCGAGGCCCTTGTGCCGCAGGAGGTCCGTCTTGTGGCGGGCGTCGGCCGTGAGCTGGTGCTGCATCCGGGACCAGGTCTCCGCGAAGAACGCCTCGTCGCAGTCCTCCAGGAACTGGCGCAGCCACGCCCTGGTCCGCGGCGGGTCGGCCAGCAGCCGCTCGGTGAACGCCAGTTGACGCGGACCGCGGGTCGCGGCCTGCTCCAGGGCGCGCAGCCTGATCGTGGCGTCCGAGAGCGGGCCGGGCCCGCCGGTGGCGTAGGTGAGCGCGCAGGTGGTGAACTCCAGTGCCGCGTCCACGAACTGCTCGTCCGTCAGCTTGTCCACCAGGTCCAGCTCTTCGGCGAGGGTCGTCCCGGGGAGCGTGCTGCGGCCGGGAATGCCCGCGTACGGCAGGAACAGGTCGGAGAACGTCGACCGCCACAGGAAGTCCGCCTCGCACATCCGGTCCGCCAGATGCGGGTCGAGCCGCGCGGTGACGCCGGCCACCCACCCCTGGAGACCGGGATGGTGCCCCGGCTCCGACATCGCGTGCAGCGCCATGCACAGCTCGCCCAGGGGCGAGGGCGCGAAGACGACCTGCTCCTGCCGCAGCCCCGTGATGTCGATGTGCACGCTCATGCCCCCATCGTGCACCCCACCACTGACAACGCCCCCGTCGATTGACGGCGCCCGTCAATCGACGCGACGGCCGCCGGACGGCGACGTGGCCCCACCTGCCAACGAACGCCAAGACCGTCCCACCAGGTGGACGCCCCTCAGCCCCCGGTCTCCTCCTTCAGCCGGAGCACGAAGTCCGCGACCGCCGCCTTCACGTCCTCGGCCGTCCACTCCAGGGCGGCGGCCCGTACGTAGACCTCCGTCATGGCCAGCCCCGGAGCCTTCGCGTCCCAGGGATTGGAGAAGAGGGCGGTCCTCGTCTCCTCCGTTGTCCGGATCGCGGCCTCGGTGACGGCGTCGCGGTCGTACGGCAGCCAGACCTGGAAGTCGAGTGTGTGCGGCTGCTCGGGGTGGACGCGCATCCACGGCACCCCGGCTGCCGCGAACCCCTCGCGCAGCGCCTCGGCGACCACGCGCGCGTGGGCCACGTACGCGGGCAGCCGGGGCAGCTCCCGGTCCAGGCCCGCGAGCGCGGTCAGCACGGTGGGGAACTGCTGGAAGACCATGCCTCCGTAGCGGTGCCGCCAGGTCCTCGCCTCGTCGATCAGGGTCTTCGGGCCGGCGAGGGCGGCGCCGCCGAGGGCGTCGAGGGACTTGTAGAACGACACGTAGACGCTGTCCGCCAGGCCCGCGATCTCGTCGAGCGGGCGGCCGAAGTGGGCGGTGGACTCCCACAGGCGGGCGCCGTCGAAGTGGACCACCGCGTCGCGCTCGTGCGCGGCGTCCACGACGGCGGAGAGCTCCTCCCAGGAGGGCAGGACGAAACCGGCGTCCCGGAGGGGCAGTTCGAGCATCAGCGTCCCGAAGGGCTCCGGGAAGTCGTGCACCTCGTCGGCGGTCGGCTGCCGGGGCTCGCTCGTCACATGGACTGGGCGCAAGCCGCTGACCTGGGTGAGGGCGTGCCGTTCGTGCACTTCCGGGTGCGACAGCGGGTGCAGGGCGACCGCCGGGTTCCCGGTGCGGCCCGCCCAGCAGCGCAGGGCCACCTGCTGCGCCATCGTGCCCGTGGGGAAGAAGGCCGCGGCCTCCTTGCCGAGCAGTTCGGCGACCCGCTTCTCCAGGGTCTCGACGACCTCGCTGCCGTACATGTCCGACGCCTCGTCCAGGTCGTGCAGTTCGGCCGCCTCCTGCACGAAGGCGAGCCGCTCCCGGAGCGGGCCCAGGAACCCGAGGCGCGCGAGGGACCGCTCGGCGTTCCGGGTCGCGGCGATGCGCCGTTTACGGCGTTCCAGGTTCCGTTCCTCGTCGGTCGCCGGCTCTGCCTCTTGATCACTCTGTTCCGCCGCATCGCTCATGCTCCGGATGATGCCCGGCGCACGTCCGTTCGGGCACCCGGGTTTCCAGCGGCCTTCCCGTCCGCCGCGGGCTGTGTGACAACCCACAGCCTGTGGACAACCGGACCCCCTTCGAACCGATCGCGTTAACATGACGAGAAATCGTCCGGTACCCGGAGCGGACTGGAACGGGAAGGCCGCACTCGCGTGAGTACATTCCAACAGCCAGAGCCCAAGGACCGCCCCGCGCGGCTCGCCGTCGGCGTCGTCGGCGCCGGCAGGGTGGGTCCCGCACTGGCCGCGTCCCTCCAGCTCGCCGGGCACCGCCCGGTGGCCGTCTCCGGGGTCTCCGACGCCTCCAGGCGACGGGCCGCGCTGATGCTCCCCGACGTGCCGGTCCTCACGCCCGCCCAGGTCCTGGAGCGCGCCGACCTGGTGCTGCTCACCGTCCCGGACGACGCGCTGCCCGGGCTCGTCGAGGGCCTCGCCGACACCGGCGCCGTACGTCCCGGGCAGCTCCTCGTGCACACCTCCGGGCGGTACGGCGTGAAGGTCCTGGACCCCGCTCTGCGGGTCGGCGCGCTGCCGCTGGCCCTGCACCCCGCGATGACCTTCACGGGCACTCCTGTGGACGTCCAGCGGCTCGCAGGCTGCTCCTTCGGGGTCACCGCCCCCGAGGAACTGCGGCTGGCGGCCGAGGCCCTGGTGATCGAGATGGGCGGCGAGCCCGAGTGGATCGCCGAGGAGAACCGCCCGCTGTACCACGCGGCCCTCGCGCTGGGCGCCAACCACCTGGTCACCTTGGTCGCCGAGTCCATGGAGCTGCTGCGCACGGCCGGCGTCGAGGCCCCCGACCGCATGCTCGGCCCGCTGCTGGGCGCCGCCCTGGACAATGCACTGCGCTCCGGTGACGCGGCACTGACCGGCCCCGTCGCGCGCGGGGACGCGGGCACCGTCGCCGCGCACGTCACCGAGCTGCGCAAGCACGCCCCGCAGACCGTCGCCGGCTATCTGGCGATGGCCCGCGCGACCGCCGACCGGGCCCTGGCCCACGGGCTGCTCAAGCCGGAACTCGCCGAGGACCTCCTCGGCGTACTCGCCAACGGCACCGAGGGAGATGCCGGATGACCACCACCCTGCTGCACACCGCAGACGAACTGCACGCACGCCCGCGCGCGGGCCGACGCGCAGTCGTCATGACGATGGGCGCCCTGCACGAGGGCCACGCCACCCTGGTCCGCACCGCGCGCGAGCTCGCCGGACCGGACGGCGAGGTCGTGGTCACCGTCTTCGTGAACCCGCTGCAGTTCGGCGAGGGCGAGGACCTCGACCGCTACCCGCGCACCCTGGACGCCGATCTCAAGATCGCCGAACAGGCGGGCGCGGACGTCGTGTTCGCGCCCTCCGTGGACGAGGTCTACCCCGGCGGAGAACCCCAGGTCCGCATCTCGGCGGGCCCCATGGGCGAACGCCTGGAGGGTGCCGCCCGCCCCGGCCACTTCGACGGCATGCTCACCGTCGTCGCCAAGCTGCTGCACCTGACCCGCCCCGACACCGCCCTGTTCGGCCAGAAGGACGCCCAGCAACTCGCCCTGATCCGCCGCATGGTGCGTGACCTGAACTTCGGCACCGAGATCGTCGGCGTGCCGACGGTGCGCGAGGCCGACGGCCTTGCCCTCTCCAGCCGCAACCGCTATCTCTCCCTCCAGGAGCGGCGCACCGCGCTCGCCCTCTCGCAGGCCCTGTTCGCCGGCCGCGACCGGCACGCCGCCCAGGAGGCGCTGCGCGCGCGGGCCCGCGAGGTGCCCGCCACGCACGCGCGTGCCGAGGCGCTCAGCGCCATAGGGGAGTCCCGCGCGGCGGCCGACGCGCACGCCGTCGCCAAGGCCGTCCCCGGCCCCGGCAGCCCGGCGTCCGTCCGCGCCGCCGCCCGCCTGGTCCTCGACGACGCCGCCCGCCTCGACCCGCCGCTCACCCTGGACTACCTCGCCCTGGTCGACCCGTCCGACTTCACCGACGTCGACGAGGACTTCACCGGCGAGGCCGTCCTCGCCGTAGCCGCCCGGGTCGGGACGACCCGGCTGATCGACAACATCCCACTCGCTTTCGGAACCCTCGGAGCCGCCTCGTGACCAGCACAGGCATACGACTGCACGCGCCCGCCCCCGGGTGGTCCATCGACGCGGACGTGGTGGTCGTCGGCTCCGGAGTGGCCGGGCTGACCGCGGCCCTGCGCTGCGAGGCGGCGGGTCTGCGGACGGTCGTCGTCACCAAGGCCCGTCTCGACGACGGTTCCACCCGCTGGGCCCAGGGAGGTATCGCCGCGGCCCTCGGGGAGGGCGACACCCCCGAACAGCACCTGGACGACACCCTGGTGGCGGGCGCGGGCCTGTGCGACGAGGAGGCCGTACGGATCCTCGTCACCGAGGGCCCCGACGCCGTACGGCGGCTCATCGAGACCGGCGCCCACTTCGACGAGTCCTCCGAAGGAGGACTGGAACTGGCCCGCGAGGGCGGCCACCACCGGCGCCGTATCGCGCACGCGGGCGGCGACGCGACCGGCGCGGAGGTCTCCCGGGCGCTCGTCGAGGCCGTGCACGCGCGTGGCCTGCGCACGATCGAGAACGCGCTCGTGCTGGACCTCCTGACGGACGAGGAGGGCCGTACGGCGGGCGTCACCCTGCACGTCATGGGAGAGGGCCAGCACGACGGTGTGGGCGCCGTGCACGCGCCCGCCGTGGTCCTCGCGACCGGCGGCATGGGGCAGGTCTTCTCGGCCACCACCAATCCGTCCGTGTCGACCGGCGACGGAGTCGCGCTCGCACTCCGCGCGGGCGCCGAGGTCTCCGACCTGGAGTTCGTGCAGTTCCACCCGACCGTGCTCTTCCTCGGCGCCGACGCGGAGGGCCAGCAGCCCCTCGTCTCCGAGGCGGTGCGCGGCGAGGGCGCCCACATTGTCGACGCCGACGGCGTGCGCTTCATGGTGGGCCAGCACGAACTGGCCGAGCTCGCGCCCCGGGACATCGTCGCCAAGGGCATCACGCGGCGCATGCTGGAGCAGGACGCCGAGCACATGTTCCTCGACGCCCGGCACTTCGGCGCCGACATGTGGGAGCACCGGTTCCCGACGATCCTCGCCGCCTGCCGCAGCCACGGCATCGACCCGGTCACCGAGCCCGTCCCGGTCGCCCCGGCCGCCCACTACGCCTCCGGCGGCGTCCGCACCGACTCCCGGGGCCGTACGACCGTCCCCGGCCTCTACGCGTGCGGCGAGGTCGCCTGCACCGGAGTGCACGGCGCGAACCGGCTCGCCTCCAACTCCCTCCTCGAAGGCCTCGTCTACGCCGAGCGGATCGTCGCCGACATCACCGCGAGCCAGACCGAAAACGCCCTCCACGCGCGCGTGCCCGAACCGGTCCCGCACCCCCAGAAGCCCGCGCACCCGCTGCTCGCCCCCGAGGCCCGCTTCGCGATCCAGCGGATCATGACCGAGGGCGCGGGCGTCCTGCGCTCCGCCGAATCCCTCGCCAGGGCCGCCGGACAGCTCCAGCAGCTGCACACCGACGCCCGTGACGCGCTCGACGAGAACGGCAAGACCGCCGAGCCCGGCGTCGACACCTGGGAGGCCACCAACCTCCTGTGCGTGGCCCGCGTCCTGGTCACCGCCGCCGCGCGGCGCGAGGAGACCCGGGGCTGCCACTGGCGCGAGGACCACGCCGAGCGCGACGACAGCGCCTGGCGCCGCCACATCGTCGTACGGCTGAATCCCGACCGCACGCTCGCCGTGCACACCACGGACACCGCAGACTTCCCCCCGACCCGGCAGCACCGTCCCCAGGAGCAGTGACAGAAGTGAGCACCCCCGACCTTCCCCTCGCCGACAGCGGCGGCTGCGGCGACGGCTGTGCCTGTGGCGCGGGCGCCGACGCGGAGTACCTGGAGTGCGGCCTGGACCCCGCGCTCGCCGAGCTCCTGGCCGACGCGGGTCTCGACCCCGTGGAGGTCGAGGACATCGCCAATGTCGCCGTCCAGGAGGACCTGGACGGCGGTGTCGACGTGACGACCGTGGCGACCATCCCCGAAGGGGCCGTCGCCACCGCCGACTTCACCGCGCGCGAGGCCGGTGTCGTGGCGGGCCTCAGGGTCGCCGAAGCGGTGATCTCCGTGGTCTGCACCGACGAGTTCGAGGTCGAGCGGCACGCGGAGGACGGCGACCGTGTGGAGGCCGGGCAGAAGCTCCTGTCGGTCACCACGCGCACGCGTGACCTGCTGACCGCCGAGCGCAGCGCGCTCAACCTCCTGTGCCGCCTCTCCGGCATCGCGACCGCCACGCGCGCGTGGGCCGACGCGCTGGAGGGCACGAGGACGAAGGTCCGCGACACCCGCAAGACGACGCCGGGCCTGCGCTCCCTGGAGAAGTACGCGGTCCGCTGCGGCGGCGGCGTCAACCACCGCATGTCGCTGTCGGACGCGGCCCTCGTCAAGGACAACCACGTGGTCGCCGCGGGCGGCGTCGCCCAGGCCTTCAAGGCCGTACGGGAGGCCTTCCCGGAGGTGGCGATCGAGGTCGAGGTCGACACCCTGCACCAGCTCCGCGAGGTCCTGGACGCCGGCGCCGACCTGATCCTCCTGGACAACTTCACGCCCGGCGAGTGCGCCGAGGCCGTCGGCATCGTGCACGGCCGCGCCGCCCTGGAGGCCTCGGGACGGCTCACCCTGGACAACGCCAAGGCGTACGCGGACACCGGGGTGGACTACCTCGCCGTGGGCGCCCTGACCCACTCCGCGCCGATCCTGGACATCGGCCTCGACCTCCGTGAGGCGCAGTAGTCATGCTCCTCACGATCGACGTGGGCAACACGCACACCGTCCTCGGTCTGTTCGACGGCGAGGACATCGTCGAGCACTGGCGGATCTCCACCGACGCGCGCCGCACCGCCGACGAACTCGCCGTCCTCCTCCAGGGCCTCATGGGCATGCACCCGCTCCTCGGGGAGGAGCTGGGCGACGGCATCGACGGCATCGCGATCTGCGCCACCGTGCCGTCCGTCCTGCACGAACTGCGCGAGGTGACCCGCCGCTACTACGGAGACGTGCCCGCCGTCCTCGTCGAGCCGGGCGTCAAGACGGGCGTCCCGATCCTGACCGACAACCCCAAGGAGGTCGGCGCGGACCGCATCATCAACGCGGTCGCCGCGGTCGAGCTCTACGGGGGGCCCGCGATCGTCGTCGACTTCGGCACGGCGACCACGTTCGACGCGGTCTCCGCGCGCGGGGAGTACGTCGGCGGTGTCATCGCCCCCGGTATCGAGATCTCGGTCGAGGCGCTCGGCGTCAAGGGCGCCCAGCTGCGCAAGATCGAGGTGGCCCGGCCGCGCAGCGTGATCGGGAAGAACACCGTCGAGGCGATGCAGTCCGGCATCGTCTACGGCTTCGCCGGCCAGGTCGACGGAGTCGTCACCCGGATGGCCAAGGAGCTGGCCGACGACCCGGAGGACGTGACGGTCATCGCGACCGGAGGCCTCGCCCCGATGGTCCTGGGCGAGGCCTCGGTCATCGACGAGCACGAGCCCTGGCTGACCCTGATCGGCCTCCGCCTGGTCTACGAGCGGAACGTGTCGCGGATGTGAGCCGGTGCCCGGCGCCGGGACGAGACCGCCTGCCGCCGGGCGGCGCTCTCGGTCGGCGTCCCTCGCGCGTGCCCGCGAGGTGCCGCTTCCCGCGCCCGCAGGGGGCAGCCGCGCTCCGGGGGGCGGCTGCCGTGCATGCGACGGAGCCGTAGGTACCGGCTGGCTGTGGTGCGGCTACCGGGTGCGCGGCCGGTCAGCTGCTGCCCCGCCGGTGTCGCTCACGCGCGCGAGGCGTCGCCGACCGCGCCCACGGGGTGCCGTCGCGCCCGGACGGCTGCCGTGCACGCGTCGGAGCATCCGGGTACCAGGCATGGCGCGGCCGCCGGTGCCCGGCCGGGCAGCCGCTGCCCACCGCCGGGCGAAAAGCCCGCGCCACACCCGCCCCCTATGTCGAATTTGTCTGATTAGCGCGTATCGTCGCCGCATGCCCACGCCATACGGATCCCGCGGCGGCATGGCGTTCGGTGCGGAGGAGCTGCGTGTGCTCCGTCGCGCTCTCGCCCTCGCCCTCCAGCCCAGAACCGCCTCCGCCGAGGACGTCAAGGACTGTCTCCGGCTCGCCGAATCCCTCGACGAAGCGGTGCACGAGGGGGTCCGGCTGCGCGCCTTCCTGGTCGCCGACCTCGCCCGGTACCGCGCCGCCCTGCCCGGCACCACCGCGGGCTACCTCACGCTCCTGGAGGAGGCGCTCGGCGCCGGGTACCGCCCGGACGTCGGCGACCTCTCCGCGCTGCGTGCGCTGCGCGGGAACCCGGCCGCCGCAGCCCTCCTCGACCGCTGCCTCACCCTCGCCGAACAGGACGTACGCGCCCGCCTGGCCCGCCGTACGGCCGCCCGCCCCGCCCCGACCGTCCCCGCCTCCCGCACCCGCCTCCTGGCGCTCCCCGGAGGCCGCTCGGGCGGCCTTTCCGCGACCGCCGGGGAACTGGCCGGGGAGGACGCCAAGGAGCCCGTACGCAAGCCCGTGGAGCGTCCGGCGCCCGCACCCGCGCCCGCCGCCCCGAAGCCGTCCCGGCCGATCCCCACCCCGGGCGAGGTCTTCCCCCGGCGCAAACCGGCGCCGCCGCCCGCGAATCCGCCGCAGCAGCTCGCCGCCGGCTGAACCGACCCCGCCCCGTCGGCGCCCGGGCCCGTGGCTACTCTGGAGGGCATGGACTATGTCTCCGCGCTCGTGCCCCCGGTCGTCATGGCCGTGTTCTTCATCGGACTGATCCGGGTCATCGTGAAGACCCAGGGCGGGGCCATGAAGGCCAAGGAGGACGCGGCCGTCGACGCCGCCATCGCGCGCGCGGAGAGCGCCCGCCAGGCCTCCTCGACCACCGAAGCCTGACCCCCGCCTTTTCGGCGGCGCCTTCAAGGGCGTACGACTCCCGCACGCGCGCGCGTGCTTATCCGAGTCGTACGCCCTTTTTGTTCCTTTTCCACTATGGTTCTGAGCTGTGCCTCGCCCATTGGGAGAACTCGAAGACTCGGTCATGACGCGGGTGTGGAAGTGGAACCGCCCGGTGACCGTTCGAGAAGTCCTGGAAGACCTTCAGCAGGAACGGTCGATCGCGTACACCACGGTGATGACCGTTTTGGACAATCTCCATCAGAAGGGCTGGGTGCGTCGCGAGGCGGAAGGCCGGGCGTATCGATATGAGGCCGTCTCCACACGGGCCGCCTACTCCGCCGCCCTGATGAACGACGCCTGGTCCCAGAGCGACAACCCCGCGGCCGCTCTCGTCGCCTTCTTCGGGATGATGAGCGACGAACAGCGTGAGGCCCTGCGCAGCGCCGTACGCATCGTCCAGGGACCGGAAACACCCGAACCCGCGGATGGCGTCGAGAACCCCGGCTCCGCGTCCTCCGGCGGCGGGCGATAGCGTCCGCTCATGTCAGCAGAGCACCCAGAAGTCACCGCGAAAGCCATCACCGTCCGGCGGGCCCGGACCGGGGATGTCCCGGCGGTGCGCCGACTCCTTGACGCCTACGTTCGCGGTCGCATCCTGCTCGACAAAGCGACCGTGACTCTTTACGAGGACATACAGGAGTTCTGGGTCGCCGAACGCGACGACAACGCGGAGGTCGTCGGCTGCGGCGCACTGCACGTCATGTGGGAAGACCTCGCGGAAGTCCGTACTCTCGCCGTGAAGCCCGGGTTGAAGGGCGCCGGTGTAGGTCATCAGTTGCTGGAGAAGTTGCTGCACACGGCCCGTTGGCTAGGCGTTCGTCGCGTTTTCTGTCTCACCTTCGAAGTGGACTTCTTCTCCAAGCACGGCTTCGTGGAGATCGGTGAGACACCCGTTGACACCGATGTCTACGCGGAGCTGTTGCGTTCCTATGACGAGGGCGTGGCGGAGTTCCTGGGTCTCGAACGAGTGAAACCGAACACCTTGGGCAACAGCCGGATGCTTCTGCATCTGTGATCGCTGCGCTCAATTCGGCCCGGACGCCCTGCCCAGGTTCCCTATGTCCGAAACGCGCATCTTTCCGGACCGGGGCGGTCACTCGGTCTCTCCCAGGGGTTTGTGTTTTTCCAGCAAAAGCGGTTTGCTTTCCGACGTACTGCAGTACTGCATATAACAGGGGACGGCGAAACGGCGGACGCCGCAGACCCCAGGCCCGCAAGTTATCGATGAAAGGAAATCCGGTGGCACAGAAGGTTCAGGTCCTTCTTGTCGACGACCTCGACGGCGGCGAGGCGGACGAGACGGTGACGTTCGCGCTGGACGGCAAGACGTACGAGATCGATCTCACCACCGCGAATGCGGACAAGCTCCGTGGTCTTCTCGACGCTTACGTGAAGGGCGGACGCCGTACCGGTGGCCGTGCTTCGGGCGGTCGTGGAAAGGCGCGCGCCGCTACCGGTGGCAGCCAGGACACCGCGCAGATCCGCGCGTGGGCCAAGGAGAACGGCTACGAGGTCAACGACCGCGGCCGTGTTCCCGCGTCCATTCGCGAGGCCTACGAAAAGGCCAACGGCTGAGCGCACGAGCGCCGCAGCCGGACCCGGTGGCACTGTGTGGCCACTGTGTCCACCAGTCGTACGAGATCAGGGGCGTCCCCAACGCCCCCCACGGCCGACAGTGTCGGCAGCGAGGCCTCGACCTCGCGCCCCGTCTCGGGGGGCCGCAGCCATACGGCGGCCCCCTGCACGGGACCCGGGCGATCCGCGGGAAGCGGCTGCCCCTGGTGTCCCTTCGCGGGCCCCGTCCCGGGGACCGGCGGTGCCTCCATGTGCCCGCCCTCGCCGAGCGCCACCAGATCCAGCGCCGGCGCCAGAGCGCCCCACTCCAGCCAGTCCAGCAGCCCCGGCAACTCCTCCGCGCTGCCCGCGGCCACCAGCAGCCGCATCCGGTCGCCCCGTACGGCCACCGGAGAGGTGGGCCCCAGCCGCCACAGCGCCGCGACACCGGCCTCGACCGGCACGTCCAGGACGTCGAACAGCAGCCCCGTGACGAGCCGCAACGGTTCTCCGGGCACCGTCCGCCACCCGAGTTCGTTCTCGTACCAGTGCCGCCGCCGGTCGTCCGGATCGAGCGGGCGACGGGGGGAGGGGACCGTGGTGACCGGGGGAACTGTGCCAACCATGCCAAGTGCAACCGCCGAACCGGCCCGAGAGTTACGCTGGGTGGTCCGGTGATTGCGCAGGGTGCTGGAAAAAGGGGCGTTCGGGGGTGTCGGACCGCGCAAGGTTGTTCGCCCGTAGCGGAGGGAATCGGTGTGCTCGGCATGGAGTGTCAGTCCGTACGGGTAAGACAATCCCTAGTGGGAGGGGGCGACACGCAGAAATTGGCGTCTCACGTTCGCCATCGGCGTACTCATGGTGAGGGTAACTGCCTGGCCTGCGGGAACATCGTCTCGCACCATCAGGTTGGAGCAGATGTCGGCGTTCGGGTTCAGGAGGCAGTGTTGGTTCTCGGTCCGGTGTCGGCAGTTGGAATGAGCGGTCCCCGCTTGCGGGACTAAGCTGCGGAAGGACAGGGAGGGGAGCGTCCCCTTACTGCCTGACCGCTCTGAGGAGCGATTAACGATGTTCGAGAGGTTCACCGACCGCGCGCGGCGGGTTGTCGTCCTGGCTCAGGAAGAAGCCCGGATGCTCAACCACAACTACATCGGCACCGAGCACATCCTCCTGGGTCTCATCCACGAGGGTGAGGGTGTCGCCGCAAAGGCCCTGGAGAGCCTCGGCATTTCGCTTGAGGCGGTCCGCCAGCAGGTTGAGGAGATCATCGGACAGGGCCAGCAGGCGCCGTCCGGTCACATCCCCTTCACTCCCCGTGCCAAGAAGGTCCTGGAGCTGTCGCTCCGCGAGGCCCTTCAGCTGGGCCACAACTACATCGGCACGGAGCACATCCTGCTCGGCCTGATCCGTGAGGGCGAGGGCGTCGCCGCCCAGGTCCTGGTCAAGCTGGGCGCTGATCTCAACCGTGTGCGGCAGCAGGTGATCCAGCTGCTCTCCGGTTACCAGGGCAAGGAGACCGCCACCGCCGGCGGCCCTGCGGAGGGCACCCCCTCGACGTCCCTGGTCCTCGACCAGTTCGGCCGGAACCTCACCCAGGCCGCTCGTGAGTCCAAGCTCGACCCGGTCATCGGGCGCGAGAAGGAGATCGAGCGGGTCATGCAGGTGCTGTCCCGCCGCACCAAGAACAACCCGGTCCTGATCGGTGAGCCCGGCGTCGGCAAGACCGCCGTCGTCGAGGGCCTCGCCCAGGCCATCGTCAAGGGCGAGGTGCCCGAGACCCTCAAGGACAAGCACCTCTACACCCTGGACCTCGGCGCACTGGTCGCCGGCTCCCGCTACCGCGGTGACTTCGAGGAGCGCCTGAAGAAGGTCCTCAAGGAGATCCGCACCCGCGGCGACATCATCCTGTTCATCGACGAGCTGCACACGCTGGTCGGTGCGGGTGCCGCCGAGGGCGCCATCGACGCCGCTTCGATCCTGAAGCCGATGCTGGCCCGCGGTGAGCTCCAGACCATCGGCGCCACCACCCTGGACGAGTACCGCAAGCACCTGGAGAAGGACGCGGCCCTTGAGCGCCGTTTCCAGCCCATCCAGGTCGCGGAGCCGTCCCTGCCGCACACCATCGAGATCCTCAAGGGTCTGCGCGACCGCTACGAGGCCCACCACCGTGTCTCCATCACGGACGAGGCGCTCGTGCAGGCCGCCACGCTGGCTGACCGGTACATCTCGGACCGCTTCCTCCCGGACAAGGCGATCGACCTGATCGACGAGGCCGGCTCCCGGATGCGCATCCGCCGGATGACCGCGCCGCCGGACCTCCGCGAGTTCGACGAGAAGATCGCCGGCGTCCGCCGCGACAAGGAGTCCGCGATCGACTCGCAGGACTTCGAGAAGGCCGCCTCCCTCCGCGACAAGGAGAAGCAGCTCCTGGCCGCCAAGGCCAAGCGGGAGAAGGAGTGGAAGGCCGGCGACATGGACGTCGTCGCCGAGGTCGACGGCGAGCTGATCGCCGAGGTCCTCGCGACCGCCACCGGCATCCCGGTCTTCAAGCTCACGGAGGAGGAGTCCTCGCGTCTGCTGCGCATGGAGGACGAGCTCCACAAGCGGGTCATCGGCCAGAAGGACGCCGTCAAGGCGCTCTCGAAGGCGATCCGTCGTACGCGTGCGGGCCTCAAGGACCCGAAGCGCCCTGGTGGTTCCTTCATCTTCGCCGGCCCGTCCGGCGTCGGTAAGACGGAACTCTCCAAGGCCCTCGCCGAGTTCCTCTTCGGTGACGAGGACGCGCTGATCTCCCTCGACATGTCGGAGTTCAGCGAGAAGCACACGGTCTCGCGGCTCTTCGGTTCGCCCCCCGGATACGTGGGCTACGAAGAGGGCGGCCAGCTGACCGAGAAGGTGCGGCGCAAGCCGTTCTCGGTGGTCCTCTTCGACGAGGTCGAGAAGGCCCACCCGGACATCTTCAACTCGCTGCTGCAGATCCTGGAGGACGGTCGCCTGACCGACTCCCAGGGCCGGGTCGTGGACTTCAAGAACACGGTCATCATCATGACGACCAACCTCGGCACGCGGGACATCTCCAAGGGCTTCAACCTCGGCTTCGCGGCCACGGGTGACACGAAGTCCAACTACGAGCGCATGAAGAACAAGGTCTCGGACGAGCTCAAGCAGCACTTCCGCCCCGAGTTCCTCAACCGCGTGGACGACGTCGTCGTCTTCCCGCAGCTCACCCAGGACGACATCCTCCAGATCGTCGACCTCATGGTCGGCAAGGTGGACGAGCGCCTCAAGGACCGGGACATGGGAATCGAGCTCTCCCAGGCCGCCAAGGAGCTCCTCTCCAAGAAGGGTTACGACCCCGTTCTGGGCGCGCGGCCGCTGCGTCGCACGATCCAGCGCGAGATCGAGGACACTCTCTCGGAGAAGATCCTCTTCGGCGAGCTGCGCCCCGGCCACATCGTGGTCGTCGACACGGAGGGCGAGGGCGAGGCCAAGGCCTTCACCTTCCGGGGTGAGGAGAAGTCGGCACTGCCGGACGTCCCGCCGATCGAGCAGGCGGCCGGTGGAGCCGGTCCGAATCTGAGCAAGGAGGCGTAGGGCTTCAGGGCTTTACGGCTGGAAAAGGGGTCGGTGCCTTTTGGGCACCGGCCCCTTTCGCGTTCTTGGAACAACGACGGCAGCGGCGCTCGAAGACGGTGTCGCGGGTGTCCGGACGTGGACCGCCGTGCGAAGAACTCCAGGATCCCCGGGCAGGCCCATCGCGTCGCCGGGTCGAGGAGGACGCGGGCGTCCGCGGAGAGGCCGTAGACGGCCAACAGCCTGCGGGCCGACGGATCGGCCACGGCGGCCTGTTCGTCGGCAGGGAAGGGGGTTCGCCCGGCGAGTCCACCGCTGTCCGGACCAGGCGTTCCGCGAACCTGCGCACGTCCTTTCTCGCCCCCTGCGCGCTTCCCGCCCCGGAAGGACACCAGGTCCTTGAGCCGGACCGGCTTGTCGACCGGGCCCGCGCCGGGGCCGTCCGGCACGGACAGCCTCCTCATCAGCGGCGCGATCGGGCCGGACGCCGGCTTGCCACCGAGTAGCGCGGGCTCCGTCCGCCGCCTCACCCCTGGTGTCGAGCGAACCGACGGAGCCCGACGGCGGTTACGACAACTGGCCGTCGTAGTCCGGGAGTTTGAAGGTCTTCTCGGCATGGCCGCCGGACAGGTCGGTGGCGCTGTTGCCGATGTTCGCGATGATCGTGTAGCCCTTGGACTCGATGTCGGCGCGCTGGGCGGTCTTGTAGGCGGCGACGTCCTTGAAGAGGTCGAGGAGGCCGCGGACGTAGAGGCCGTCGACGTCGTAGCCGTCGTGTTCGAGGTTGTACTCGGTCGGCAGGTAGATGATGCCGGGGCGGGCCGTGACGAAGAACAGCGAAACACCGTGCTCCTGGGCGTACTTGGCGACCGCGAGCACCGGCTTGTTGGCCGGCTGCGGCCAGCTGAAGCCGAAGTCGGTCTCCAGGGTGGTGTTGTCGATGTCGAAGACGATCGCCTGCTTCTCACCGGGCTTCGTGGCCGCGATGCGCTCCTTCAGGTAGGGCAGGGCCTGGTTCATGACCGTCTGGCAGTCCGTCTGCCAGGTGGCGTAGTCCACCGCGGCGGTCGCGGTGGCCGTGCTCGTCGTCGCGGCCTGCGCGGGGACGGTCGGCGCCGCGAGGGCGATCGCGGTCACGGCGACGGTGGCGGTACGGCGGGCCCAGGGGCGTCGTCTCGTCATCGGGGTGGGGTTCCTCTCACGTCTGTGCGGTGCCGGTGCGGAAGGCATGCTCGCGGGCGCGGGTGGCGTGAGGGGAACCGTAGGGTTACTGGACGGTAGGTGCATAGAGGTCTGCGTCACAAGACGCCGCTTTGTTTCGTGACCTTGGGCCTGACGGGTAAGGCCGCGAGGACGTCCTCCGGTACGGCGGCGGTCTGCGGGGCGCGGGCGATGCCGAATTCGCCCGTCCAGGGTCGTGCCGGTCACATTCCCCGGAGCGGCGATCTTCCCGGCCGGTGACAAGCCGCACAGGTGATTCGGCCCCTACTAGGGCGAGTAGTCGTCAGCCTTGTTCGTGACAAAAAGGACTTTTCGCATGGAACCAGATGGGCGTTTTTGCCATCAGGGGGGCGATTTATGGCTAACGGGTGCTCTGTCAAGGAGGCGGAAGTTTTGCGGTGAAGTACTAGCTTCCGTCGTAGAAGGTCTGTTTGGGGGTGTGTGGGGGCGCGGGTTACCAAGGGACGTGCCATCCGGCGGCCGCTTGTGTGCCGGGTGGTCTTTCTGTCCCCGTCCCCGTGAGGTTCCGATGTTCCAGCGCTCCGCTTCCCGCTCTTCCCGTACGTCTCCGCTCCGCACCCGGGTGGCCGTCCTGGCTGTCGGGCTGGGGGCCGCCGCCGTGCTGGGCACCGGGGTCGCGAGCGCCGCCACCGCGGGCGTGGCGCCGACGACGGTCAGTGCGAAGACCGCCGCCTCCTGGGTCGACCCGGTGAAGAAGTACACGCTCTCCGCGAGCTTCGCGCAGGCCGGCGGCCTGTGGCAGTCCACGCACAGCGGACAGGACTTCGCCGTGGCCAGCGGCACCAACGTCATGGCCGCGCACGGCGGGACCGTCGTCAAGGCCGGCGGCAACGGCGCGGGTGACGGTGCCGCGTACGGCAACGCCATCGTCATCAAGCACGGCAACGGCACCTACTCGCAGTACGCCCACCTCTCGCGCATCGACGTGAAGGTCGGCCAGGTCGTCAGCACCGGCCAGCACATCGCGCTGTCCGGCAACACCGGCAACTCCACCGGCCCCCACCTGCACTTCGAGATCCGTACGACCGCCAACTACGGCTCGGCCGTAGACCCGGTCGCGTTCCTGCGCGGCAAGGGCGTGACCGTCTAGGACCCGTCCTTCGCGGGCCTCGTGCCGCCCGCGTGGGCCTGCGTGATCATGTCGGTGGCGACCTCCAGGACGGCCTTGCGCTTGTCCTCGGGGTCGCCTTCGAGGTCCTGTACGGCGAACATGCCGGCGTGCAGCGTGAAGATCGCGCTGAGCGAGCGGACCTGGTCGACCAGGGAGGCGTCCGGGTCGATGACGATCTCCCGCAGGCCGCGCATGCGGTCCTTGAAGCGCTCGCCGATGCGCAGGTCCCGTACCTGTGCCTGGTTCTCCTGCATGAAGCGGAACAGCGGGGTCGCGCCGTCGAGCGCGTCGGCGTAGCGCCGTACGATCTCCCGCTTGGTCTCCAGGGTGTGCGGCTGGTCGCGGCCCCACTCGATCAGGTCCTCGATCGGCTTCGTGAGGTCCTCGAAGATGCTGACCAGGATCTCTTCCTTGGTCTTGAAGTGGTAGTAGAGCGCCGCCTTCGTGACGTCCAGGTGCTCGGCGATCTCGCGCAGCGAGGTCTTCTCGTAGCCCTGCTCGGCGAAGAGTTCGAGCGCGACGTCCTGGATGCGCTGGCGGGTGTCTCCGCGACGTTGCCGCTTGGTGCCGTCCATGGTGCCGCCCATTCGTCTCATGCCCCAGCAAACTTACTTGACGCCCGGCTAGTTACAGGTCTACTTTCCCTTAGTGTAGTCAACTAGCCGGTCGGCAAGTAAGTAGCCGGACGGTAGCGGTATCCAGCGGTAGCCAGGGGAGTGGGAACGATGGCGGACACACAGACGGTCGACACCGGGCCGGAGGAGACCGAGAAACAGCCCAGGAGCGTGCGGGTCGTCCTGCTCGCCCTGATGATCACCATGATGCTCGCGATGCTCGACAACATGATCGTGGGTACGGCGATGCCGACGATCGTCGGTGAGCTGGGTGGACTCGAGCATCTGTCGTGGGTCGTGACCGCCTACACGCTCGCCACCGCCAGCTCGACCCCGCTCTGGGGCAAGCTCGGTGACATGTACGGGCGCAAGGGCGCCTTCATGACCTCGATCGTGATCTTCCTGGTCGGCTCCGCGCTCAGCGGCATGGCACAGAACATGGGCCAGCTCATCGGCTTCCGGGCCATCCAGGGCCTCGGCGCCGGCGGTCTCATGGTCGGCGTCATGGCGATCATCGGCGACCTCATCCCGCCGCGTGAGCGGGGCAAGTACCAGGGCATGATGGCCGGCGTCATGGCGCTCGCGATGATCGGCGGACCGCTGGTCGGCGGCACCATCACCGACAACTGGGGCTGGCGCTGGTCCTTCTACATCAACCTGCCGCTGGGCGTCGTCGCGCTGGCCGCGATCAGCGTCGTACTGCACCTGCCGAAGAAGCGGGCGCAGGCCCGGATCGACTACCTCGGCGCCGGACTGCTCACCGTCGGCATCACCTCGATCGTGCTCGTCACCACGTGGGGCGGTTCGCAGTACGCCTGGACCTCCGTGCGGATCATGGAGCTGATCGCGCTCGGTGTGGCCGCGCTCGTCGGGTTCGTGTTCTGGCAGACCAAGGCTGTCGAGCCGGTCGTGCCGCTGCACATCTTCCGCAGCCGCAACTTCAGCCTCATGGCGGTCATCGGCTTCATCACCGGCTTCGTGATGTTCGGCGCGACCCTGTTCCTGCCGCTCTACCAGCAGTCCGTGCAGGGCGCGTCCGCGACCAACTCCGGTCTGCTGCTCCTGCCGATGCTCGGCGCGATGCTCGTGACCTCCATGGTCGCGGGACGGGTGACCACCAACACCGGCCGCTACAAGGTGTTCCCGGTCGCCGGCACCATCCTGATGGGCATCGGCCTGTACCTGCTCTCCACGATGGACGTCGACACGACCCGGTTCATGTCCGGTGTGTACATGGCCGTCGTCGGGCTCGGCATGGGCTGCCTGATGCAGATCACCATGCTGGTCGCGCAGAACAGCGTCGAGATGAAGGACATGGGTGTCGCGTCCTCCACGAGCACGCTGTCCCGGACGCTCGGTTCCTCGTTCGGTGTCGCGATCATGGGCGCGCTGTTCAACAACCGGGTCCAGGACGTCATGAGCCAGAAGGCCGGGGCGCTGGGGGCCAAGGTGACCGAGCAGTCGGCTCAGCTGGACGCGAAGAGTCTGGCGAAGCTGCCGGCGGTGGCGCGGGAGGCGTATCAGCACGCGGTGTCGGCCGGTATCCACTCGGCGTTCCTGCTGGGGGCCGTGGTGACGGCGCTGGCGCTGGTGGCGGCGGTGTTCGTGAAGGAGGTTCCGCTGAAGGGGGCGGGGCCGGCTGCGCCCAAGTCCGGCGAGGACGCGGAGACGGTGGCGCCGGTGTCGATCGTCGAAGCGGTCTGATTCGCCCGCAGTGAGCTGAAGGTCCTCCGGTCGGTGTCCGCCCCGGGGGGCCTTCTTCGTGGTTTCTCGTAGTTTTCTCGCCCCCGCCGCCCCTACCCGTCCCGTCCCTGGAGGCTGCTGCCCCCAGACCCCCCGCTTCGGCCTGGACGGCCTCGTCCTCAAACGCCGGACGGGCTGGATTTTCCTCGGCTCTGTTGTCAGTGGGCCGTGTCACCATCGGTCGCATGGACAAAATGCGGCAGTTGCGGCTGGCCAAGGACGCCATGGACCGTGACTGGGCCGAGCCGGAGCTCGACCTGGGCGTGGTGGCCGCGCATGCCGGATATTCGCGGTACCACTTCATCCGGGCCTTCAAGGAGGCCTACGGCGAGACGCCGGGCCAGTATCTGATCCATCGGCGTATCGAGCGGGCCGAGGAGATGCTCCGCAGCGCCGATCTGTCGGTCACGGAGATCTGCCATCTCGTCGGCTTCAGCAGCCTCGGTACGTTCTCGGCCCGGTTCAAGGCGCGGACCGGACTGACTCCGAGTGAGTACCGGAGCGAGCACGTGGGGCGCGGGGCCGCCCTCATCCCGGGGTGCTACGCGATGCTCTGGGCCGGCGGTTTCCCCTCCGCAACTTTGAAGAAGCGTGCCGTCGCCCGCGCTGCCTACGGTGAGGAACAGGGAGCCGATCCGATTTCGGCCTCGTCCGACAGGAGAGCGGAGCCATGATCCAAGGGCTGGGCATCACCACCGTGTGGACCTTCGACCAGCAGCGCACCAAGGCCTTCTTCACCGAGAAACTGGACTTCGAGGTCCGGGACGACATCTCGATGGGGGACATGAAGTGGGTCACCGTCGGTGCCAAGGACCAGCCGGGCGTCGAGCTCGCGTTGATGAGTCTCGACGGTCCCGGCCTCGACCCCGAGTCCGCCGAGGCGTTGAAGAGGCTTGTCAGTAAAGGGGTGTTGGGGGCCGGGGCGTTCCGTACGGACGACTGTCGCGGTGACTACGCGACCTTCAGGGCGCGTGGCGTCGAGTTCATCCAGGAGCCCAAGGAGCGGCCGTACGGCGTCGAGGCGATCTTCCGCGACGACAGCGGCAACTGGTACTCGCTGACCGAGCGTCGCGAAGAGCTCGACTTCTCCAAGGACTTCGCGTGAGCGGGGAGCCGGTGGCGGAGGTCGAGCCGGATCACACGGCCGTGCGGGTCGCCCTGTGGCGGGCCCTGCACGTCCGGGCCGACGCCCCGCCGCATGTCGTCGAGGACGAGATCGGGCTGCGGCTCGTGGACCCCGGGGACGACTGGCGGGAGCGGCCCGACATGGACGTCGAGGCCACCCGCCGGATCCGCGCGTCGATCGTGGCGCGGGCCCGGTTCGTCGAGGACGTGGTGGCGGAGGAGGTCGCCAAGGGCGTGGGCCAGTACGTCGTGCTCGGCGCCGGGCTGGACACCTTCGCCCAGCGGCGGCCCGAACTGGGCGCGAGACTAAGGGTGTTCGAGGTCGAACGGCCCGGCACACAGGCCTGGAAGCGGCGCCGGCTCGCGGAACTCGGGTACGCCGAGCCGGACTGGCTGCGGTTCGTGCCGGTGGACTTCGAGGGCGACTGGTGGGGGCAACTGGCCGCCGCCGGACTCGACACCGGGCGGCCCGTCGTCGTGGCCGCGACCGGCGTCATCATGTATCTCACCCTGGACGCGATCACCACCTTGTTCCGGCTCGTCGCCGGGCTGGCCCCCGGTTCCACCCTGGTGACGACCTTCCTACGACCCGTCGACGACGTGGAGCCCGAGCAGCGCGCGCAGTTGGAGGTGGCGGTGCGGGGTGCTCGGGCCGCCGGCACGCCGTTCCTGAGCTTCTTCACTCCGGAGCAGGTGCTGGCGCTGGGGCGGGAGTGCGGGTTCCGGGAGGTGCGGCATGTGTCCGCCGCGGATCTCGCCGAGCGGTACTTCGGGGGGAGGCCGGACGGGGTCGGGCCCTCTCGGGGGGAGGAGGTGATGGTGGCCGGCACGTGAGCCTTCGCTCAGGGCGGCGGGCGCACCTTCGTCGAAGACCTACGGCAGCATCGGATAGCTGCCCGTGCTCGTCGGTGCGTGTTCCGGCAGCCACAGCACCGCGACCGCGCCCTCCGCCGGGATGTGGTCCGGCGCGCCCGCGGGGCGGACGTTGCGGAAGGTCAGCCGGGCGCCGAGGACCCGGGCCTGGCCGGCCGCGATGGTCAGGCCCAGGCCGTGGCCGTGGCCCGCGCGGTCCTTGCTGCCGGTGCGGAAGCGGCTCGGGCCCTCCGCGAGGAGTTCCTCGGGGAAGCCGGGGCCGTGGTCGCGGACCCGGATGACCCGGCCCTCGACCGAGACCTCGATCGGCGGCTTGCCGTGCCTCGCCGCGTTGGCCAGCAGGTTGAACAGCACGCGCTCCAGGCGGCGCGGGTCGGTGGTGACGGCCGACTCGTGGACGACGTGCACCACCGCGTCCGGGTCCTTCGCGATCACCCTTCGGCTCACGAAGTCGCCCAGCATGATGTCCTGCAACTCGGCCCGCTCGGAGGCCCCGTCGAGACGGGCGACCTCCAGGACGTCCTCGACCAGGGTGCGCATCGCCTTGGCGCGGTCCAGGACGAGTTCCGTCGGGCGGCCGGGTGGGAGCAACTCGGCCGCGGTCAGCAAGCCCGTCACCGGGGTGCGCAGTTCATGCGCGATGTCGGCGGTGACTCGCCGTTCCGCCTCAAGTCGCTGTTGCAGCGCGTCCGTCATGGCGTCCACCGCGCGCGCGAGGTCGTCGGTCTCGTCCCGTACGACTCCGCCGATCGCGTCCCGTACCCGTACGTCCGTCTCGCCCTTGGCGACCTGGTTCGCCGCGACGGCCGCCTTGCGCAGTCGGCGCGAGAGCTGGCCGCCGATCAGGACGCCCAGCGCGCTGCCGCCGAGCACCGCCGCGATCGAACCGATCACCAGGGCCTGGTCGAGATCCTTGAGGATGTCCGTGCTGCGGTCGGTGAACCCGGTGTGCAGCGACATCACATGGCCGTCCTTGAGCGGTACGGCCGCCCAGATGTCCGGGATGCCGTGCGGCCGGTCGGTGACATAGGTCGCCCGGCGGCCCTCCAGGACCTTCTGGCGGAGCGCCGGCGGCAGGCTCGGGTCGTCGATCTTGATGCTGGGGAAGTTGGGCCGCCCGGACAGCTCGTAGTTGCGCTGGGCGATCTGGACCCGCTCGTCCGCGAGGTCGCGCGCGTTGTCCAGCATCGAGACCCGCGCCGCGTTGTGCACGACCAGGCTGAGCGCGATCGCGACCAGCGTGCCGACCAGCGCGATGGCCGCGCTGAGCTTCCATCTCAGGCCGGTACGGATGCCCGCTCTGTCCATGAACGACGGGACCCTGCGCCGCGAATTCCCCCGCATACCCCTGCTCAGGCCTTCAACTTGTAGCCGAAGCCGCGGACCGTCTCGATCCGGTCCTGGCCGATCTTCGTGCGCAGCCGCTGCACATGGACGTCCACGACCCGGGTGTCGCCGCCCCAGCCGTAGTCCCACACCCGCTCCAGGAGCTTGTCGCGGGACAGGACCGTGCCCGGGGCCGAGGAGAACTCCAGGAGCAGGCGCATCTCGGTCGGCGTCAGCGCCACCGGCTGTCCTGCCTTGCGTACCTCCATGCCCTCGGTGTCGATCTCCAGGTCGCCGAAGGTGAGCACTCCGCCGTCGACCGGGGCGGTGTCCGCGTCGGCGCGGTCGGTGCCGCCCGCGTGGCCGAAGCGGCGCAGCACGGCTCGGATGCGGGCTACCAGGACGGCGCCGTCGAAGGGCTTCGTGACGTAGTCGTCCGCGCCCGCTTCCAGGCCGAGGACCACGTCGATGGAGTCGGCGCGCGCCGACAGCATGATCACCGGCACGGTCGAGTCGTCGCGGATCCGGCGGCACAGGCTGACGCCGTCCAGACCCGGGACCATCACGTCCAGGAGCGCGATGTCGGGGCGGTTCGCCCGGAACGCCTCCAGGCCCGACAGCCCGTCGGGCATCGCCGTGACCGCGAAGCCGTCCCGCTCCAGGGCGAGTTGGGTGGCCTCACGGATGACGTCGTCGTCCTCGACGAACAGGACGTGGGTCTGGTCTGCCATCCCGGTGCTCTCAGTCCTCGTGTGGGTCGTTCTCAAGCATGGGACGCCCGAAGGGGTGTCCGCGTTCACTGAAGGATCGGATCGGAGGGGGCGATCGGTTCGCCCCGCTCGGATTTCCCTTGGATTCCGTTCGGTTTCGGTTCGGGTCCGCTCGGATCTGTTCCGTTCAGTTTCCGCTCGGGGCGGGTGACGCGTCGCCTCCGACCGCGTTGCTGTACTCGTTGTGCGTGCTGTACTCCTGGACGAAACGGCCCGACGTCCAGCGGTACGTGATCACGTTCTCGCCGGACGGGCTCGACACCGGGTCGCCCTTCTCGTATACCTGCTTGGTGACGACCAGGTCGCCGCGGTCGATCTCCGCGTAGACCGGGGGTTCCTCGGCCTTGAAGACATTCTCGTACGTCCCACCCGTCGCGCGGTACACGTACGAACCGATGCCGACCGCGTCGCCGCAGGTCATCACGTTGACCACGACGTCGTTGACGGTGCCGCCGGTCAGCACGCCGTAGGACACGTCGACCGCGTACTCGTCGGCGACGCACGGCTTCAGCTCGTGCTTGACCGCCGCCGAGACGTTCGGGTCGTCCTTGACGAGTTTCACCGCGTCCACGTGGTCGTCGGCCGTCGCGGACGGGGTGGGCGAGGGCACCTCGGCGACGCCCACCGAGTCGGAGTGCGCCGGGCCCTCGTCACGGGCGCCGGTGCCGCCCGTGGCGCAGCCGGACACCAACAGGGCGAGGGCGGCGATCACAGCCATCGCCGTGAACGCCGCCTCCAGGCTGCCGCGCACCCTGCCGGGCCCGGGGCTGTCGCTCAGCCCGGGCCCGGAGGTGTCGTCGCTCAGGCCGCGCAACGCTCCCGCTCCTCACGCTCCAGCGCGCGTGCGTCCAGGTCGCGGGCCTCCAGCTCCTCCCGGAGCCGGGCGAGCGCCCGGTGCAGCGTGCTCTTGACCGTACCGGCCGACATGCCGAGGGCGGCGGCCGTCTCCTCCGTGGACATCTGCTCCCAGTGTCGCAGGACGACAACACTGCGCTGTTTCGGAGCGAGAACTTTCATGATGTCCATAAGAAGCGCCCGATCCGCGTGCTGTTCGGTCGCGTCGTCGACGCTCGCGTCCGGGAGCTGCTCGGTGGGGACCTCTTCCAGCTTGCGGGCCCGCCACCACTCGGTGCGGGTGTTGATCATGACGCGGCGCAGGTAGGCGTCCGCGAGGCGCTTGTCCTCGATGGTCTCCCAGCGGCCGTACGTCCGTACCAGCGCGGTCTGCAGCAGGTCCTGGGCGTCGACCGGGTCGGGCACCAGTCGGCGGGCACTGCGCAGCAGCGCGTCCTGTCGGGTGCGGACGTACTCCTCGAATTCGAGCACCTCGCCCTGCGCCATGATCAACCGCCTCCATCCCCGTTTCCGACCTGCCTGCTGCCGGTTGTCCTTTGCTGCGTCCCGCCGGTCTGCGGCACAGGAATGAAGCTACGGAGGGGTTGTCACGGCACTGTGCGGAGCAGCCTGCGGGGAGCGCTCGGCTGTCCGTCGGTTGTGTAACGGAAGTAGGTTCGGGGTAAGGGGGCGGGGTTGTTGGGGTGGGTATGGGGCGGTTTGGTCGTTGCCCGAGTGTTGCGGGGGCTGGGTGTTGGCTGTGATGCGGCTTGGGGTGAGGCGCGCTGCTGTGAATTGACCGTGTGTCAGGTGCGGGTCGCGGGGAGTTGGTACAGGCCCTCCGGGAGGGGTTCCACGAGGCCGTCGGACACCAGGCCGTCCAGTGCTCTGGCCCGCTGTACCGGTTCGTGCCATACGCGGTCGAGGGTGGATTGCGGGACGGGGCTGTGCGCTTCGCGGAGTACGGCCAGGAGCTTGCCGCGGACCTGGCGGTCCGTGCCCGCGTATGTCTGGCCGCGGCGGGCCGGGCCCTCGTGGTCCGGCTTTCCGGCCAGGTTCCATGCGCACTGGGCTGTGATGGGGCAGCGGTGGCATGTTTCGTTTTTTGCGGTGCAGACCAGTGCGCCGAGTTCCATGGAGGCGGCAGCCCAGCGGGCGGCCGTCTGTTCGTCGGAGGGGAGCAGGGCGCGGGCGAGTTTGCGTTCGGCGGCGGTGGTGGCGTTCGGGGGGTACTGGACGCCGGTGACGGCGCGGGCGAACACGCGGCGGACGTTGGTGTCTAGTACGGCGTGGCGCTGGCCGTAGGCGAAGGAGGCGACGGCGGCCGCCGTGTACTCGCCGATGCCGGGGAGGGCGAGGAGCTGGGCGTGGTCGGTGGGGACGTCGCCGCCGTGCCGTTCCGTTATGGCGGTGGCCGCGCCGTGCAGGCGGAGGGCGCGGCGGGGGTAGCCGAGGCGGCCCCAGGCGCGGACGGCCTCGCCGGGGGCGTCCTGGGCGAGGTCGGCGGGGCGGGGCCAGCGGGCGAGCCACTGTTCGTAGACCGGGAGGACGCGGGCGACCGGGGTCTGCTGGAGCATGAACTCGCTGACCATCACGCCCCAGGGGCCGGCGTCGGGGTGACGCCAGGGGAGGTCGCGGGCGTTGTCTTCGAACCAGTCGATGACGGGAGCGTGCAGGTGCTCGCCGTTGGCGGACGTGGTGTGCGGGGGGTTCGTGGGCGCAGTCATGGCGTTTCGATCCTGCCATGGTCGTGGGTGGTTGCGGTGCTTTCGCCCACGGGTGGTGGGTGGGGTCGGGGGTGCGGCGGTACGACGGGCCCGCCGCGGTCGCGCCCCTCCGGTGTTGCCACAGTTGACGGCGTGGGGACCGGCTAAGCGGCGGGGTCGCGGTACCGCCACGCCCCGCTCCCGTGCGTCGGCGGGTGCGGTTCGTGGTCCATCCCGCCTGATTCCAGGCGGGGTTGCCGGGATGATGATCCGGAAAAGTTGAGGCAGGCGCGGCGGGTGGGGCGAGGTAACTCCCCGTTGTCTCGTAAGGTTTGAGCCGTGGGATCTCTGCGCAATCCGGTCGGGCCGCTTCCCTCCTCCATCTATTGGCGACGGAGGGTCCTCATGGTGTCCGTGGTCGCCCTGCTGGCGCTGCTGATCACCTGGATCGTCACGTCGGGTGGCGGGGGCGGTAAGAACGGTGCCGATGGGGCGAAGAACGGCAGGACTCCCGCCCCTACGATCACTGCCGGTCCGTCCGGCACCGGGCCCGCGATCAGTCAACACCCCGGCGGCCGCGATGAGTCGAGCAGCGGTGCGAGCAGTGGGACGACTGGTGGGACGAGTGGTGGCGGTAGTGGTTCGAGTGCCGGGTCGTCGGGTGGCAGTGGCTCCGCCGGTGGGGTTGGGGACGGTGGCGGTAGTGCGGGGTCCGGCGGCGGGAGCAGTACGGGGACTACGGTTCCTGCTGATTCGACTCTGCCCAACTGCACTGCCAGTGCTGTGCAGTTGAGTCTGCGGAGTCTGCACAACTCCTACTCGCCGGGCCAGACGCCGACTTTTGTGCTGACCGCCAAGAACTCGTCCAGCAGTGACTGCAAGGTCGATCTTGGGCCCAAGAGCGCGGTGTTGACGATCACTGAGGCGGGAGGTGCCGCCGACTACTGGTCCTCCGCCGACTGTCCGAAGAGCGCCGGGAGTGTGTACTACCGGGTGTCCGCCGGCAGCAGTGTCGCGTACACCCTGAAGTGGGATCGGAAGCCGAGTGCGCCCGAGTGCGCGACGCCTCCGGCCGGGTCGGCCGGTGCGGGGACCTATCTGGTGGAGGCGGCTGCTTCCGGGTTCGCCAAGGCGCAGACCTCGTTTGTCCTGGCCAGTGACTGAGGGCAGTTCGATCTTCTAGACGTAGCGTTCCAGGATCGAGGATTCCGCCAGGCGGGAGAGGCCCTCTCGTACGCTTCTTGCCCTTGCCTCGCCCACGCCGTCGACTGTTTGAAGGTCGTCGACGCTTGCCGCCAGGAGTTTTTGGAGGCCGCCGAAGTGTTCCACCAGGCGGTCGATGATCGCGCCGGGGAGGCGCGGGACCTTGGCCAGGAGGCGGAAGCCGCGGGGGGAGACCGCCGAGTCGAGGGCCTCGGGGGAGCCCGTGTAGCCCAAGGCGCGGGCGACGGTGGGGAGTTCGAGGAGTTCGGCGTGGGAGAGCGCGTCGAGTTCGGCCAGTGCCTCGTCCACCGTGCGGGAGCGTTTGGCCGTGGGTTCGGGGACGTAGTCGCGCACTACCAGTTCGCGTTCCGGGTCCACGCCAGCGATCAGTTCTTCGAGTTGGAGGGAGAGGAGGCGGCCGTCCGTGCCCAACTCCAGTACGTACTCCGCGATTTCGTTGGCGATCAGGCGGACCATTTCCAGGCGCTGGACCACCGCGGAGACGTCTCTGACCGTTACCAGGTCTTCGATCTCCAGGGCCGAGAGGGTTCCCGCCACCTCGTCCAGGCGGAGCTTGTAGCGCTCCAGGGTGGCCAGTGCCTGGTTCGCGCGGGAGAGGATCGCTGCCGAGTCCTCCAGGACGCGGCGCTGGCCGTCCACGTAGAGCGCGATCAGGCGCATGGACTGGGAGACGGAGACCACTGGGAAGCCGACCTGTTTGCTTACTCGGTCCGCCGTGCGGTGGCGGGTGCCTGTCTCCTCGGTGGGGATCGTGGGGTCGGGGACCAGCTGGACGCCCGCTCTGAGGATCTTGGAGAGGTCGGACGACACCACGATGCCGCCGTCCAGCTTGCAGAGTTCGCGCAGGCGGGTGGACGTGAACTCCACGTCCAGGATGAAACCGCCGGTGCACATCGCTTCGACGGTCTTGTCGGAGCCGAGCACGATGAGTCCGCCCGTGTTGCCGCGGAGGATTCGCTCCAGGCCGTCGCGCAGCGCCGTGCCGGGTGCCACGGCGCTCAGTGAGGCGCGCATCAGGCCATCGGCACCGGAGCTCCCGCCGGACTTTCCGGGAGCTGACGCCCGGTCGTTGGCTGCCACTGCACTCCTCGGGTCGCAGGTTCTTCAGGCGCCGCCGTTTCGCACGGTTGGTTCGTACGGACGGGCGAGACCAGGGCAAAGTCTACCGGCGGTCCTCGCCGTCCCGTGGGGCGTCTCGTTTACGGGAGCGCGGAAGGACCTGGAGGGCGTCTCCTATGTCGGCCACTTCGAGGACCTTCATGCCGGGCGGGATCTTGCCCGGGTCGCTCGGAACGAGGGCGTGGGTGAAGCCCAGGCGGTGTGCTTCGGAGAGTCTGCGCTGGACGCCCGTGACCCTTCTGACCTCGCCCGCGAGGCCCACTTCGCCGATCGCGACCAGGTTCTTGGGGAGGGGGGTGTCGCTCGCCGCGGAGGCCAGGGCCAGGGCGATGGCCAGATCTGCCGCCGGTTCGGAGAGTTTTACTCCTCCTACGGTTGCGGAGTAGATGTCCCGTTTGCCCAGTGCGCTGATTCTGCCGCGTTGTTCCAGGACCGCGAGCATCATCGAGACCCGGGAGGTTTCCAGGCCTGATGTTGTACGGCGGGGGGAGGGGATCTGGGAGTCGACCGTCAGCGCCTGGACTTCGGCCACCAAGGGGCGGCGGCCCTCCAGGGTGACGGTCAGGCAGGTGCCGGGGACCGGTTCCGCGCGGCGGGTCAGGAACAGGCCGCTCGGGTCGGCCAGGCCCGTGATGCCCTCGTCGTGCAGCTCGAAGCAGCCGACCTCGTCCGTCGTGCCGTAGCGGTTCTTGACGCCCCGTACGAGGCGCAGGCGGGCGTGGCGGTCGCCCTCGAAGGAGAGCACTACGTCCACCAGGTGTTCCAGGAGGCGGGGGCCCGCGATCGCGCCGTCCTTGGTGACGTGGCCCACCAGGAGGGTGGACATGGCGCGCTCCTTGGAAGCGCGGATCAGGGCGCCGGCCACCTCGCGGACCTGGGCCATGCCGCCGGGGGCGCCGTCGATCTCCGGGGAGGCCACCGTCTGGACGGAGTCCAGGATCAGGAGGGAGGGCTTCACCGCGTCCAAGTGGCCCAGGATCGTGGCCAGATCGGTCTCGGCGGCGAGATACAGGTGGTCGTCGATCGCCTTGATGCGGTCGGCGCGCAGCCGGACCTGGCTCGCCGACTCCTCGCCGGTGATGTAGAGCGTGCGGTGCTCTTCGCTCGCCGCCTTGGCCGCCACGTCCAGGAGGAGGGTCGACTTGCCGACGCCGGGCTCGCCCGCGACCAGGACGACCGCTCCGGGGACCAGGCCGCCGCCGAGCACCCGGTCCAACTCGGGCACACCGGTCGGGCGGGCGGTGGCCTGGCGGCCGTCGACCTGGCCGATGGGCAGCGCGGAGGTGGTGACGCGGCCCGGTGCCGTCGTACGGACGGCGGGCGCGCCGAACTCCTCGACCGTGCCCCAGGCCTGGCACTCGGAGCAGCGGCCGAGCCACTTGGCCGTCTGCCAGCCGCACTCGGTGCAGCGGTAGGACGGACGGTCCTTGGTGGTCTTCGTACGGGCAGCCATGCGTGAACCGTAACCGGCGGGACTGACAGCGGGGTCGGCGGACGGTGGGCCGTGGTTCGGTATCCGGCCAACGGCGTCGGGATCGAGCCAGGGAAGCGGGGGTTCCTGTCCCCTATTGAGGGATCGTTTCACCCGTACGGATTAAAAGAGCTCAAGGGGGCGGAAGGGGGCATCGCCCGCCGCCTACGGTCGCACGGGTGATGAGCAGCAGCCCGGAGACCTCGACCCGCACCACCGGCGCGCACCGGGCGCACCGGGAGGCGCGCGACCGCGCTGCGGCGCGCACGCTGGCGCAGTGCCCGCCCCCGCGCTACGAGCCTTATCTGGACGGCCTGTTCACGTACTGCCTGTCCGTGCTGTGCGACCACGACGCGGCTACGGCGGCCCTGGGGGACGTGCTCGCGCTGGCCGAACGCAGGGGCGCGCGCGTGCCGGAGACGGCCGGTGACCGCAGGGCCTGGCTGTACGCGCTGGCCCGCTGGGCGTGCCTGCGCAAGCTGGCCGAGGCCAAGCAGAAACGTCAGGGCACCCACGCGGCGGGCCGGGCCGGGGCCGAGGAACCCGTCGTGCCCGAGGAGCTGCGTGAGCAGCGGCGGCGTGAACTCGCCCTGCTGGCCTGGCCGGAGGCCGCAGGGACCACCCCGGAGCAGCGCGAGGCGCTCGAACTCGCCGTGCGCCACCGGCTCGCCGCCCACGAGGTCGCCGCCGTCCTCGGGATGGACCTCGCCACCGCCCGGGAGCTGCTGGCCTCCGCCGCCTGCGAGGTGGAACGCACACGTGCCGCCCTCGCCGTCGTGGAGACCGGGACCTGCCCGAGCGTCGCCCGCCTCACCGGCGATCATCAGCTGGTGCTCAGCAGCGCGCTGCGCCGCGAACTGGTCCGGCACGTCGACGACTGCCCGCGCTGCCGCCGTACCGCCGAGCGCGCGGTGCCCGGCAACTGGCCGGGCGCCAGTGTCACGCCCGCCGAACTGCCCGTCCTGGAAGCGCCCCGCGCGGCCCTGCACGTCGCCATGGCGCACCTCCCGCGCGCGCGTGGAGCCGCGGCACCGCGCTTCGACCGGCGCGGTTTCCCGCTGGACCCCAAGGACCGCGCGGCCCGAAGAGACCGTCTCCGCGCGCGTGCCGTCACGACGACCGTCGTCGCCACCGTCATCGCGGCACCCGTTCTTGCTCTGTGGGCCGCCTATCGGTCCACACCCACCGGCGAGGGCGTCGACGGAACGGCCGCCTCCGCGAGCGAGCGGCACGACGGTCCCGGGAGTCTGGAGGGCGAGGTCGCGAGCGGTGGTTACGAGAACACCGGCGATGCCAGCGCGGGGCCCCGCGCGCGAGTCGGCAAGAGCGGCAAGAACGACGTCTCCGTGGAGGTCATCAGCGTCGCCGGCACCGGCGGCAAGGGGGCCGGGCACCTCGCCGTCTCGGCCGCCAACAGCGCCGACACCACGCTCGTGACACTCACCGCGTCCGGCGCGGCCCCGGTGCGCTGGTCCGCGACCACCACGGCACCCTGGCTCTACCTCAGCCAGTCCTCGGGAACCCTCGCCCCGGGTGAATCGTTGACGATCAAGGTGTACGTCGACCATCTGCGCGAGCCATCCGGCCACTGGACCGCGCGCGTGGCCGTCTCACCCGCCGGCGCCGTCGTCTCCATCGAGGGCTACGGCAGCGCGCCCGCCCCGACCGCGCCCGGCGAGCCTTCACATCCCGATCCCGGCGGTCCGTCCTCGTCCGGTCCGGATCCGACGCCCACGGCTCCGAGCGATCCGACGCCGAGTGACCCGCCGCCCTCGTCCGCCGATCCGACCCCGACTCCTACGGACTCGTCCTCCGCCGACCCGGGGGGCTCGGCGCCGCCGTCCAGCGACGGCGGCGGCCCGGGCCCGTCCTGAGCGGTCAGCCGACCGGGTCCGCCGGATGCGGTGCCAGCAGCGGGAGTTGCGAGGCCAGGCGCTCCTCGCACAGCTCGACCAGGCGGTCGTAGCCGGACTTGCCCATCAGCTCGGTCAGCTCCGGGCGGTAGGACACATAGACCGGGTCGCCCGCGCCGTGCGCCGAGGTCGCCGACGTGCACCACCAGTGCAGGTCGTGGCCGCCGGGACCCCAGCCCCTGCGGTCGTACTCGCCGATCGACACCTGGAGCACGCGCGTGTCGTCCGGCCGGTCGATCCACTCGTACGTCCTCCGCACCGGGAGCTGCCAGCAGACGTCCGGCTTGGTCTCCAGGGGCTCGCGGCCCTCCTTCACGGCGAGGATGTGCAGCGAGCAGCCCGCGCCGCCCGCGAAACCGGGGCGGTTCTGGAAGATGCACGAGCCCTTGTAGGGGCGGGTCTGGCGGTCGCCGTCCTCGTCCTCCGAGGTCCAGCCGTTCGCCACGCCCTCGTCGTGGTGCTGCCAGATGTCCGGCGTGAGCCTCGCCACATGCCCGGCGACCCGTTTCTCGTCGTCCTCGTCGGAGAAGTGGGCGCCCAGGGTGCAGCACCCGTCGTCCGCGCGGCCCGCCTGGATGCCCTGGCAGCCGCTTCCGAAGATGCAGTTCCAGCGAGAGGTCAGCCATGTCAGATCGCAGCGGAAGAGCTGTTCCTCGTCCGCCGGATCCGGGAACTCCACCCACGCGCGCGCGAAATCGAGCCCCTTCTCATCGGCTTTCAGGGCCTTCTTCGACATCGTCGACGTCTTCGGGGGCTTGGCCGACGTCACCGGCGAAGAATCGCCGGGTGATTTGGCCGCCTTGTCGTTCTTCGCCTTTTTCGTCTTTGGCACGCGTCCAGGGTAAGTCGCCGGGGGCGGCCCCAGAAACCGCACCGAAGACGGAGATCGGCGCAGGTGGCAGTAGCGTTCCGTATATGAGACTCGGTGTCCTCGACGTGGGATCGAACACGGTGCATCTGCTGGTGGTGGACGCACACCCGGGCGCGCGCCCGTTGCCCGCGCACTCGCACAAGGTGGAACTCCGCCTTGCCCAACTCCTCGACGAGGACGGCGCGATCGGCCCCGAAGGGGTCGACAAACTCATCGGCGTCGTCCACGAGGCGCTGCAGGCCGCCGAGGACAAGGGCGTCGAGGAACTCCTCCCGTTCGCCACCTCCGCCGTCCGCGAGGCCAGCAACGCGGACGAGGTCCTCGCGCGCGTGCAGACCGAGACCGGCGTCGAACTCCAGGTCCTCACCGGCGCCGAGGAGGCCCGGCTGACCTTCCTCGCCGTCCGCCGCTGGTTCGGCTGGTCCGCGGGCAAACTCCTCGTCCTCGACATCGGCGGCGGCTCCCTGGAGATCGCGTACGGCATCGACGAGGAGCCCGACGCGGCCGTCTCCCTGCCCCTCGGCGCGGGCCGCCTCACCGCCGCCTGGCTCCCCGGCGACCCGCCGGAACCGGACGCGATAAGGGCCCTGCGCCGCCATGTGCGCGCGCAGATCGCCCGTACGGTGGGGGAGTTCAGCCGTTTCGGCGCCCCCGACCACGTCGTCGCCACGTCGAAGACCTTCAAGCAGCTCGCCCGCCTCGCCGGCGCCGCCCGCTCCGCCGACGGCCTCTACGTCCAGCGCGAGCTCAAGCGCGAGTCCCTGGAAGCCTGGGTCCCCCGCCTCGGCGGCATGACCACCGCCCAGCGCGCCGTCCTCCCCGGCGTCTCCGAGGGCCGCGCCGAACAGCTCCTGGCCGGCGCGATGGTCGCCGAGGGCGCGATGGATCTGTTCGGCGTGGAGACCCTGGAGGTCTGCCCGTGGGCGCTGCGCGAGGGCGTGATTCTGCGGCGGTTGGATCAGATGCCTTCGGCGTAGGGGCTGCGCTGGCTGCGCCGCCTGCGCCGGCTGTCGTAGGCGGGGCGCGTGTGGGGGCGTGGTGCACGCGCGCGTGGCCGTCACGTCCCCGCGCGGTTGCTGCTGGTCGGACGTGCCCGGGGTCGGCCGCACGCCCGTTGGCTCGGCTGCGACGTGTGCGCGTGGCTGTTGTGTTCCCGCGCGGTTGCTGGTCCGGACGGCGCCCCGGGGTCGGCCGTACGACCGTCGGTTCGGCCGCGATGCACGCGCGCGTGCCTCTCACGTCCCCGGGCGGCTGCTGGTCCGGACGGCGTCCGGGGGCGGCCGTACTCCTGCCGACTCGGCCGCGACGCACGCGCGCGTGGCCGTTCGTGCCGCACGCGCCTGTGTCTCTCCGTGCCGCACGCGCGTGGTGATCGTGACCTACTCGGATGGTGGTCGTGACGTACGCGCATGGCTGTCCGCCTGGGCTGGTCGCGCCTCCGACCGGCCCGGGCGTTCGCGCCCCCGCCAACCCATGGCGCCCGCGCCCCCGTCCGCAGTGCACGCGCGCAGCCGCTGTCGGCCTGCACGCCCAGTGTTGGCGCACGCACGCCCGCGCACGCCCACCCATGGCCGGTGCGCCCGTCCGACTCCTCCGACGCCCGCCCATGCTGAACACCCACCCGGCACCCGACGTATCAGACCCGCATGAAGTATCGCCACAACGCGGCCCCGCGCCGGAGATGGCCGGTTGCCGTACCCCGCACAGGGCGGACACAGCAACCGGCTCCCCCGCGCAAAGCGCCGCCCCGTAGTCTGTCCTCCGTGGCAGAACCAGTCGTGCGCATCCCGGATGCGAAGGTCGCGCTGTCCACGGCGTCCGTGTATCCGGAGTCGACGGCGACGGCCTTCGAGATCGCCGCGCGCCTCGGTTACGACGGCGTCGAGGTCATGGTGTGGACCGACCCGGTCAGCCAGGACATCGAGGCGCTGCGCAGACTCAGCGACTACCACCAGGTCCCGATCCTCGCCGTGCACGCGCCGTGCCTGCTCATCACGCAGCGGGTGTGGTCCACCGACCCGTGGATCAAGCTCCAGCGCGCCCAGGCGGCCGCCGAGAAGCTGGGCGCGAGCACGGTCGTCGTGCATCCGCCGTTCCGCTGGCAGCGCCAGTACGCGCGGGACTTCGTCAGCGGGATCTGGCGGATGGCGAACGAGACGGATGTGCGGTTCGCCGTGGAGAACATGTACCCGTGGCGCTACCGCGACCGCGAGATGCTCGCCTACGCCCCCGAGTGGGACGTGACGCAGGACGACTACCGGCACTTCACGATCGACCTCAGCCATACCGCGACCGCCCGCACCGACGCGACCGAGATGATCGAGCGCATGGGCGACCGGCTCGGCCATGTCCACCTCGCCGACGGCAACGGCTCCAACAAGGACGAGCACCTGGTCCCCGGCCGCGGCACCCAGCCCTGCGCCGAACTGCTGGAACGGCTCGCGACGACCGGCTTCGACGGCCATGTCGTCATCGAGGTCAACACCCGGCGCGCGATGTCCGGCGCCGAACGCGAGGCCGATCTCGCGGAGGCGCTCGCCTTCACGCGGCTGCATCTGGCCTCGGCCGTGAAGGTGCCCCGGCGGTGACCGACGCCATCGCCAAGCGCCGGGGCCGGCCCCCTCGTACGGAGTCCGCCGACACCCGCGACCGCATCCTGTCCGCGGCGCGGGAGCAGTTCTCCGAGCGGGGCTACGAGAAGACGTCCGTGCGTGCCATCGCCAAGGCGGCCGGGGTCGACTCGGCGCTCGTGCACCACTACTTCGGCACCAAGGAACAGGTTTTCGAATCGGCTGTCGAGGTGGCGTTCGCACCCGTGCTCAGGTCCCGGGACACGCTGCTCGACGGCCCGCCCGACGGCATCGGCGAGCGGCTGACCCGCATGATCTTCGGGCTCTGGGAGAACCCGGTGACCCGGACCCCGCTGCTCGCCATCGTCCGGTCGGCCGTGAACAACGAGGCCGCGGCGGCCGTCTTCCGCCGTCTGATCACCGGGCAGCTGCTGCGCCGCATCGCGAGCCAGCTCGACGTCCCGGACCCGGAACTGCGCGCCGAACTCGCGGCGGCGCAGATCGTCGGGGTCGCGATGATGCGGTACGTCATCAAGATCGAACCGGTGGCATCGGCGGACCCGGAGCAGATCATCGCGCGGCTGGCACCGGTGGTGCAGGGGCATCTGACGGGGCCGTGATCCCGTCCTCGGCCCTGTCTCCGCGTGAGACATGCGTCCCGCGATGCGGACACCGTGTCCGCCCCCTGGATGACCGGCGTACGCTCGATATCAGCCCTATCTGTCTGAAGGAGCGAGCGACGATGCCCGAGCTGAGGTCCCGCACAGTCACCCACGGACGCAACATGGCGGGCGCCCGCGCCCTTATGCGCGCCTCCGGTGTACCCGGTGCGGACATCGGCCGGAAGCCGATCATCGCGGTGGCGAACAGCTTCACCGAGTTCGTGCCCGGCCACACCCACCTCCAGCCCGTCGGCCGGATCGTCAGCGAGGCGATCACCGCGGCCGGCGGCATCCCCCGCGAGTTCAACACCATCGCGGTCGACGACGGCATCGCGATGGGCCACGGCGGGATGCTCTACAGCCTCCCGTCCCGTGACCTGATCGCGGACAGCGTGGAGTACATGGTCGAGGCGCACTGCGCCGACGCCCTGATCTGCATCTCCAACTGCGACAAGATCACCCCGGGCATGCTGATGGCGGCACTCCGCCTCAACATCCCGACGGTCTTCGTCTCCGGCGGTCCCATGGAGGCCGGGCGCGCCACGCTCCAGGACGGCACCGTCCGCACCCTGGACCTGATCGACGCGATGGTCGACGCGGCCAACGAGAGCATCTCCGACGCGGACGTCCTCAACATCGAGGAGAACGCCTGTCCGACCTGCGGCTCCTGTTCCGGCATGTTCACCGCCAACTCGATGAACTGCCTGACCGAGGCCATCGGCCTCTCGCTGCCGGGCAACGGCTCGGTCCTCGCCACGCACACCGCGCGCAAGGGCCTGTACCAGGACGCGGCCCGCACGGTGATGGACATCACCCGCCGCTACTACGAGCAGGACGACGAGACGGTCCTGCCGCGCAACGTCGCCACCTTCGCGGCCTTCCAGAACGCCATGGCCCTCGACATCGCGATGGGCGGCTCCACCAACACGATCCTGCACCTGCTGGCCGCGGCGCAGGAGGCGGGCGTCGCCTTCGGCCTGGAGGAGATCAACGAGGTCTCGCGCCGGGTCCCGTGCCTCGCCAAGGTCGCCCCGAACGTCGCGAAGAACCGCACGTACTACATGGAGGACGTCCACCGCGCCGGCGGCATCCCCGCCCTGCTCGGCGAACTGCACCGCGCGGGTCTGCTGAACGAGGACGTTCACTCCGTCCACAGCCCGTCCCTCGCGGACTGGCTGAAGACCTGGGACGTGCGCGGCGGATCCCCGTCCCCGGAGGCCGTCGAGCTGTGGCACGCGGCGCCCGGCTGCGTCCGCTCCGCCGAGGCCTTCTCCCAGTCCGAGCGCTGGGAGGCGCTGGACGAGGACGCGGCCGAGGGCTGCATCCGCTCCGCCGAGCACGCCTACTCCAAGGACGGCGGCCTCGCGGTCCTCAAGGGCAACCTCGCCGTCGACGGCTGCGTCGTGAAGACGGCCGGCGTCGACGAGTCCATCTGGACCTTCGAGGGCCCGGCGGTCGTCTGCGAGTCGCAGGAAGAGGCCGTCGAGAAGATCCTCAACAAGCAGGTGACGCACGGCGACGTCGTCGTCATCCGCTACGAGGGCCCCAAGGGCGGCCCGGGTATGCAGGAGATGCTCTACCCGACCTCCTTCCTCAAGGGCCGCGGCCTCGGCAAGACCTGCGCCCTGATCACCGACGGCCGCTTCTCCGGCGGCACTTCGGGCCTGTCGATCGGTCACGCGTCCCCGGAGGCGGCGTCCGGCGGCACCATCGCCCTCGTCGAGGACGGCGACCGCATCCGCATCGACATCCCGAACCGCTCCATCGAACTCCTCGTGGACGACGCCGAGTTGGCCCGCCGCGAGGCCGCGCTGGAGGGCCGCTACGCCCCGAAGAACCGCGAGCGCAAGGTCTCGGCGGCCCTGCGCGCCTACGCCGCGATGGCCACCAGCGCGGACCGGGGCGCGGTGCGGGACGTCAGCAAGCTGGGCTGAGGCACAACTGCTTCCTGGGGCCGCTTCCGTTCCGACGGGGGCGGCCCTTTCGCCTGCCGCCACCAGGCGCCGGGGGTGCGGGAGTTGGCCTCGCTACGGCTACCAAGCTCCCGTCATAGGGAAGTTGACCTCGCCACGGCTACCAGCCGCCGGGGGTAAGGGAGTTGGCCTCGCTACGGCTACCAGGCCCCGGGCGTAAGGGAGTTGACGGCGAAGACCGTGCCGTCGGGGGCGGCGGCGTAGACGTGGTTGTCTGCCACGACGGGTTCGGGCAGGGCCGCGCTGACCTGGTCCGAGTTGGAGTCGAGGCGGGCGGGTGTCTGCCCGACGAGTCGTCCCGCGCGGGCGTCCACCGCGAGCAACCGCCCGTCCGCGGCGGTGACATACACCTGCCGCCCGTCCGCGACCGGTGTGGATCCCCGCACCACGGCCGTCTCCAGACTCCACAACTGCTTGCGCGCGTCCATGTCCACGGCCACCAGCGAGCCGCCCGCCCCCATGACGTACACGACATGCCCGTGCACGGTTCCGTGCCCCTGGTCGAGCGGCAGGTGCAGCGGCACGCGTCGCACGGTCCCGGCGCCCGGGGTGTAACGGACCACGGCCTTCGCGGAGTTGTAGACCGAGTCGACCGAGAGGAGGAAGACGGACCCGCCGGCCGTGCCGACGGGCTTCAACGTCCCGTGCAGACGCGCGTCCCAGCTCACCTCACCCGTGTCCGGATCGACCGCGGTCACCCGTGTGCTCGCCCCGTCGTCGGCCGTGTTCGTCGCGTACGCCGCCGGGTCGCCCTCGAACGAGGTGAAGTACGGCGCTGGTTGGCCCGGAATCCGACGGCTCCACTTCGTGGTACCCGAGGCGCCGTCCACACCGGTGACCGTCCCGTCCGCATGGGTGAGCAGGAGCATGCCGCCGGCGTCCGCGAGCCCGGTGTACGCGGGGACGGTCCGCTGCCAACGCGCCTTGCCCGAGGCGGGATCGAGCGCCTCCAGACGTCGGCCGGTGTCCAACGAGGGCTGCACCAGGCCGCCAGACAGCACCGGCGGCCCGTTCCTGTGGGTCGTGGCGACGGAGTGCCGCCACAGCACCCGGCCGTCTGACGGGTCCAGCGCGAACACCACGCCGGGCTGAGCGCAGAGCAACTTCCCGTCCCCGTAGGAGCATTGAGGTGTGCTCTTCTTCGAGACCGGTGCCGTCTGCCATCCGCCGAACGTGGCGCTGGGCGCGGTGTGCGGAGAGGCGCTCGTCGGTGCCGGGTCGGCGTCGTCGGACAACTGGAGCGCGGCGAGTGTGCCGATCGCGGCCAGCCCGAGCGCACCCGCCCCGAGCACGACCCGCTTGCGCAACCGTCTTCCGCGCCGCGGCCCGGCCTGTTCAGGCTGTTCGGGTTCTACCGCGGGGGGCTCGGACACCGGGCTGACACCGGCCCGCTGCGCCGGTATGTACGCCTGCGTGTCGTACGAGGCCGACACCGACCGCAGTTCACGCATCAGCTCGTCCGGCGTGGGCCGGTCCTCGGGCTCCTTGGCGAGGCACCGCAGCACCAGCGGCGCGAGGTTCTCCGGCAGGCCGGCCAAGTCCGGCTCGTCGTGGACGACTTGATAGGCGACGACGTACGGGCTGTCGGAGTCGAAAGGACCCCGCCCCGTCGCCGCGTGCACCAGGACGGACCCGAGCGCGAAGATGTCGGCGGCCGGCCCGACCTCCCGAGGGCGCCGGAACTGCTCCGGTGCCATGAACGGCGGCGTGCCGATCAACTTGCCTGTTTCCGTCCGCAGTTCGCTGTCTTTCGGCCGCGAGATACCGAAGTCGATGACCTTCGGCCCGTCCTCGGCGAGCAGTACGTTGCTGGGCTTCAGGTCCCGGTGCACGACACCGACCCGGTGGATGTCACGCAGCGCCTCGGCCAGTCCGGCCATCAGCCGGCGCAACTCGCCGGGCGCCATCGGCCCGTTCCGCTTCACATGTTCGGACAGGGTCGGCCCGGGGATGAACGACGTGGCCATCCAGGGCCGTTCGGCCTCCGGGTCGGCGTCGACCACCGGCGCGGTGAAGGCCCCGCTCACCCGCCGGGCCGCCGCCACCTCCTGCCGGAACCGCCCCCTGAACTCGGGATCCTGCGCGAACTCCGCGTGCACGACCTTCACGGCGACCTTCATCCCGGAGGTGCTCTGCGCGAGATGGACCACACCCATGCCGCCGGAGCCCAGACACGACTGCAGGCGGTAGTGACCGGCGTACTCGGGAAGTTCCGCTTCCGCGCCCGCTCCGGTGTTGCGCTGTGGCGCCATGGGTCCACCCCCGTGCTGATCGTCCGCGCGCGCGACGCACGGAGCCTAGTCGATGACCCGTACGCGACAGAGGCGGCTTGCTGGCCTCCGCGTGCGAATTGCGCACATGTGTTTCGTGGCGTGATTTGAGGGAATCATCGTTGCCCCATGGCAGTCATGGGGTCCAACGGGGGAGGTTTTTCATGTCTGTTGACCGCGCACCAGAGGCCGAGGGCGAAGCCACGACGGAAGCCGTCACGACGGCCGCCGCGGCCCTGCACTACTACTCCATCGCACCCAACACCCGCGTCAACGTCCGCAGCGGCCCCGGCACCGGCTACACCATCGTCCGCGTCCTCGCCGAGGGCTCCCAGGTCCCGATCTACTGCCAGACGCCGGGCACCACGGTGACGGGCTACTACGGCACGACGAACATCTGGGACAACATCGACAACGGCGAGTACGTCTCCGACGCCTATGTGAACACCGGCAGCGACGGCTACGTCCGCCCGCGCTGCTCCTGACTCCACCGCCACCCAAGGGATACTCGTGACATTCCGAAGACGCGCATCCGTCCTCGTCGCGGGCACGGCCGGAGCCCTTCTTCTCGTGATGGGTTCACCGGTGACCGCCAGCGCGGTGCAGACCTACACGACGGCCAACGTCACCCTCTACGTTCGCAGCGGCCCCGGCACGAACTACAGCATCGTCGGCACCCTGCCCGGGGGTTCCAAGGTGCCGATCTACTGCCAGACGCCGGGGACGACGGTCACGGGCACCTACGGCACCTCGAACATCTGGGACAACATCAGCAACGGCGAGTTCGTCTCGGACGCGTACGTGAACACGGGCAGCGACGGCTACATAGCCTCCCGCTGCGCCTGAGCCCCCGACGGGAGCCCGCGCCCGCCCCCGGAGCCATAATCGTCCCGTGAACGACGAGACCGGCACCCAGGACACCCCCGCGGGCTCCCCAGGCACAGACGCGGGTACAGGCACGGGCCCCCGCCCCGAGCCCCTCCGCTTCTTCGGCACCACCTGGGTGAACCACGACAACGGCTACACCCCCCGCCGTATCGCCGCGGCAGCCGGCTCCCTCGCCGCCGCCGTCGCCTCCTGCCTGATCCTCCGCTTCGCCTACCAGGGCCTCCAGATCGCGGACGTCGGCAGCTTCGTCACCCTCCTCGTCATCGTGATGTTCGCGGTCTGCAGCGCCCTCGCCTTCGGCCACACCTGGGAGAGCTTCAAGAAGCGCCCCGACCCCGACCGCCAGGCCTCCCTCCGCGGCCTCCTGGGCATCGGCTTCGTCGGCTCCCTCCTCGCCTACTTCTTCCGCTCCTTCACCGAGGCCCCCGGCGAGAAACTCCACCGCGAGGAGTACAAGACGGCCGTGGCCCGGCACGAGAAGCGCACGACTCGCCGCACCGGCAACCCTTCGAAGAAGCGCCGGCGCTCCTGACCGGGGCGGGCACGCGTTCGGGGCGGCTGGCGGCTCGCAGGCTGGCGGCTCACAGATCGAGGCCCGCGGCCCGCGGCGGCCGCCGGCGATTCACCCACTTGCCGGCGCATGCGCGACACCTGTCGTGCGCGCCTGCCGCAGTGCGGTCTTTCAGCCCCGCGGTGC